>CAZPTF010000532.1:0-2573 GCA_964589015.1 uncultured Anaerolineae bacterium
CCTGGCGCATCAAATCATTCAGCAGGCGATTCCGAAACCCTGCGGTTGGAGCCACTGGATACAGATGCTCGTTGACGTGTTCTGCTAAAGGCAGAAGACTGGCCAATACGCGCTCATCGGGATACCGATCCAGGTACAGTTTGCTGGCATGTGTCCCATCTATCAACGCACCCACGTGGTCAGTCAGTATATCGTCCACGTGTTGCTTGCGCGCGATGGCCCGGGTGCCGTAAACGATCCTTTGCCACGTTTGTGGAAGAAGGTCGACCGCCTCCTTGAAGTAATTCATATCGCTTGCCTTTCTGTTAATCTCCCTCTTCTTTGTGTGCCAGGAATGTCAATGGGCTGGGCTCATCACCATTGTCTGAATGAAGTAACTCGAAGGATGCGAATCCTTCTTCCTCCAACTCTTCACGTAATGCCAGGAGCGTACGATGGTAGAGGGATTTGATGGCGCCTTCGGTACGCCCCATGATTTGGCCGATCTCTCGGTTGGATAGCCTCTCCGTAAACTTCAGAATCAATAATTGCTGCCGGTCTTCCGAAAGCTGGCGGATTGCTCTGAGCAACGCGGCCCGTTCTTCGTTCCGTTCGGTGATCGTATCGGGTGCCGACTTACTCCGGCTCGACATCATGACCAGATCGTCCAGAGAAATGAATCGGTGGCGGCTGTGTGCGCGGTGCCAGTTTGCCACGCTGTTGTGGGCAATACGATACAGCCATGCCGAGAAGGGCACTCCCTTGTTCACATAACGCCCGATGTGTTTCAGCGCTTGCTGGAACGTCCGGGCCGTCAAATCCTCAGCATCGTGATGGTTGCTCACCCGGTAATAGATATAGCTGTAAATCCGCTCGACATATTGCTGATAGAGCATGCCAAACGCGTCAGGATCGACTTTAGCTCGCTCTACCAGGGCTTCTTCAGACTCTGTCACTGTTGACCCTTTTGTACAGGAAGTCCCCAAGCCCTTGCATGAAGTAAAACACCGCAAGTTGCCTGGGGTTACGGTGAATATTTGAATGCAATACTAATCTAAGTATAACAGAAAGTGGAAAGCGGGTCAATCAACATTCAGCCGATGGGCGCATACGCAATGCCCTTTGGGGACTTAGAGGCCGTCTTGTATGGGGCAGACCGCCATGCCCAGCACACCGGGGCCGGTATGTGTACCGATTACCGGGCCGACTTCACTGGTGAAGACCTCGCATGAACCGAAGCGCTGCTGTATCATCTGTAGCAGCTCGTCCATTTCCTCGGGAACTTGCCCATGAGCGACCGCGAGCCGGACATGGTGATGTCCCTCGACTGACCGCGATGCTTGCTCCAACATGAAGGCAATCGCCTTACGTTTTGTCCGCACCGAGCTCAAAGGGACGATCAACCCGTCCTCGACCATCAGGACCGGTTTGATTTTCAGCAACGTACCCAGCAACGCACGTGCGGCGCCAATGCGTCCGCCTTTCTCCAGGTATTCCAGCGTATCGACGACGAAGTACATTTCCGTATCTCGAACCATCTGATCCAGGCGGCGCAAAATCGCGGCGGTATCGTAACCTTCGGCCGCTGATTGGGTGATTTCGATGAGCATCATCGCCAAACCGAACGCCGTAGAGAGCGAGTCCACGACACGGATGGGGGCGCCGGGAAACTGCTCCGCCGCAGAACGGGCGGATTCCACCGTTCCACTGAGCTTGCCTGATATGTGCACGGAGATGATCTCGTGCCCCTGATCGAGCAGCTCGGCATAGACCCGCTCAAATTCCCCGACCGCTGGCTGTGAGGTAGTCGGCAGCCTCTGGGCTTCGGATAGCATGCGGTAGAACTCGTTGTTCGTGAGGTCTATCCCGTCTCTGTACACGCGATCACCGAAAAGGACCTTCAGCGGGACGACCCTGATGTCATACGCATGCAGAATTTCTTGGGGCAAATAGGCGGTGCTATCGGTAACGAATTTGATGGCCATTCATGCTCCTCCAAAAAAACCAAAATATTAAGAAAAAGGGAATGCTGCACCTATTGCATAACTCCGGGATTTCATCAAACGGCGTGTTGTTGCTGGAGAATAATGAGAGCTTCGCGCAAAAATTCGGTGAGAATTGCCTTGCTGTCCTCGCTCAGAGTCAAGAGACAAGACTGATACCGCCTGGTGTGCGCAAAGAGATCGTCGAATAGGGATGAATCGATCCGCTGGTTCAGAGATGCGCCCAGACTGAACCCGCCCAGCGTGCTGAGTCCGATCTCCCCGGAAGCGATCAAGGCATTGATCGACTGGACAAGGTTGGCCTTGGGAATGGACGCCTGAATGTTCGCCCTGCTCAAATTCATCAGCAACGCCGTGATCATGTGGGCGCAGTAGGTCAGCCGGGAGCGCGTGTCGGTCAGGCGGGCAAGAATAGTCCGCAGTTCGTCCCAGGAAGTGCCCGCCTCTGCGCGATTCAAGATTTCCAGCATGTCTTGACGATCGGCCAGCCAGTCCTCTTGGTTTCCCAGATCCGGCTTGGGTGGCGTCGAAGCGGCGATTCCCTGGTCGGTAGGCGCAAATACAATCAACGAGCGGCCCGGTCCTGGGTTA
>CAZPTF010000533.1:0-2555 GCA_964589015.1 uncultured Anaerolineae bacterium
GAGTTCAAAATCGAGCAGGCTCTGGACCGCTATGTGCGCGGTGGGATTTCCTTTGGAGCAGCAGCGGCTCAGGCCGGTGTGTCCCAATCAGAACTCGCCCGGCATGCCTACGCGCGCGGGATGGAACCTCCCTACACTGCTGAGACGCTGGTCGAAGAGTTGAGCTAGCTGCCATGTCCCTGGTTCTATGCAATTCCGGTCCCCTGATGACACTGGGCAAACTCCACCAACTGGATCTCCTGGGTGGCCTGTTTGATGAGGTTTCGATCCCATGCGCCGTCTATGATGAGGTCGTGAACCAGGGCCTCATCCGCGGCGCAACTGACCGACGCTAGAGCCAATCGTCTCTCTCCAGGTGACAGAGCACACCTCTGGTTTCCCTCGACCCAGTGTATGAACGACCCTCCGGCGGCAATTCGTGCGTCCAAGTTCACGTGGAACGGCCAACAGGCAGCGATCCGCAGCCCGGTTGAGCGTGGAGATCGATCCGGCTTCGCGGGATCGGCTCGTGCCGCTTTGGGCCGCTGCGGCGTCCCTTACTGCGCAGTAGAGAAGCCACCGTCCCCAAACGCATAGCCCCCGGCTGAACACATGGATGACCGTACCTGAACGATGGTTCGTTTGTCGATTTCCCGATAAGGATGTATCATTACAGAGTGTCGCGTTGCTCGAGCTAACAGGGGGAGAGGAGGTGAAGACGCAGATGCGAGGCCGAGGCCCAGCCACGGACACCCAGGATACCCGGAAAGGGCAACCGATCAGCGCATGTTGCATACCAGACTTTTTATCGCACGAAAGGGGGACGATCTTACAAATGGATGTGCGTAGAGTAATCACCTGTATGGTAATCACGGTCGTGCTATTGGCGAGCACGGTCGCGCTAGTCGCGGCTCAGGAACCGGGAACGGACGACGAAAGCGGAGCTCTCGACCCGATGTCGCTGGGGTTGCAGGCGGAGGAAATCCCGCTGTGGTTCGACACGATGATGTACCAGCTCGCAGAAGGGACGACGTTCGAGGATGTGGTGGCGGCGTACGAAGCAGCGATGCACAGCGCCGGCTGGGAACCGGATCAGGACGCGGCCCCGCTGAGCGAAAGCGGGATCAATGCCCTCTCGTGGACAAACGGCGACATGGGTTTCATCGTCATGTACGTGCCTTCTTCCGCAGGCAACCCGCCCCAGCTGTTCCTGCTGTTGGCCGGTCCCCCCGTGGACGAGGAAGCCGCCGCTGAAGAGACGGTATCCACGGAAGAAACCGCAGCGGAAGCCGTCCCCGATTGCCCCTGCTGCAAGCCGCTGGCAGCCGGCACGGGTGGTTTGTGGTTCGAGAACTTCATGGGCGATGCAGCCCACTACGACATCACCGGCCCGGAAACCACAACCGTCGCGGTCCCGCCCAAGCAGGGTGAGACGTCCGGCTGTGCATTCGTCCAGCTGAAAGCAGGGACCTATCACATTCAGGGGAAGACCGATTGGGGCGGACAGGTAGACTTCGATATCGAGGTTGAGGCCGGCATGATCAGCCAGATTCCGATCCTGGTCGAGGGAACATAAAACTGGCGCGAGGACACGAATAAGGGAGGCTGTCCCAAAACCATGGACGCGACTCGACCCGCGCGTGAGCCACGAGCTCCAGCCGTGCGCGGTTGGCACTCGCTGCCCACGTATCGCGGCCCGGGTACACGAATGACGTCCTGCACAGGTCCGCTGCACACGACACGGGCGCAGCCACGCAGATTCAGCCTATCGCGCAGCGCTGCGCCAGGGCGGATTCGCCGGTGTATCGGCCGGCGCGGACCGGCTCGAGTATTGGTGTTGGATTCGTGGATGGTGTGACGTTATTGCACGGCGCGGCCAATCGTCATGGGACAGCCTACTGCGTTTGCCCGCGCTTCAATTACCGCGCACGCCGCCCGAGCATACCGCAGCGGCTCACCCAGCCGCAACACGGACTGCCGGAGCTGCTGCGCAGCGCTGCGGAATCAGCGGTTGTACACCAGTTCGACTTGCGGCACATCGATGCGATACAGAATCACCACGGAGAGGGCAATCGCAACCAGGTTGAACACAATGACGTCCCAATTGAGACCGCCGCCCGTCTTGATCGGATTGGCGCCGTGCGCGAGCAACAACATGATGCGGATGATGATGTTGAACCCTTGCATGAACACGGTGATCGTTTTGGCCCATTGCCTGTATTGCAGCAGATTGTAACCCACGAGAATGAAGATGAGGATAGCGAAACCCAGGATGATGGGACTTGCAGACAGCAGCGAGGCAGGCGGGTAGAGCAACACCGGAATGAACTGCCCAATGGCGATAGTAGTGATCAGACCACGCAGATTGCTATTCATAAGACCAAGCTCCTCCCTGTTCCAGAAGACCGCGCCCAAAATGGAATGCCGGATGGTGTTACCGCAGAACGTACCAAACGCGCCAGCGAGCAAGTGAAGGCCACATACCCGGCTGTTGGCGCGTCCCTGCGCTGCCCCGCTCGCGCACCGAAGATGTGACTATTATATCAAAGGCCACGGCGATTGTCAAACGATTTTTG
>CAZPTF010000534.1:0-2545 GCA_964589015.1 uncultured Anaerolineae bacterium
GTACCCGCGCTGACGGTCGTTGGCAGTGTTTCGACCACGGTCAGCACGCCCACAGCGGACTGCTGTTTGTCCTGTGACCATGCCACCAATGTGCGGTTCACCTGCTCCTCGCCTTCCGGCAGAGCCGGGACAATGACTTCAGTCTCGAACCGGCCGTGCGGGTCAGCAACCACGACCGACAGAGCGGATGCGGACGCGGCGTCGGCCAGAAGATGGCTCTCAGACCACGCCAGATAGACTTCCACACCCGCTTTCCAGTTGCTCCCTGCGACGGCAACAGCAACGCCCGGCACACTCTGCCCATCTGCAAAGGTCACGGTGGCCGGCGCGCTGCTCGCCGGAATCAGGTCGATGACCCTGGCTGCCGTCGCTGCATAATCCGCGGTAAACCCGAGGAGGAGAAGCTGGTCGCCTTCCACCCAACTATCGACGATGGGGACGATGATCTGCGCCTCGAAGCTGCCATCGGGGCCGGTCACAATCCGGTCGCTCTCAGGCCCTGGCTGCTCCGCCTCGGTTGCGATGTCCCGCAGCAGATTGGATAGTGCCAGGGTCACCTCGGTATTGGCGGGCCAATTCTCGCCGATCACTGTGAGCAGGTCTCCAGCGGATAGTTTCGCTGGTGAAAGCGTCAGACTGGGGGCGGGGGGCGCCGGTGTCTCGGTCGCCGCGCCCGCTGTGGGCGTTGGCGTGGGACCGGTGATGGCAAACGGCGCCACGGCAGACACAGTAAAGTCTCCGGTGTACGCGACGACGATGGCTTCTTCCTGCTCTTCCCAGCCTTCGCCGGGCGGCAGATTGAGCGTGGTCACGAACGAGCCGTCGACCGGTGTGATCGCCGCGCCCTGGCTTTCTTCGGATGCGAGCGCTATGGCTCCGCCGCTCCGGCTCAGGGTCACGAACACCGCGGCATCTGCGGGCCAGTAGGCGCCACGTACCGTGATCACCGTGCCAACCGGTCCCAAAAGCGGGTCGATACCGATCACCGCGTGCGTCGACTCAGTGATGGTGAATGGGGCCAGCGTGGTGAACGAGAAATCTGCGCTGTACGCCAGCACGAACACCTGGGACTTGCCTTCCCAGGCGGCGCCGGATGGCAGTTTCACACTTCCCGTGAAGTGGCCGGTTTGGTCGGTGACGACCGTGGAGGCTTCGTCGAGCGCGCCGCTTTCCTCCGCAGACCGTGCGACCTGGTCGATGTCCAGCGCGGTCACGTCTACGGCTATGGGTTCGATTACTGCCAGGAATAGCGTCGCGCTGATCGGCCCACCGTGCCCGACGACAGAGATCGTCGTGCCCACAGTCCCCGACGATGGGAACAACGCCAACAACGCTTCCCGCGTCGGGGTCGCGGTCGGAGATGGCGTGGCGGTTCGTGTCGGCGTGCGGGTGGGAGTACGGGTCGGTGTGCGCGTTGCTGTCGGCTTCTCCTCAGTGGAGGTCGGTTCGGCTTCGACCGGCGTCGCAGTCGGTGCCGTATAGGTGGATGCGGAAGCGAAGGGTGTCGTGGTTGCCGCGGCGGCCACGGCGGCACTGGTCGCCGTCTGTCCCTGCTGCTGTGTGTCCTGTCCTCCACGGAGGACCAGCGGGATATCGAATTGCCTGGCCTCGCCCGACTTGACGATGATTGGCGGCGAATCGATCGCGGCATACTCCGCCGAATCGACCTGCACGAGATAGGTCCCCGGCTTAAGCCCGCTGAACTCGTAATGACCGTCTGCGTCGGTCGTATCCGATTGCGTGCCCATCGTGACACGCACGTTGGCGATTCCCCGGCCCGTGGTGCGATCGCGCACCGTGCCGACGACGATCCCGGGGATGGGGACGCTGGTCTGCTGGGCGACCGTTGTGACGATGACCGGTGCTTGCGTCGGCTCGGCCTGGGCGCTCCAGCTCGGATCCAGCTTGAATGTCGCGATCGCCTGCAAGCCCGACGCGTCGGCACTGGCAATGACTTCGACCTGCTCTCCTTCAGTCCAGCGTGTCTCGTACGGATACGTGAATGAAGTGTGAAATTCGCCCTGGCTGTTCACCACCGCGCCCGCGAATGCGTACGTGCCATTCAACTGCCCGGCCACATCGCGCAGCCGGATAAACACGACTTCTCCTGCGTGCCATCCTGTCCCGCTCACCGAGATCTCAGTGCCGGTAAAGCCAGCATCGGGCATTAAGACGATTGCCGCGTTGGTCGCTACGGTGGCAGGCAAGGCCATCACCTGGTTGCGATGCTCCCGGTACCTGACGACCAGAAACGTGGCAGCGCCAAAGAGGACCAGACAGATAAGGATGATAGCGAAAGCCCCCGCAGTGAGACCGAGAGCTCTAAGTTCCCTGCTGCTCACTTCGATTCACTCCCTTCCGGATTAACCTGTGCGCTGTGCGCATAGTGGTCACGAGGGGCACTTCCTCTTTAGTCTATTATACACTGCATTTCGCCCAGATGCATATTTTCTTCGAGGGCGGGTGCAGTCAGGATTTTTTGCGACAAGTGTAGTGCCTTGGACACGACCAATGCGCTGGAGAGCACGCCCATTGGAGCAGACTG
>CAZPTF010000535.1:0-2532 GCA_964589015.1 uncultured Anaerolineae bacterium
CGGGAGGATTTGGGAGGGGTCGATGTGGCGCGCAAGGCACTGATCCTGGCCCGCACACTGGGTTGGGATCTCGAGCTCGCTGACGTGGCCGTCGAACCGCAGTATCCTCCGCAGTGGGATCAGTTGCCGGTGTCCGAATTCCTGCAGACCGTGCCGCAACTGGACGAGGCATTTGCCGCGCGGGTCGTGGAGGCACGCGCACGGCGGGAAGTGCTACGCTACGTCGCAAGGGTGAAGGATGGCAAGTGCTGGGTGGGTTTCAAGTCGATTCCGGAAGGTTCGCTGCTGGGTAGCTTGAGGGGAACTGACAACATCGTTGCCATTCATTCAACGCGATATCAGCGACCGCTGATCATCAGCGGTGCTGGTGCCGGGCTGGAAGTGACCGCCGCGGGTGTATTGCAGGACATCATCGAGCTCGCGATGACGCTGGAGGATTGACTGGAGTGGAGTTTCAAGGGATAGCCAAAGCCGCAGATTTCTTGGATGATTTTGTGGTGTATCGCCGGCTGGAGCCGGCTGATTCCCGTTTGCCGGGTTTGGGGTCGCTTGCCGCGGAGTTGGGATTGGCGGTGGGTACGCCACCGCGCAAGAACGAGCGCGAGTACGCGCGGGTAATCGCCTGCATCCTGGACGCAGCGCGGACCTTGGAGGGCGGCAGCCTGCAAGAGCTGCTGTACATCGGAGACTCTCCTCTCGATGGGCAGGCCTTCACGAATCTGCTCGGCGAGCGCGACTGGCTGGGGCGGGCATTCATCGGTCGTGACACGCTGTCTGAAGAACCCACACTGAAGATGGACGGGCTGCTCTGTTTCAGTAATCGCTGGGGGAATCTGCCCGAATTCCTCCGGATGGCTCGCCGTGACGGTTTTCGCCTGGATACTTCGAGTGCTGTCGTAGTCGACCTGGACAAGACGCTGCTCGGACCGCGTGGGCGCAACGACACCACGATTGATGGTGCGCGCTCACAGGCGGCTATCCGCGTCGCCCAGCACGTGCTACGGGACGCGACCGCACATGCCGAGTTCTCACGCGTCTACCGCGAGATGCATCAGCCGAAATACCATTTCTTCACAGGCGATAACCAGGACTATCTGGTATACTGCGCGTTGATGATTGCCGCCGGCGTGTATTCGCTTCCGGCCTTGCAGGACGATCTCGCCACACGGAAGATCTGCTCCTTCTCCGATTTCGTCGCGCTGGTGGACCGTGAGCTATCGCGCCGTACAACTCCAGCCTTGTCGGTGATTCAGCGGGAGGTCTTCGAAAACTTGCAGGCTGGCGACCCAACTCCATTCAAAAGCTTCCGGCGCGAGGAGTATCTGACCACTGTCGGACGGATGGGTGGAACAGCGCCGCGAATGGATATCAAGGCCGTGCTGGAGGACAGAATCACGCTCAACTATGAGGTCGTGCAACTATTGCAGTATGTGAAGCGGCGCGGGGTGCTGGCCCTCGCGTTGTCCGACAAGCCCGATGAAGCGGTGTTTCCGACAGATGATCTCGTAATACGGGGATACAGACCCCTCCACCATGTTGAGACACTCATGGTGGGTGAGGACCTGAATTGGGTATAGAGCCTGTGGTTGGATCCCCCCATGTTCCAAGGCAGCCGGTCCGGATCCGGAAGCGAGCTGCTGGGCGAGTGAATCGAGAGCCGGTCTCTTCATGGACCGGCTCTCGCTATGCTTGGACGGATCTCCTGGCGTTGGCTAAAGGCGCCATTCGTGATATAATATGTATATAATCAAGGGAAGAGGGACTCACACGTCGTGATCTCTCATTTCCATCGTGTGTCCATCTCGATGAAAGGACTTGCGCGAGAAGACGTGCAAATTCGTTTGGCAGAACTGGCGGACCTGCATAAGTGCGTAGCCATCGATGCATCGTTTGTAACCGATCATGTCTGGCAAATGGATGGCAGCGAGACCGACTGGGAAGTCAGTACAGTATTCAGAAAAGTACGGCTACCGCGAGCTATGAACGTCAGCTATCCGCGTGATTTGAGCAGTCTGTTCGATGATTGGCGGTTGGAGGAGTGCTTCGTGGTTGCGGTGGATGTGGACTCGGTCGTCGGGTACCTGGATATGACCGTGCAGAAATGGAATCTGACAGGGTGGATCAATCACATCGTCGTCCATCAGGACCTGCGGCGTAAGGGAATAGGGACTTCTTTGCTCAGGGCTGCTGGAATCTGGGCACGGGACAATGGACTCAGGAAGATTATGGCGGAGACCCAGACCAAGAACTACCCGGCGATCAGTTTCTACCAGAAGAACGCTTACCGGTTCTGTGGTTTCAACGATCAATACTTCACCAATCAGGACATTGCGTTGTTTTTTGTGCTGAACATTCGATGAGTGGAGAGGAGGCCTTTAGACTCAGGTCAATGCGGATATGTCGATACTGACCACTGCTCTATCGTTGGGCAATGAAATACTTTCTTCTGCGATAGTGCTCATATCGTTTTCTCTCCTCGCCTATCTTCTCATACACAATCTGTTGAGCGAGGTCGCGCGGGCGTTCTGTGCG
>CAZPTF010000536.1:0-2530 GCA_964589015.1 uncultured Anaerolineae bacterium
GTATTGAACTGCGATGCCCGCGCCGGTCGTGCCATCCCCGGTGGCCCACTGGTAGTTGACGAGCGGGCTGCTGCCGTGCGAGAGACTGCCATCGAAAATGACACTCTCGCCGACCTTCGCTTCCGTCGGTGCATCAATCACGGCCTGCGGCGGGCCACCCGGCTGAATCGGCGTCGGTTCCGGTGTCGGCGTGACCACATTGTCGGTCACGATGATGGGACTCTGCGCGGTACCCTGTCTGCCGTTCTGGTCGGTGAGCGTCAATGTGACGTTGTAGGTGCCCGCTGCGCTGTAGTCGTGGCTGGCGGTCAGCCCACTGGCGGTGGTTCCGTCACCGAAGTCCCAGTCGGCTGCCGTGAGCGGCGCCGACGCATACGAATGGCTGCCATCGAAGACCACGTCCTCGCCGATCAGTGCCGCAGAGCGCGCCGAGATGACCGGAACCGGCGGTGAGTCGGGTGAAGGTTGGTCCGCAACCTGCACTTGCTTGACGGCGCTGTCGGACTGTCCGCTCTCGTCGACCAGCGTCAGGATGACGGTGTAGGTACCAGCGCTATCGTAGGAATGGGCGACGGTAAGACCCTCGGCTGTGTTGCCATCGCCGAAGTCCCACTTGAGGTCGGTGACCGGTACTGAAGCCCTGGACGCGCTCGCGTCGAAGGTCAGCGATTGGCTGACCTGCCCCTCACTCGGACCGGTGATGACGGCTTGTGGTGGCAGCGGTCCCGGCGTGATCTCATCGATGGTGATGTCCTTGGCCGTGTCGCCACTGTCGCCCCGCGCGTTGGTCACTTTTAGCCGGACTGTGTAGGTACCAATGGCGCTATGAGTGTGGTCCGAGATCTTTCCGCTGCCCGTACTGCCGTCCCCGAAATCCCATTCGTATGCGGTGATCGGTACATCGGAGTATGACCCGCTGCCGTCGAACGCCACCAGCTCGCCAACCGTCGCCTCGTCCGGCGCAGTGATGTGTGCTACGGGTGGATCTTCCGGCTGTGGAATTGGGTAGATCTCGATCAGTTTGTTCGTCTTGCCGGTGAGGCCCTTCTCGTCCGTCAGTTCCAACTCGACGTTGTACACGCCGGGCGATTCGTAGATGTGGTCCACCATCAAAGCGTTGGCGGTCGCACCATCTCCAAATGCCCAGGCAAAGCTGACGATCTTGTTCTTTGCCGTCGATTTACTGGCGTCGAAGGTGACCGGCTCGCCGACCTGCTCCTGATCCGGGCAGGTGATGACCGGCTTGGGAGGCTCATCGGGGTCGATGTTCTTACGGATTTGAATGTACTGGTCGGTGCTGCCACGCAATCCCTTCGTGTCCACGAGGGTCAGGAACACCTGGAATGTGCCGGCATCATTGTAGATGTGGGTGACTTCGTTGCCACTCGCGTCCGTGCCATCGCCGAAATACCAGTCCCGGCTCACGATCTTGTTGACCGAAGTCGATCGCTTGGCGTCGAACGTGGTAGGTTCGCCTACCTTGGCATAGAACGGCCCGTTGATTACCGGCACGGGTGGCGTATCCGGATTGGGTTGGTCTTTGATCCTGGTCGTAATCTTGGTGCTATCCCGTAAGCCCTGGCTGTCGGTCACAGTCAGTTTGATCGTGTAAGTTCCGGTCTTCGTGAACGTGTGGCTGACGCTGTTGCCGCTCGCCCGTCCGCCGTCTCCGAAGTCCCACTCATAGCGTACGATGCGGTTGCTACTCTGCGAGCGGCGTCCGTCGTACGCTGCGGGCTGTTTCACCACGCTCTCGGACGGGCCGCGGATCACAGCGACTGGCGGGTTTTCTGCCTTGCCATCCTTTTGCCACGAGAACCCGATGAACGAACCACCCGACCGCTGGTAGTAGTCCACGCGGAGTTGATAGGTGCCAGCCGCGAGGTTCCGTTTGGCTTCGAGCGTCGGGCTGGCGCCATCCTGCCAGTGATCGATGATCAGGTCGTTGTTGATCCAGACTCTGATGCCGTCATCGGATTGAGCGCGGAAAGTGTAGTCTCCACCGTCGAAGTACTGCTGCCGGGTCCAGCGGGCCGAGAAGTTCTGCCCCGGAACGCCGGTTGCGGGGGACGCCCCGTTCCAGTTGTAGTTGAGCGAGCCTTCACTACGTGTCAGGATGGGTGAGCCCTGCAGGTCGGGGTTGTTGTAGTACTCTGCCTTCCAGTCCGGATAGTATTGGACCTGTTCCCAGGTCAGAATCGCGACGGCGTACTGCGTCGCTTCGAAGTAGTCCATCCGCACGGTATGTGGCCCGTCTGTCAGATTTATGTCGGCTGTGAATGTCCGGACACTGCCCTGGTTCCACTGGTCGATCAGCAGCGAATTGTCAACCCACAGCCGCACCCCGTCGTCGACGCGGGCATAGAAGCGGTACGTCGCCGCAGAGAAGTTCATCGTGCGCGTCCAGCGTACCGAGAAGTTGTCGACGGGAATGCTTGGGTCCGGCGATCCGAGCCCCCAATCGAAGCTGAGGTAGGGGTCGTTGCGGACCAGCACCGGACTCCCGCTCAGGTCTCTGTTGTTGTAATAC
>CAZPTF010000537.1:0-2505 GCA_964589015.1 uncultured Anaerolineae bacterium
CGGGCGTAGTGGAATAGTGCGGCGACTTCCGCTAAGTCTCTACGGTCTTACCAATAGTCGCGCCATCCTGTTCAGGCTGTCCGTTGAGGTGGTAGGGGACATCGGTCACGGTGATGCCGGGTTTGGTCAGCAGGGCCAGGCGCAGAATGAGCGCTGCCTGGGTGTGCAGCACGTTGTGCCACCAGCTCTTGGGCACGAACTGCGGCACGACGATGGTGATCAGTTCGTTCGGTTGGCGTTGTGCCGCGAGCAGCTCGATGTAGCTCAAGAGCGGCTCGATGAGCAAACGATAGGGCGATTCCAGGATCACCAGGCGCACGTTCTGCCCCCACATTTCCCACTTCTTCTGAATCTTGTCCGCCTCGACAGGGTCGATGGACACGTGGACGGCCGTCACATCGTGGGACAGCGCACACGCGTAACGTAGCGCGACTAGCGTGCCCTGGTGCACTCCGCCGATGGGCAAGATGACGCGGTGGCGTGGCGCCACGTTCGGCGGCCCGGTGTAGTCGTCGAGGGACAGTTCTGCGGCCAGGTCCTTGTAGTGATGATGGATGCGGAAGAAGATGAGCACCAATACGGGAATCAGCAGCACGATCATCCATGCCCCGTCCCTGAATTTGGTGATGGCGAAGATACACATCACGATTCCCGTACAGGTGGCGCCAAAGCCGTTGATCAGCAGTTTGATGCGCCAGCCGCGTTCCCAGCGCAGCGTGGAACCACGCTCCTGTACCTCCTGTCCGGGGGCCAGGTGCCCGATCTTCCACCACCGGCGGGCCATTCCGGACTGCGACATAGTGAATGAGAGGAAGACCCCGATGGCGTACAACGGAATCAGCGCCGTCACACTGGCCTGAAAGACGATGAGCAGCCCCGAGGCGATCAGCGCCAGGAGGATGATGCCTCGCGAATAGACCAGCCGGCTGCCGCGGTAGGTGAGCTGCCGGGGCAAAAAACCGTCGCCCGCGTGCAGGGCGCTCAACCGTGGGAAATCGGCGAACGAGGTATTGGCGGCCATGATCAGGATGAGCGTAGTAGCCAAAATGACGCCCAGGTAGGGCAGTCCCCGCCCCTCGAACACCGTGCGTGCGAGTTGGGAAATGACCGTCTCTTCCTCGGAAGGGATCGCGCCAATCGGCCCCGCCAGAAAGCTGATGCTCAGAAACAGCGTACCCAGGATGGCCGCCATCCAGATCAGGGTAATGCCGGCATTGCGACTGCGTGGTTCGCGGAATGCCGTGATCCCGTTGGAGATCGCTTCCACCCCGGTGATGGCTGCGGTCCCGCTGGCAAAAGCGCGCAGGATCAGGAACACCGAAACTCCCTGGGCGATATGGAGCTGCTCCAGTGGTGGAGGATCGACGAGAACCCCCAACGAGCCGCTGAAGTAACGGAACAGGCCGGTACCCACGGTCAAGAACAACATGACGACGAAAAAATAGGTGGGGATTGCAAACACTGCCCCGGATTCCTTCACCCCACGCAGGTTGATCATCATGATGAACATCACCAATCCGACAGCGATCCATACGCGGTAAGGAAACAGAGCCGGGTAAGCCGAGGTGATCTGGGCGACGCCCGAGGCGATGGAGACGGCCACGGTCAGCACGTAATCGGTCAACAGTGCCGCACCCGCCGTCTGTGCCGGCAATTCACCCAGGTTGTCGCGGGCGACGATATATGCGCCGCCGCCACCGGGGTAAGCGTGAATGGTCTGCTCGTAGGAGAACGTAACAATCACCAATAGCGCCGCGATCGCCAGCGAGATGGGGAAAACGTAACCGAACGCGGACGTGCCTACGGCGGCCAGGATGATCAGGATTTCCTGAGTGGCATACGCTGTCGATGAGAGGTTGTCCGAAGCGAAGACGGCCAGCCCGATGAGCTTACCGATCGTCTGGTTGGGTGCATCGGCCGTCGGCAATGGCCGTCCGATGAGCCAGGTGCGCCAGGAACGACGCGGGGTGTATTCCGCCTCCATGTGTACCATGGTGGTGCCTGTTTCTTTATCAATCCTTACGCTTGCCATACCATTTCCTCGAAGCAGTGTTGTTCGTGCCGTCCGGACATCCGGAAGCCAGGCACACAGCAACTTCTCGGACCTGCGCTCTTTTCGTGGAGCGCCGGATCCAAGAAGCAATACCAGTATACTCGAAATCGGGTCAATAGAAGCGCAACAATCGCGGGAAAACCCTCAAGAAGCCCTCAAGAAGCCCAGCCGGCCATCCCGATTATCTTTGAGTGAACCTTGAACCATTCCTGTGGTTCCTTGACACATTGTTGAGCCGGTTTCTGTTACAATATGCATGCGTTGGGCGGTGCGTTTTTCCGCCCCCGATCTGCCGTGGAGGATCAGCCGATGGTTCTGCTGTACGTTGCGTTGGCGTTGGTGTTCTTGGTCTCGACGTGGGCACTGCTCGAGTTGTGCGACAGGCTATCAGGGGGGACGAAATGAATTATCTGTACCTGGCTGTGGGACTGATCGCCCTGGCGTTATTCATC
>CAZPTF010000538.1:0-2502 GCA_964589015.1 uncultured Anaerolineae bacterium
GGCGACATGAAAAGCCACCTGAACCTGGCGTTCGAGGTCGCACCGTTCCTGCGCGCCGGACTGGAAAAACAATATAGCGATCTGGAACAGACACTGCAGCGCGCTATTCTGCCACAGCTGGAACCGGAGATCGCCACCATCTTCTGGCAGCTGGTGGGTGGCTACAGCGAGTTGTCCCCCGAGCTGTCCGGACGGGAATTGGCATGCTGGGCAGAGGGAATCATGGCGATTGTTGCTGCTGCGCTGGCGGAGCGCGACGTCATGGTGGATTACAGAGCGGTCGAATGGGAGGAAACGCAGCGTGAAGACAGCCGTGCGCCAGAAGACGGCGCATAAAGGACATGCGGTTTGCGAAACACGGCCATCCTGAGCGGCAGGCGAGGGGTCTCAGTTCGGCGCCAGGGCGAGATTCTCCACCGGGCACGGAATGACCTGCAGGAAGAATGAATGACCCTGCGATGAGCAGAGAGGGGATTGATATGCCGGGAAAAGACAACGATACCTATAAGTACATGTATTGTATCATCCGCTGTCCGGAGGCGCGGCAGTTCAGCAACCTGGGTATTGGCGAACGCGGGGACATCGTCCACACGGTGAACTACGAAGATCTGGCAGCCGTGGTGAGCGACTCGCCGGACATCGAATACGACAACAGCCGGCGCAATATGATGGCCCATACCGTCGTGCTGGAGGAAGTGATGCGGGAATACGCGCTATTACCGGTGCGTTTCGGGACACTGGCTCCCAGCGAGGAAGCCGTCCGCGAACGCATCTTGCGCCGGCGGTATGGTGAGTTCCTCGGCTTACTCGGGAACATGACTGGGCTCGTGGAATTGGGCCTGAAGGTGTTCTGGTACGAGGACAGAATCTTCCAGGAGATCGTCGCCGGGAATGCCGCGATCCGTGACCTGCGCGACAAACTCGCCAATCGCCGGCCGGAAGAAAGCTATTACGACCGTATCCGTCTCGGGGAGATGATCGAACAGGACATGTGGAAAAAACGTGACGAAGACACCGAGAAGATACTCGCACAGTTGTCACCGCTGGTCTCTGAGTACAAAGCCAACAAGGTGGTCAGCGACCGGATGGTCTGCAATCTCGCCTTTCTGCTGGCGGCAGAACGACAGCCGGAGTTCGATGCGCTGATTCACCAGCTGGACGAGGCCAGCAATGACCGCTTGATCTTCAAATACGTTGGGCCCGTTCCGCCCTACAATTTCGTCAATATCGTCATCCATCTGAACGAGGAAGAGTGAGCGATGCTGGGACTGTTGGTTAAACTGATCGCGTTACCGGTGACCGGACCGATCAAGGGGACCATCTTCCTCGCCGAGAAACTGGCAGAACACGCCGAAAAGGAGATGTACAACGCCGATACGATTCAGGCCCAATTGATGGAACTGGAGTTACGCTACGATCTCGGAGAGATCAGCGAAGAAGCCTATTATGCGCTGGAAGAGCAATTGTTGGACATGCTCAAGTTGATCCGGAAACGGAATGAGGAGGGAACGTAACCGATGAAAGTATTGACTGCCAAGGGTGTTGCCGAATTGGCGAAGAATCAGGTGGCAGACTTGACCGACCTCACACCCGACACCGTTTCAGCGGTAAGCAGAAATGATGCGGGTTGGCGGGTCGATGTCGAAATGATCGAACTGAAACGGATTCCCGATGGCCAGGATGTGCTCGCGACCTACCGCTGCGAGATAGATCCTGAGGGGAACCTGCTGAGCTACGTACGTGCCAGGCGTTACTACCGGGAGGAGACGAGCGGACTCTATGAATGACGAGGGCAAAGCATCTCAAATTCACTGTCCGATAGGTCTGTTTCCGAAACAGGAACGCGAAGCCGTACGTTTGAACGCGGAAATGAACCGTGCGCCGACGGTGGCGGAAAAGCGCAGGCCGGCTCAGGCGTTCATCGAAACCGTGGATGTGTTGCTCGCGTGTGCGCACTACGACGAGAATGACGCGAATTGCCGTCTGTGTCACGGGTTCTCGGAGCTACGGCGGAAGGTCGCCACGCTGATCGTGGATGTCGGACGGATGTGAAGCGTGGCACCGTGCGCAGGGGCGTCTTGGGGCGGCTTGTTCCCGAAGATCCCGCAGAAAGGAAGGTATAATGCCTGATCAACGCTTGCAGACTTCTCTACAGAGCACAAATCTGGCTGATATTCTCGAGCGGATCCTGGACAAAGGGATTGTGATTGCTGGCGATATCAGCATTTCGCTCGTGGATGTGGAATTGTTAACTATCAAGGTCCGGTTGTTGGTGGCGTCGGTCGACAAGGCGATGGAGATGGGGATCAACTGGTGGCAGGCCGATCCTGCTCTGTCCACGCAGGCCCATGCTCTCGTCGAAGAGAACCGGATACTGCGCGAACGCCTGGACCGTTTGGAAGCCAAACTGGAGGGTTAAATCATGGCACAAGCTATGCAGTTCGAGGAGGTTCCGTGTGCGTTTTGCAAGGGAGTGGGGACGGATCAATTCGATATCATGTC
>CAZPTF010000539.1:0-1334 GCA_964589015.1 uncultured Anaerolineae bacterium
ACGGTGATTTCCGTGATCCCGTGTTTGACCATGATCTGACACACCTCATCAACCGAACCACCTGTCGCGATCTCATCATCATAAACAATCGCGTGCTGGAACCCTTCGACTTGGCGGCCGACCAGGTCATTCACCGACACCGACGTGTCGGACAGACGTATCTTGTTCCCGACAGCCAGCGGCAACCCCACCCGTTCGGCAAACTTCGCTGCCGCTTTGGCGATTCCCGCATCCGGGGCCACCACCACCGTACTACAGCGGTCCAATTGCTTCTCGCGGATGTAATCGACGAACAAGCCGCGTGCCGTAAGCGGGTCAGTAGGCAAACTGAAAAAACCGTGGACCTGGGGCGAGTGCAGAGTCATGGTCATCACTTGCGTCGCACCAGATGTCTGCAAGAGGTCCGCGATCAACCGTGCCGTGATCGAAACACGGGGCGCGTCCTTCTTGTCCGAACGGGCGTATGAAAAATAGGGAATTACCGCGTGGACCTCACGTGCCGCCGCGCCTCTGGCAATATCCAACATCATCAACAACTCCAAGAGGTGATCGCTTACCGGGGGGGTCAATGACTGCACAATGTACACGTCGCGGCCACGGACACTGGTCCCAAGTTGTACGTGCAGATTGTCATTACTGAACCTGGAAAAGTAAGTCTGATCTAAAGGAACGGACAATTGTGCGCAAATGCCTGCCGCCAAGTCAGGATTGGACCTGCCACTGAAAAAACGCACGTCATTACGGTTCAGAAAATCAGACATGGGGCCACTTCCTCGATTCTCTCGAATGGCCGGCGCAATTCGGCCCGGCGGTACAATGCGTCAACTCCCCAGATAAAGGACCGTTGCGCAAGACTCGTTGTTCAACTTCATTGTGTCGCATACCACAACCCCCTGAATAATTTGCAGTCTCGCAATATTGTAATACGACCGCGCAATTTTGTCCATGCACAACGGGGTGCTTGTCGCCTGACCTCCTGTGGAAGACCTCGCCACCCGAGACACGAGAGTGCTCACCACAAACCTTGGTTGTGTGGTGAGCACTCTGTCTGTAAACAAGCCCAAACCCATCGAGATTAGTTCGATTGATCCGTCGAGTCGATTCTTTGGACGGTGAGATGCAGCTTGTCCCTGGCGACGATCCGCACCTTCTCCCCGTTTTGCACCGTACCCTCCTGAACCACAGCATCCCAGTACTCGCCAGCGATGAAGACGCTTCCCCTGGGGTCCAGATCCGTTCGCGCTTCGGCTATCGCCCCAATCAGCGCCTCGCCACCGGTGACGACAGGGCGCATCTGGATGCGCAGCGCTTTGGTGACGACAAACGCGAAAAAC
>CAZPTF010000539.1:1434-2497 GCA_964589015.1 uncultured Anaerolineae bacterium
TCCAATGCCCGTTCACCCCGCCGGCGAGTCAGCCCTTCGATATCAGCCACCAGAATGTTCGTCACCTTGCTTTTCAACGTATCAGTCAGCGTCTCACCGCCCATTCCGACCGGCGAAGCGGCGCCGATGCTGGTACCGGGAGCCATCGCAGCGACATGAGCCGCCAAGGTGATGAAGGTCCCTGCCGAAGCCGCATGCGCCCCACGCGGAGCGACGTACACGACAATGGGGACGCGTGCCGACACCATGCGCTGGACGATCTCCTTCGTCAGGTCAACCGATCCGCCTGGCGTATCGAGACGGATCACCAACACTTCCACGCCGTCCAGTTCGGCTTGCGCGATCCCGCGATCGATATAGCTTTGCATGGACGGCGTTACCGGCCCGTCCGCATCCAGTACGTAAGCGATTGAAAGGCTTTCTTCCTGCGCCTCCGCAGCAACAAATGGCAACAACAGCGACACTATCGTCAGGACCAGATAGAACACCAGTCGAAATCTCTTACTATTGCTCATGTCCGTTACTCCCTCGCGCTGTCCACCGTGTTTTCAGTGGTATCGTCTCCAACAGGAGAAACGACGCCAACTCCCGACACATCCACACGATGTAGCGCTCTGGCACAATTGCGACACATTCAACAGAACGCACCAGCTACCACAAAGATCCAACTGCCCCAATCGATAGCAGCAGGTAGCGGCGAAGACACCCGGTCCGTCCCTGGTGATGCGACTGCAATCATCTGCCGCCCGACACACGCGTACTGCTGCCACCCGTCGCGACGACCAATCCGCCGAACGGAGATCCCCGTCAGTCTTACACATCAATTCGAGCAATGGCACGGCGGTTGAGACAAAACAAAAGCGCCAAGCACGCTGCGGCGACCTCCATCTGTGCGCTGCTCTTTTCATAGCATACCATAGCGACAATCCAAATGCAAGACACCGGCGTTCGTCGGGTGCGTCCAGGCATCGGGCGGCAACTGACCGTCCTCTCAGCGCGCCCAGTCCGCTGGAGAGCACATCCACTGGAGCACAGACTGTGCCAATCTACCGCGGTGCAGACC
>CAZPTF010000540.1:0-2495 GCA_964589015.1 uncultured Anaerolineae bacterium
CTGCAGCAGAACTACGCGATAGCGAGCGGAAATACCGTCTGCTGGCCGACAACAGTCGCGACGTGATCTGGACGCTCGATACCAACCTGTGTTTCACGTACGTAAGCCCTTCCCTCCGTCATCTGCTCGGGATCGACCCCGCCGAATTCCTGAACAGACCCGTCACCGCTACCCTGCTCCCCGAGTCGCTGGCAGCGGTGATGGACATCGTCAACCAGCGCTTGCCGCGCCTCTCCCCGCTGGACAAAGACAAGCCGGTCACGCTGGAGATCAGGTACCAACATCGCGATGGCACCCTGCTCTGGGTCGAGATCGTCGCGCAGTTCGTGTTCGACGACGCCGGCAACTGGAGCGGGGTCGTTGGCGTCTCGCGGGACGTCACCGCGCGGCATGTAGCGGAGCAGGCGCTGCGCGACAGCGAGTCGCGCTACCGGCTGCTGGCCGAAACTGCCGGTGACATCATCCTCGTCCATGACTTTCAGGGGCGCATCAGCTACATCAACCACGCCGGGATCGAGTTCAGCGGGTACAGCGAGACAGACCTGGCGCACCTGACCCTCCAAGAGCTGCTTCCGCCCGATGAATGCGCGCGGATGAACGCGCGTGCAGACCAGCGAGCTGCTGGCGACACGTCGCGTTATGTCTACGAGATGAGTTTTGTCAATAAAGCGGGTGACCTCGTCCCGCTGGAAGTGGCCTCACAGCCGCTGCCGGCAGCGGGAAGACCAGCGCAGATGCTGGTCGTCGCGCGTGACATCAGCCAGCGCCGGCAGTTGGAAGCACAACTACGCCAGGCACAGAAAATGGAAATTCTCGGGCAGCTTTCCGGCGGCGTCGCACACGATTTCAACAACCTGTTGACCACGATCGCCGGTTACAGTGAGTTCGTCAGGCAGGCGCTCGCGCCCGACGACCCGGCCAGCGAAGACATACGCCAGGTCATCCGCGCCGCGGAGCGGGCCAGCCGGCTGACGAAACAACTGCTCGCTTTCTCGCGCCGCCAGGTAATGAACCCAACACTCCTGCGTCTCGACAATCTGCTGCTCGAAATGGCGAAGATGCTGCGCCGCTTGATCGGCACCGACGTCGAGCTGGTCATTCTGCCCGGCGATGCCGGGCCAGTCAAAGCGGACCTGACGCAGCTCGAGCAGGTCATCATCAATCTGGCAGTGAACGCGTGCGACGCGATGCCTCACGGTGGCAAGCTGTTTTTCGCGACGCGTGATGTATCCGCCCCACCCGGCATGCCCGACGGCCCGTACGTGCTGCTCGCAGTGCGCGACACCGGCACCGGGATGAGCCCTGAGATCATGCAGCGCATTTTCGAACCGTTTTATACGACCAAGGACACAGGCACCGGACTGGGCCTGTCCACGGTGTACGGCATCGTCAAACAGCATGGCGGGGAAATCGTCGTCCGCAGCGAACCCGCTGCCGGCACGACCTTCGAGATCTACTTGCCCCGGCTGGCCGCCGGCGAGACCGAAGAACTGCGCGCTATCGAAAGCGGACTTCGCGTACCGACCGGCAGCGAGACCATCCTACTCGCCGAGGACGAGCCAGCGGTGCGCACGACCACCGTACGCATGCTCGAGTCGCTCGGCTACCATGTCCTGGCAGCCACCAACGGCGATGAGGCGCTCCGCCTGGCCAGCGAGTACGGCGCGGCGATCGATCTGCTGCTGACCGACCTGGTCATGCCGCAAATGGGTGGAGGCGACCTCGCCGCACGTATCACAAAGGTTCTGCCCGATTGCCGGGTGTTGTTCATCTCGGGCTATGCAGACGATACCACCATCCGCGAAATTGCCCTGGACGGCAAGCTGCATTTCCTGGAGAAACCCTATTCACGCCGTACGCTGGCGCATAAGGTGCGCCAGGTATTGGATGCACGTTGACGGCCTGACGGTCGGGTCTTACAGCCACGGCGCAAAGCGGTTAACGGCCCTCCGGGCACTCCTGGTGCTCTTGAACATCGTCGGGACCGCGCAGTCCCCATTCGCGCAATCCGACGCGGGGGAACGCCCGCAGCGCCCCTTGAATGACCCGCAGCCCGGGCGAACGCTCCCCACGGTACAGACGCGACAGGTATGACGGATCGATCCCCAGCTTGCGCGCGAACACCTCGAGCGGCAGATCGCCTTGCAGTTGACGAAGTTTTCCGAGAAAGCGGCGTCGGTTCACGGTGACTGGCTCCTCCCCTCCGGATGGCATGATTAGAACGTTTGTTCTAATCATAGCATGGTTCACCCCTGCTTGTCAAGTACGCCACGCACAGACGTTCCCGCAGAACTCTTGGTACAATTGCAGCGCCTTTGCCGTGACCAATTCGCCGGAGAGCGCACCCGCTGAAGCAGACTGGGCCAATCTGCAGGACTTCGTATCCTTAGCGCGGGCTGAAGCCCCGCGGTGGGTCCTTCATTGGGTTGGTCCAGACTGTGCCAATCTACCACGCTACGACTCTGCGGAAGGATTGTTGCAATCCCGCCGTGTCG
>CAZPTF010000541.1:0-2484 GCA_964589015.1 uncultured Anaerolineae bacterium
GCCCCAACCGCATTGTCAATCTGCTTGACCTGATGGGGATTCAATACCCGCAGCCGGTCCTTTTCGAACCATTCCATGACTCCGATGCCCTGATGCACCTGCTTGACCTCCGTATCCGCCACCTTGTTCACCAGCCCCTCCCCCTATTCTTCCTGCGGTCCCCGAACGGTCGCTCTCTACAAAAACACAAGGGAGCAACTTTCTTCTACCTTTTGGCAAAAGAAAACAGCTCCCGGGTGGAATTCACCTCAGACGAAGTGCTATCCAGTTTACATAGGTTGCCCTACGACGTAACGCTCAGGCCGGGTACGGTTCTGCTTGCCACACCTCAAACCGGCACCTGCTACCCGAGCAAAGCGGAATGTTCCTCCCCTGTTCAGCCTCTACCGTGCACCAGCCGCGTACTCCACATCCGACTTTCTCAGTAACAGTCGCGTGTCTCCATCCTTGATCAACCACACCTCACCATACGGTCCGATCTCCGCGAGCGCGTCATCGATCCTTTTCACTTGCTCCCAGGTAAGCGTCCTCAACGGCTGATCCAACAAAACATAGTGGGCCGTGCCCAATCCCTTGACGATGTCTCTTCGCACCATTTCCTCCTCGGAATCAGCCGAACCGCGCTTGACCAAACAGCACGTCCCATTCATCCGACAGGCAGCAACCCGCTCACGGGCGTTCCCGGGGGTACCGGTGACTACTGAGTCCGCGAATTCCGCTCACGGACTGGACCTGGAAAGTGTTCGCAGATACTGAACGCTTAGCCCCCACGAGGCTTCCCGGCCTCACACACCAATTTCTAAACGACAACTCGCGCATTGTTCCCGCGGTCCTCGCTCAGACCGCGCCCCCCCCAACTCGCGAAACGGTTTCTCCAGTCGCACCAGATGACTCCATCCGCCCAGTCGGTCGTCACGTCCAGTGGGTTTCGCGCGCCCCCCCATCTCCGCGGGGTGGCTCTGCTCACCAGCCCAATCAGCAGCCTCGCTAACTGGAGGCTTCACCCGCGGAAGTTGCCAACACCGGATCAGCCCGCAAGGAATTACACGTCGGGGGATGTCAACCCGTGCCTGATCGCCAGCTTCACCAGCGAGGGCAAACTCTCCACATTCAGCTTGCGCATCATGCGGCTGCGGTACACGGCAACCGTACTACTGGAGACGGCAAGGCGTTTGGCAATCTCTTTGTTAGACTTTCCGGAAACGAGCAGGTGAAAAACCTGTTGCTCCCGGTCGTTCAGGGCTTCCCAACCGGGCAGGCCCACCTCCCGCGATGAGGCAAGCAGAGCCTTGATCACGATATCTGTCAACTTGCGGCTGATGAAGTAGTGGCCCGAAAGCACGACATGGATGGCTTCGATCAGTTCACTCCCCACAGAATCCTGGAGCAGATAGCCGCGAGCACCGGCCTTGAAGGCCTGATAGATGTGTTCTTCGGACGCGTACATCGACAGGACAATGGCATTACACGATGGCAACCGCCCCGTCACTGCGGCGATGAGAGCGATCCCACTCATCTCCGACATCGCGATGTCCGTGATCAGAATATCCGGGCATAGTTCGAGCACTTGATCCAGCCCGTCTCTCCCGTTGGTGGCCGTACCCACTACTTCGATATCATCGGCCAGATTTCCCAACAGAACCGACAAGCCCTCACGCACGATTCCGAAATCGTCGACAATCAGCGCACGAACTTTCTCCATCCCTCCCACTTCCATTTAAGCTTACCACACCTTAATTATAGCAGAAAAACCGTACTTTGTCTGTAAGGAAATCTAAATATCTTCTGTAGGGAAACCTTATCAGTTTTTGTTGTGATTATTACAATTCGCCTCAAAACATTGATTTTTGCGCGCAAAATGTTTAATCGTCCAATCCGAGGCATTTTTCCAATGCGCTGAAATCGCTTCTGATGACGACCTCAAAGAGGCATAATACCTGGTAAGCCAAGGGCAAAACCGCTGCTGTGCGCAGGCCATGACCTGCAGTCGGATGCGGCGGTCACCGCAGAAACTGGCATGCCAGGATTGGAGTTGCCCTTCCCCGAGACGTGGATACCTGGACAGGACGGATGGAACACAATACGGGTGCGTGCGAGGAGAAAAATGACGAACCGTCAAAGACCGTACAGCCGTGAATTCAGGCTCGAAGCGGTATCGTTTGGAGAAGAGTAGTGAGAGCACTGCTCAGCTTGAACGGAACCCTGGTATCAAAAGCAGGGTTCAAAACCGCTGGAAACGCCACTGGGCAGCAGAGGAGCGCAAAACACCTCCCAGTCACGGTCGTGCCATCCCTCGCGTAAATCAAAGACGTGCGCGACGCCGCCTGCGCAGCCCGCGCACGAATAGTGTCACAAGCTCTGGATTATCTGGCTGTTCACGGGATCAGGGAAGGGTAGACAGGCACCCCAGGAGGGACTCGAACCCCCGGCCCACTGCTTAGAAGGCAGTTGCTCTATCCGCTGAGCTACTGGGGCGGATGCTGG
>CAZPTF010000542.1:0-2484 GCA_964589015.1 uncultured Anaerolineae bacterium
CTGGCTGGTCACGCTGAAAACACGACCTGCCCACTACTTGCCGGCCTTCCCACAATTTGGGCTGCACCCCGGATCTTCGGGTGCAGCCCAATGGGTGACCGCGCTGTGGGACCTAAGCTCCGCGCTAAGGATTCGAAGTTCTGATTCTAATTGGTGGTCGTCCTCACGACCGCTCTGTGCCTTTGCCAGAATCGGGCGCAGCGAACAGACGAGCCAGTTGGTCCTGTCCGGATCGATTGGTAATGGAGAGCACTTCATCTCCAGCCTGAAAGACAGTGGCGCCTGCGGGAAGGACCATTTCCCCGTCACGGATGATGGCGGCAATAACGCACTCCGTAGGCAGCGCCAGGTCCTTGATCGCCTGCCCCACCGCCACAGCGCCCACCGGAATTTTCTCCGCCACCAACGAATACCTGCCACGCCACAGTTTTGCCAGCGTCATCATGTCACCAATCGAGACTTCCTCTTCGATGAGACTGGCGAGGACTTCGGCGTGGTTCAGTGCCACATCGACATGGAATTTCTCATCGTGCAGCCAGGTGTTACGCGGATTGTTGATGCGCGCGATGGTCCGCGGCACATTGTAGCGCGTGCGTGCGAGATAACACAACACCAGGTTTTCGGCGTCGGCGTGCATGCAGGCCGCCAGGGCGTTAGCCCGTTCGATGCCGGCTTGCTCGAGCACGCGTGGGTCCATCGGATCACCGACGAAAATGGCTTCTGTCGGTAGCTCGTAATGGAGATGCGTCAGTACGTCCTTTTCGTCTTCGACGACGTGGACTTTGTTGCCCTGCGCGAGAAGTAAGGTCGCCAATTGTGCAGCAGTACGGCCTCCCCCGGCAATTAGAACAAACATACCGTCCCCTCCTGCTTCTCATTCAACTTTTTACAGAGCTCGCGAATACCCTCCATTGTGGCGCTGACATTCACGACGTCTCCGGCCCTGACGCGTGTGTCTCGATCGGGCAGGATGGCGCGTCCAGATCTGGTGATCGAGACGGGAATGCAGTTCTGGTCCGGTATGAAGTCGTTGAGAGGGCATTCAGCGCAGCTGGCCGGCACGGTGAATTCATATATTTCGACTTCGCCGTTACCTGCCGAGAAAACGGTGTGCATATCGGCATTGTACAGCAGCTCTTCCAGCCGTTGCGCTCCCCAACTGGAAGCATTGACCAATTGCAGACCGAAAGCTTCCAATATCGGGCGTTGGCGAGGCTCGTAGTTGCGGACTGCGATGTTCTCGATCCCATACACGACCTTTGCGACATGGGCGACTACCGCATTGACTGCATCGGAACTTGTGACAGCGACCAGTCCGTCCGCTTGCTCGATCCCTGCACGATACAGGACTTCGCGCTCTAACCCTTCTCCTTCAACCGTTCGCCCTCTGAAATCCAGGGGCAGATTGTTGAAGGCCGCAGGGGAGCGATCGATTACCGAAACCTTGTGACCTTTCTTGAACAGATTGTAGGCCAGTTCGGCCCCAATGTGTCCACATCCTACCACAATGTAATTCATAGAACCTTTTCCTCCAGGTGCCCGCCTTGTTTCGGCGGGCATAACTCCACGCTACGACCGCTACATTTGCACGTTACCGATAGGCCGGATGTGCGCTCAGTCGACGTGGTAGGGTACGTCAGTGATTACGATACCGGGCCTGAACATCAGCGCCAGCCGCAAGATGACGGCTGTCTGTGTGTGTAGCAGGCTGGCCCAGCGGTGGCGGGGCACGAACTGCGGTACCACGATCGTGATGATCTCGTTGGGTTGGCGTTGCGCCTCTAGTTCATCGATGTACTGCAGCAGCAGTTCGAGCATGCGCCGATACGGGGATTCGAGGATGACGAGCCGGACGCCTCGCCCCCATTCTTCCCATTTGTGTCTCAATCGTTCCGTTTCTTCCGCATCGGTGGACACATAGACCGCGGTCACGTCGTTGGACAGTGACAAGGCATAGGTCAGTGCCGCTAGCGTGCCCTTGTGAACACCACCGATTGGCAGGATGACGCGGTGGCGAGAGACGTGAGGAGACTCATCGTAGTCCTCTAATGAGAGCTTGGTAGCCAGATGACGGTAGTGGTTGCTGATTATCATGAACATGAAAACCATAGCGGGTGTCAAAATCAGGACAACCCATGCCCCGTGTGTGAACTTGGTCACAGCGAAAACCAGCGTTACCAGTGCGGTGCAGAATGCCCCCAAGCCGTTGATGAACATACGCAATTTCCATCCCGGCTGATAGCGCAATGTCGAGCCCATTTCGCGCACTTCTTCACCGGGTTTCATGTGGCCGATCTTGAACCAGCGATGTGCCATACCGGCCTGTGCCAGCGTGAACGAGAGAAAAACACCGATCGCGTAAAGTGGGATCAAGCTAGTCACACTGGCATTGAAGACGATGATCAGCGCGGCAGCGACGAGCGATAGAATCATGATGCCGCGCGAATGGACCAGACGGCTCCCGCGATAGGTAAGCTGGCGCGG
>CAZPTF010000543.1:0-2475 GCA_964589015.1 uncultured Anaerolineae bacterium
CTGAGCAGATAGGATGGGTGCGACGGAGCAATCCGGAACGTGTCCTCGCGGAGTTCGGGCGGAAGATACTGCAGTTCCAGTGGACTATCCCCGAAATGGGCGTGCATCTCCGCCGCCGATATGCCGGCCTCCAGCAAGTGGGCTTCAGCGGAGTGAATTGCAATGGTGTCGAACAGGTGATTGCCGCCGATATGCTCCCAATGCGCGTGCGTGTTGACCACGATAACGGGCCTGGCGGTGATCCCTTCGGCCACCGCCTTGATGTTCCCCATACCCAATCCGCTATCGATGAGCAAGGCCCGGTCTCTACCTTCCACCAGATAACTGTGGGTGTGGCCTGCCTCGGTGATGAGGTGAACGCCGGGTGCCAGGGTCTCCACTTGAAAGACATCTTCGTGATCTACCATATCATCCTTTCCAGTAAACGGCGGGGCGGCGATCCTGCAGGACAGGGAGGGTGCGCCTGACGGCCTGCACCATGTTCAGGTCCAGCGAAATGGTCAGTAACATTTCTGTCTCACCCGCTTCCACCACGTGTTCGCCCCAGGGGTTCACGACGGTGGAATGCCCGAAAAAGTGCGCGTTCCCGCCTGTCCCCACGCGGTTACACGCGACGAAGAAGCATTGGTTCTCGATGGCCCGTGCGCGCAGCAACGTTCGCCAGTGCTCCAGCCGGGGATGCGGCCACTCTGCGCAAAGGACGATCATTTCCACGTCCAACAGCGCGTACTTGCGAAACAATTCGGGGAAGCGCAGATCGTAACAGATCGCCAGTGCACACTTGCCCCACGACAAGTCGAAAACAGGTGTGCGGTCTCCGGCGGTGAGATAGCGGTCTTCGTCCATCAGTCCGAAAAGATGAACTTTGTCGTAATCGTCGAGCATATTGCCCGCGGGTGAAAACAACGGGGCACAGTTGTAGATGGCATCGTCCACGCGTTTCAAAATGGAGCCGGTGATGTAGATGGACTGCTCGCGTGCCAGATCGGCAAGGTGCGAAAACATACCCTGGCCTGGTTCCGCAGCGTGGTTGGCAGCATGCGGCAAGTCGTAACCGGTCGTCCACAACTCCGGGAATACGATGATATCCGAGCCGCGGCGTTTGGCTTCTGCCGTCAGCTTTGCGGCCTTGACCAGATTGGCATCGGGCCGTCCCCATGCCACATCGATTTGCGCTACAGAAATCGTGACCATGCGGTTCGTCTTGGACCTCCTGTGGGACGATGCGCAACGTGAACCCGGCTGGATAGGGGTGAGTATAGGTGAATCGTGTTCTCGGGTCAAGCAACGATGCGGTCCCTTGCCGCAGACCGTACCTTCGGCTACAATACCGTAGTTACATCACACGGGTCCATACCATCAAGAGGGAGATATTACAACATGGTCAAAGCAGCGGTCATGACAGAACCCAATCTGCCACTGGAAATTCGCGAATTTCCTGAACCGGAACTAGAGCCTGGCGCCATTCTGCTCGAGACACTGTTCAGCGAAGTGTGCGGCACGGATGTCCACCTGCACAAAGGGCAGCTCGCTGGTGTGCCTTATCCCATCATTCCGGGGCACATCAACGTCGGCCGGATCAAGCGGATAGCCGGGGAGAGCTACGATGTGGACGGAAATCGACTCGAGTCGGGAGATGTCGTCACGTTCATGGATGTCCACGAAACCTGCAACAACTGCTGGTTTTGCCTGGTTGCCAAAGCAACCACGCGCTGTCCCAACCGCAAGGTGTACGGCATTACCTACTCAGCGGACGAGGGGCTTCTGGGAGGCTGGAGCGAGGAGATCTACCTGAAACCGGGTGTGAAGGTGGTCAAGCTGCCGGCGAATATCCCGCCCGAACGGTTCATCGGTGGGGGGTGTGGTCTGCCGACGGCTCTTCACGCCGTGCAACAGGCCGGTATCCAACTGGGAGATTCCGTAGTGGTTCAGGGCAGCGGGCCCGTTGGGCTCAGTGCCGCCATTCTGGCACAGCTCTCCGGTGCATGTCAGTTGATCGTGGTGGGTGCGCCGCAATTGCGTCTGGATATGGCGCTGGAAATGGGTGTCGATGCGGTGATCAATATCGAAGAACACGGCCCGGAAGAGCGGATAGAACTGGTCAGGGAGCTCACCAGTGGGCGTGGCGCTGATGTCACCATCGAAGCGTCGGGAAATCCGCACGCGGTCACCGAAGGGATGCGGATGACACGTGACAATGGCCGTTTCATCGTCGTCGGGCAGTATTCAGATGCCGGGGACGTGACGATCAACCCGCACTGGGACATCAATCGCAAACACCTGGAGATCAGAGGAACCTGGGGAATCGACTTCAGCCATTTCTACCGCAGTGTCAAGGTGATGGCGAAACATGGCGACCGTTTCCATTGGGAAAACCTGGTCAGTCGGAGTTACAGCCTGGATCAAGTCAACCAGGCGCTTGCGGATGTGGCAGCGCTGAAAGTGATCAAGGCGGTCATCAAGCCCTGATCGTTC
>CAZPTF010000544.1:0-2469 GCA_964589015.1 uncultured Anaerolineae bacterium
TCACCCAATCGCCCTGTTTCACGCGGATGAATGGGCCGGGCACTTTGCCATCGAAGGTCCAATAGGTATATGTCGCCCCATCCGCCAACCTGCCTTCCAGCTCTACCGCGCGGAGCTTGATTCTCACCACCTCTGCCGGACGGTCACCGAGCGGTGGTGGTAAGTCGGAGGGGTCCCGGCTGATCCGCATCGCGGGGTCGGAGACCGGTTCCTGCTCCTGTCCAACCAACAGACGGCCTTCCATGCCAGCCAGCCGGTGGCCGGGCAACGAACAGAAGTAAACCCACTCTCCCGCCGTACCGGCGTGGAATACCAGGCTGGTACTCGTCTCCTTGGTCAGAATGTGTTCAGAGTGTGCGTCTTGATCGGGGAATACGATGTCGTGCTCGGCCCCATCACCGTTGACGAGGGTCACCTGAACGACATCGCCAACCTCGACACGCAGGTCGGGATTGATGACACCGTCGATGGCTCCCCCTTCTCCGACATACACCAACCGCCCCTCTGTGGCACCCGTCCGCAATGTGAAAAAGACGGTGGGTGCCTGAAATCGCTGCCGGACCTGGACGGATTCAGCCTGCGGGGCGGCCCTGGAGTCACGCGCTGCTGCAACGACCGGAGAACTCAGCAGCGCCCAGACGATGGCCGGAACCAACAGGAAATATGTGCCTGGTTCCCATCGCGATCGTTTGTTCATCGGCCTCTCCTTAACTGTGAAATATCCAAATATTCTGCATATTGCCTGTGTACATAGATGGTAACACGGATTTGGGGTCCTGTCTTTGCTCTGGCGCAAACAGTACCTCGTGGCTATCGGCGTGGATCTGCCCACGTTCGGGAACAAACGATTCAGGGTTGGGTGCGTCCTGGATGCTGGGGAGGCCAGCGAACAGTGGACCGGTCACATTTTCAGCGTGCCCTGCACGGTTCACGCGGCTGTCTTCCTCTTGGACGCGTTCCACTTGCGCGGTGGCCCACGTGAACAAGCTGCCGGGCACCCACACGGCATGCACGGAAATTGGTCCAGTCTGGTACAGCGGGCGCTCTCCAACGAATTTGTCGCGTCAAAGGCGCTGCAGTTTCCGCCAGAATTCCGGGACACCCCCTATATGGTTTGCCGAATTCGAAAATCACGTGGATCTGGGGTATACTTGACTTTCGAGAGGACATATTCCGACTCACAAAGGAACGGACATGATTATGCCGACAACAGCGCTGCATGTGCTGAAGAATTCTCCCATCTTCGGAAGCCTCACAGAGACCGAGGTCGAGGAAGCTCTGCGCTGTGCCAGCACCCAGAGCGTCACTGAAGGCGATTACTTCTTCATGCAGGGGGAGACATCGTCAGCCTTCCTGATACTGGTTTCGGGACGCATCAAGCTGACCCGGCTGACCCCGGAAGGATATCAGGTGATCTTACGTTTCATCCGGCCCGGAGAGCCGTTTGGTGCGATTGCCACGTTGGATGTACGAAATTACCCGGCTTCGGCTGAGGCGGTGACCGATTCATCTGCGGTTCGTTGGAATGGCGACGCGATGCGGCGCATCATGATCCGTTTCCCGCAAATTGCGCTGAATATCCTCGGCTTGCTGTCCCAGCAGTTCCGGGAGTTGCAGGATCGCTACATCGAGTTGTCAACCGAGCGCGTGGAACGAAGGCTGGCCAGGGCGCTGCTGCGTCTGACCCGACACCTCGGCAAAGAGACACCGGAGGGGATCCTGATCGACTTCTCCCTGTCGCGGCAGGACCTGGCGGAGACCACCGGAACCACCCTCTATACGGTCAGCCGGATACTCAGTCGTTGGGAGACTCAAGGTATCGTGAAGTCGGAACGGGAGAAAGTCCTCATCACACGTCCTCATGGCCTGGTCACGATCGCTGAGGATTTCCCCTCGCCGGCAGATTGAGGGCATTTTTATCAGACGAAATTGGAACTTTTCCTCAATTGAATAAAATACTTGAATGAACAGCCACCACACCTTGAAGGAGTCTGTCATATCTCATGACAAAGTCAATTGCACACTTCCAACTCGATCTCTTCCCTAACTTGGAGATCGAAGCTGAATCTAAACTGCACTCTACTTTCCAAGATAATCTCTCTCTCCCGATTCACAGGTGGTTTCGGTATTCTGCCGGATTCTCTGCATTTTGGGCCAACGAAATAATTACCAGAGAAAAAGCCTTAGGCAGACACCATGTTCTAGATCCTTTTGCCGGTTCAGGAACAGTTTTGCTGGAAGCAGAACGCTGCCAAGCCGAAGCTATCGGCATTGAAGCCCATCCATTGATAGCGAGAGTTGCCCAAGCTAAGCTCCATTGGCGACAGAACCCCAAGCAATTTCGAGACTATGCCAGGGCCATTCTGAAACTTGCCTGGGACATCCAGAAGAACGCACTTGACTACCCTACTCTCATCAACAAGTGTTTCTCAGACGAGAATCTAAGACAACTCGATGCCTTGCGCCAAG
>CAZPTF010000545.1:0-2460 GCA_964589015.1 uncultured Anaerolineae bacterium
CTGTACACGCATTTCCGGCCGGTCGTTTCCTGGTATACAGAGTGGTCGCAGAACATGCAAGCGGAGCTGCACAACGCGTTTACGGGCGCAAAGAGCGCGCAACAGGCGCTCGACGATGCCGTGACATTATCCAATGCAGGGTCGGAAAAGTACGCGTCCTGATATCTCCAGTCATGTGGTGCGCCTGGAGACCGCCGGCGCACCACATACTTCCGGTGCACAGTAGTTGAAAGGAGGATGAGCGCCGAAATGAGGGAGGAAGACGCAATAGGATCCAAGACCGGTGCAGGGTGGCGATCCGGCCCGTTTGAACTGCTGCAACGGGAATACAGCCGCGAGCAGGTGAGACTCGCCTTTTTGCTGGTTGCCCCCAGCATGTTGATCATTGTGGGGCTAACCTTCATCCCCATTCTGTATGCCTTCTACATCAGCTTGCATGAAATGAGCCTCTTGCGCCCCGGAACCTCGTTCATTGGGTTGGGCAACTATGTGCATATGATGCAGGATGCGGAGGTGGGCGCGTCACTGCTGCGCACACTCTATTTCACGGCGGCCTCGATTGTCGTACAGATCGTGTTGGGGATTCTGGTTTCCCTGTGTCTCAACGAGCAGTTTGTGGGCCGGCCATTGCTGCGCGGCCTCATCATTTTGCCCTGGGCCATCCCGACCGTGGTCAACGCATTGCTTTGGGAATGGATCTACAACCCGAATTATAGCGCGCTCAATGCCCTGCTCATGCAGTTCGGCCTGATCAGCCAAGATATCCAGTGGCTTGCACAACCGTTTCTGGCCCTGAACAGTGTGCTCATGGCGGATACGTGGCGCATGTTGCCCTTCTATGTGATCATGTTTCTCGGCGCGCTCCAGGCGATTCCGGGTGAACTGTATGAGGCGGCCAAGGTGGACGGCGCTTCGGCCCTCGCCCGTTTTTGGCATGTCACCCTGCCGTTCTTGCGGCACATCATTCTTGTCATTTTGGTGCTGCGCACAGTTCAAGTCCTGCGCGTATTCGACATCATTTACATTATGACCAAAGGCGGCCCGGCCAACGGGACGATGGTCATCAGCTTCCTGACCTACTACCAGTCATTCAAGTTTCTGAATTTCGGCTACGGCGCAGCATTGGCTTTTGCCATTGCTTTGGTCACATTTGTCATTTCGATCCTGTATATCCGGCTGCTCACCACCTCGGAGTAAAACGTCTCACCGCACTGACGAGAGTCTTGTATTGAATCGCGTTCAAGAAAGGCGTGCCCATGCAGTTCAGCACTTGTTCCTACAGTTTTCATCGCCTGTTTGCTTCGGGAGATATGGACATGTATGGGTATATCGACTGGTGCAAACAGGCTGGCATGACCCAGCTAGATCCGTGGAATAGGCATTTGAGCAGCAGACAAGAACTGTTCGCCAATCTCTACAATCCGTGGGATCAGCGAATGGCAGAGGGCGGTGACGATGACGATAACGAGTTCCTAGAGAGCGTCAAGGATGCAGCGGACCGGGCGGGAATCCCTTTTGGCTGCATCGCAGTAGACGGCGCCCACATCTTCGCGTCGACAGCCGAGGAGCGTTCGATCAACCGAGCAGCGGCGCACAAATGGATTGCAGTGGCCCGCAAGCTCGGCGCGCGCCAGGTGCGGGTGGATGCAGGCGGCCCCGATGAACTGCCTGAACGCATCCTGGCCATAATTGTTGAAGGATATCGGGAGTTGATTGAGTACGCATCGCAACAGAACGTCCAAGTCTTGATGGAGAATCACTGGGGTCCCACGAAATATCCCACGAACGTGATCAGAATCTTGGAGTCCGTGGACGGCCTCGGATTTTTGTTCGATACCAACAACTGGATGCCTGAGCTTCAGCAGGATGCCTGGGCCATGTGCGCGCCCTATGCAACGCTCTCGCACATCAAGACCTTCCGCTTCGACGCTCAAGGCAATGACCCCAGCGTGGACGTTGCCAAAGCGGTTGAGTTACTGTTGGATGCAGGCTTTGCTGGGGTGTGGGGCATCGAAAGCTGCCCGGAGGAGATCGACGAACGCGAAGGCGCCGCCAAGACGTTGCACCTGATCCAGCGCCTCTTGCGCGGAAGGCCGACCGCCGACCGTGGAGACCACGAGGATCGCCATGCAGAGAGATGAACAAACGCAGGCAGAAGGGATGGAAGCGACCGGCCGTGAGACCACAGGCGCGTCGCCGCTCGAGCGCGAGACACGAAACTGGGGCCGCGCGGCGAGGAAGGCGTGGAATAAGCTGCCAACCTATCTCGGCGCCCTGGTAATCCTCTTCGTGACGCTGGCGCCGGCCTACTGGCTGTTTGTATCGGCTATTTCCTACAACCAGGATCTGACGCGGCGTCCGCCCGAATGGTTTCCAAGGAATCCGACCTACACGCGGCTGATCTCCCTGACGGTGGGCGGCATGGTGGAAGGAGCAGGGATCGGCGAGATCAGTTCGCCG
>CAZPTF010000546.1:0-2459 GCA_964589015.1 uncultured Anaerolineae bacterium
GTACTTCGCAACGCGGTTGCCTTCGGGGTCGTAGTCATAGTGATACGTTCCGTCGAAGGTCACCCGGTTGAAGGCGTCGACGGTGTAGGTGTGCGAGCCGCCCGCATCGATGACGCTCGTGCTGTTGCTGGACGAGGTTGCGGTCGGCGGTGTAGTAAGAGCCGTCCGCTGCTTCCTCGCTGACGATCCGCGCGTCCTCGTAACCCCAGTCATATTCGCGGAGGACGTTGTCCGACGGGTCGGCGTGCAGCAGGCCGGTGAGATTGGCCCCGGCATAGGTGTACGTGGACCGGGCGACGGGATCGGGGGTCATTAGTTGTGTACGGTGTCCCCGAAATTCGACGTCTTTCAGCTCGCCTCGTCTCGATCCCGCAACTCGTCTGAGACGCTATGTCAAGCATTACTCTGGGTCATCCTTCGGGGCCACTCCTGTCGCTTGCGTCTCCCTTTCTTCAAGTATGTCAAGGCATTTCCTTGCCCACGATATCTGCTCGGCCCTCGCGAGTTTCGATCCCCCAAGATAGCGACGCGTCATCGCAAGGACGTCATCGCCAGGAATAAGTCCTTCGCGATGATCGGCGCCCGCTTGAAGAAGCAGATACACAATATCGAAATGACGGCGCGCCATCGCGAAACCAAGAGGCGTTTCGCCCTCCTTGTTCCGATGGGACAAGTCTGCTCCTGCCTCAATCAACATGCCCACACCGACGACGTTGTGGGCCTCGATTGCGTCAAAAATCGGTGTTCTTTGAGGGCAGAAGCGATTTCTTGCACACACTAGATTCGGATTGCCGCCGTGGCGTAGCGCCAGTTCTAGCCACTCCGAATCGTCGCTTGAATCCGCGCAGAAATACATCACGCCAAGCCCGTTTGCCATCTCCACGTTCGGATTCGCACCGAGTTCCAACAGTCGCCTGAATCCGACCTTGTTCTTTGCGGCAACGGCACACATTAGCGGTGTTATCTTGCCACGGCCTTCGGCGTTGATGGCGGCTCCAGAAGCAACCAGATTGTCTATCGCCTCAATATCTCCACGCTGTGCGGCCGAAGCAAGTGCAACGACCTTCTTATTTCCGAAGACCTCAGCCGGTTCAACGACCCCATCCCAACTGTGGTATCCGTCGTCTAGATGATGGCAACCGACTACAGTTGCCGCTACCAGAACGAAAGACAGGTGAATCAGAGTCAACGTACGGATCATAATTCCTCGATCTGAAACGAAGTGCATTAGAGTATCTCCCAACACCGGTGCGCGACAGAAGCCGCTTCATCAAAGCTAAATCACCGTGCGCAAATCTGCAACAAACAATCGAGCCGCCCCCCGGACGTATAGGTTTTCCGGCAGTTGTGCGCGTTGCATGATCGCGCACGGTCATTTAGGGGCGGCTCCGGACGTTAGACTGGCGAAATCATGATTCGCCTATAGCGGTACTGGTGTGCGGATACGTAGGGCCCGCAGAAAGCTGTTGGGATCCAGCATCCTCTGCCACCAAGTCGGCGTTGCAGCCTTCTCGATGTCCCTGCCCAAACACCCTATGACACAATCCATCCCATGAAGCTGTATTGGATAGGACGGAGGAACGACCGAACTCTTTACACTCGGCCTACATTCCTTGCTCAGAGGTAGCATGGAATGGATTTCTCCCACCGTGTCAGGGGCGGCGAGGCCGAGCAGTCCCCAGGAATTCTGTAGCGTCGTCAGTACCTCCCCTCGCACACGGTAGACCTTGATCCACCGCTCAGCGCCTTTTAGCGTCGCTCCCTCCTTTTCGACAGTTTTCTTATGTACGCCGGCAGGGTTGTAGACATAGGCACAATTTCCGGTGACAAGGGCAGCAGTTGTGGCAAGACCTCCTCCCAACGAATGACCAACGAAGGTGATTTTCGTCTTCGGTCCGTACTCTTTGACCTTGTTTCGCGCTAGGGCCACTGCTTGCTCGTACTGCTTAGCCACGAGACCCAGTCCCTGGGGTATGTTCCCTTTCATCCAATCATTCCAGACGATACCGTCCGTCCCCTTGAACGAGATGACTATTTCCCCCGAGGTCTTATGCACGAACAGGACTGCTCGAAATCCCGACTCCTTGTCATCTGCCAACACAGTGAACTCCCAACCATCCAGCTTTCTCGCCAAGTCATCCGAGTATGAAGCCTCCGCAAGCCTTGCATACTTGATCGCATCCAGCAACTCGTTTAGCAGCTCGTAGTCTGCCAACCCACTCGGATCAACGAAATTGACCGGATCATTCCCGCAGTAGCGGTATAGGTTTGCATCACCTCCTTGGAATGTGATGGGGTCTTGGGTCGTCCAACTGGCGATTACCGGATCATACCAGCGATTGAGGCAGTTGACAAGGCCGGCGTCGGTTTGATTCGGGCGGGCGGTGAAGCCGAAACGGTGGTCGACGGTGGCGTCGGTTTCGGTCAGGAGGACGCCGTAAGCGTTGTAGCTGTAAGTA
>CAZPTF010000547.1:0-2458 GCA_964589015.1 uncultured Anaerolineae bacterium
TGGCCGGTTTTAACCCGCCCACCGGTGGCCCAGTTTAACCCGCCCGGCGACAGTTTCATCGATGTCCTCAACGCTCAGGGCATCCGGAGACGTATTCCGGCATTCGGCGACAAAACGGAGCAAGAGCTTCAGCGTGTCGCGGTACGCGAGGATTGTGTGGGGCGAAACTCCCTTCACCGCTGGGAGGTAGGTGCGGAGGTAGGACTGCGCGAGGAATCCGAGAGGATGGGTTGTTTTCATCGGTGTGCTCTCCCCAGTATGGTGTTGGCGCGAGCGTAGCCCAGGAACCGCTGATTGACGCAGTCCTGGAGTTCCGGCGTAGCCTGGATATAGATCTGCGTGGAGCAGATGTTCACGTGCCCCATGTAGGTGGCCAGGGCGGGTAGCCGTGCGTTAATGTCTTGGCCGTCATGGTACCACTCCAATAGGCGGTGAACGGCAAAGGTGTGGCGCAGGTCATGAACACGCGGTCCGTGCTTCCCGGTTCTTTGAATGCCGCAGTATTTCAAGAGCTGGTAGAAGGTCGACTCGATCGTCGAGTGATGAAGACGCCTGCGCTGCGTGCTCAGAAACAACGGCGAAGACTCTGTCTCCTTGGCAATAATCCGTTGCCGAAATGCAACGTACTCCTCCAGAACACCGCCGACCGACCGCGACAGCGGGATCCAACGAGCCTTTCGGAACTTTCCACAGTGGATGTACAACCGCAAGGTATCTCTGTGGAAGTCCACCATGTTAAGGGCCCGTGCTTCTCCCAATCGCAGTCCCGTGGCGTAGATCAGGCCGAAGAGAACGCGAAACGTATTGGGTCGGAGCGAACTCGGCTGTAGCCGACTCGTCGCCGACAGGACATCTCGAATCTGCTCTCGTGAGAAGATGTAGGCCCGCCAGTCATCTTGCGATTTCCCTGCGGGTACTGGTTCTGGCACGTAGCAATGCGGCTCAAACCGCGATAAGTAGCTGCTGAATTGCCTGATCACGGAGCACTGATTGGATCGGTGGCGTGGATGTAAGTGCGCAATCGTGCTCAGATATGCATCGTAAACCGCGCGCGTTACGTATCGTGGTCTACCCCCACTTCGTGCCACAAACCGGTCAAAGGACCTGAGGGTCGATATCTGAGATGCGTACTTCGTACCGGATAGGCGACGGAGGTCAATGAATGTCCTCATCCGCTTCGCTAACGAACTAGTGAACAGGTCGTCTTTCATGATCTGTCCTCCGGCCATTCAAGCGCAACGGCACTAAGGCTCTGAAAGTCCACCTTCGTGTAGATGAACGCGGTCTGCAGCCGGCGATGCCCGAGTAGATCGGCAATCGTCTTCAACGACCGGCCTTCGTTGAGCATCCGCGTGGCAAACGCATGGCGGAATTGGTGCGGACCGACGCTGTGGGACGTGACGCCAGCATCAATTGCACGGCTTAAGACAATGCGGGTAATCATCGAAGGATGACGAAAAGGCCTAAAGGGTGGTCTTGCAGACAGGAACACCTCTTGCCTCGATGATAGAGGCCGCCCATGCTGAAGGTAGGCACAGAGGCTCCCCCCGACTGCCGGAGTGAGCGGCATACGAACTTCTTTCCCGTACTTCATGATAGGGAACCGTATTTCACTCCTCCTCCAATCAATATCACACAGCCGCAACATACGGACCTGTTTCGATCGGACGCCGTACTCGTGAAACATCTGGATCATTGCATAATCGCGACGACCAATGGAGGTGGACCTGTTGATGTGCGCCAGGATGCGATCAATGTCGGCATCGCATACAGCACGTGGCACTTTCGCCAATGTGAACGAACGGATGGTGGGGACAGCATCGGATAGATCGCGCGTATACCCCTTGGAAGAACAGAAGCGTAGAAAGACCCGAAGCGCCGCCTGCATCTGCTCTCTTGAAGCAGCTCCTCGAGTCGATGAGTAGCGCAGAAAGAAGGTCTCGACTTGGTCATGAGACAGGTCGCAGAGCGGGCGCGCATGCCGCCTGCGGCCCAGCCATTCCAAGAGCAGAGCCAGGTATCGAAGGTGCTTCCGGATGGTTACCTCAGATAGATTCCGGTACTCCGCCAGCCACTTGCGGTATTCCACAAGTGTTACATTCCTGTCTCGGCCAACCGTCATTCGAAGACGCCCAGCGGCCTTCCGCTCGTTCATAGCTGTGCCCTTTCTGCTCGTGGAGTGATTGCGATGATACGTCCCTACGCCAGTGGGACGACCAGGTGTGTATTATGTGAAGTAGGTGGGGCGAGAGGGAGGGAACCAATGATGACAGGCTGTGGCGTGCTTCACAAGCCGCTCATGCGCTTAACATAATTCCGCACTCAACATAAGGATGCCAGATACGGTGGCGGCCGCGGTCGTAGATCCGCGTTGGCTGCTCGTAGAGGAAGGTAATTCCGGATCGATCGAGGAGTCGGCCTATCTGGGCCTCGCCGCGAGACCTGTACGGTGGCTCCC
>CAZPTF010000548.1:0-2445 GCA_964589015.1 uncultured Anaerolineae bacterium
CCGCCGAGACCATCGGACGTGGAAAGCAGCGAAGCGGCGACCAGATGGCGCCGTTCATCCTCCTCCGGCGCCAGACACTCCAGCCAGGTCCGCACCCGGTCGGCAAGCATTTCGAGCGGGGTATCGTCGATCCGGTCATCGGCGGGGACGATCGCCCACACGAGGATACCGCCGCGTTTGACGAACTCGCGCAGTGCTTCCAGACCGTTCGCGCTCGGCTCGGCGCTGTGCGATACGTCCAGACTCAGGATATTCGCGGGCAGATCGAACACGCGTGCATCTACCGGATACGTGCAATGGATCCCCTTCAGGCCGGGCACCCCTTCCAACACATCCTGTACCAGCCCGAGTGCACGCTCCGTTTCGATGGGTAATGAAGCCAACCCGAGCGAGGTCAACAGTGGTTCTTCGATCAGGACGATAGATGCCACCCCTGAACGGTGCAGAATCTGTGCCTGCCAACCGGCCTTCAACCGCAGATGCTTGGCGACGATGTCCAGCAAGTTCTCGTTGTAAAGAATCGGACTGCCATCCTGATCCAGCACCTGCAACGCCCAGCTCAGGGGACCCACGAGCTGCCCCTTGACGGCGCGCACCGTCTCGGGCCAGAGCGGGCCTTCTTCGGCCAGCAGGCGGCCCAGACAGGCAGCATATTCCACGCCGATCCGCCCGTGTTCCACATCATCGCCGAGATAAGCAATGTATAATTTGTCGAGGAGCGTGTCCCGCTCCCAGACATCATCGACGTAGATCGTATCGTTCTCGAAGATGATCCCCGGGAACCCTTCGCACACTTGAATGGTGGGGTTTTCCAGGAACGAACGGCGCGGCAGGCGGGGCCAGCCGGGCACTTCGGGTGTGTGTTCCAGGATCATAGACCAGGCGCGCTCAGGGTCGGCGAGCGGCAGGCTCGCCGGCGCCAATGGCCACAGTTCGGGAAGGAATCGGCTCATGCAACGATTCTCCTCATGCGAGATTTCCTTCCACGGCACGCCGCAGGCTGAGTGCGAAGGGCGGATGGGCGATGCCATGTTCGGTGACGATGCCGGTGATGTAGCGGTGCGGTGTGATGTCGAACGCAGGATTCGCTACAGCGACGCCTTGCGGGGCAATCGCTACGCCGGCGATGTGGGTCACTTCCGCAGCGTCCCGCTCCTCGATGGGAATGTCGTCACCGCTGGGCACGGACAGATCGATGGTCGCTGTGGGCGCAACCACGTAGAACGGAACGCCGTTCTCTCCGGCGAGCACGGCCACCTGGTACGTGCCGATCTTGTTGGCAACATCTCCGTTCGCGGCGACGCAATCGGCACCGACCAGCACCAGGGCGACCTCGCCACGACGCAGGAAGTAACCGGCAGCGCTATCGACGATCAGGGTGGCGGGAATACCGTCGTGCAGCAGCTCCCAGGCTGTCAGCCGTGCACCCTGCTCGCGTGGGCGGGTCTCATCGACCAACACGCGGAGCCGCTTACCCTGCTCGACAGCGGAGCGGATGACGCCGAGCGCCGTCCCAAACCCGGCAGTTGCCAGCGCACCGGTATTGCAGTGGGTCAACACGGTAGCGCCATCGGCGATGAGCGCCGCACCGTGGGCACCCATCCGGCGGTTGAGTGCATCATCTTCACTGGCCAGGTCCTGCGCTTCGTGCAGCAACCGCTCTGTGACGGCCGCAGGCGCTTCGCCAGACACACGCCGCGCTGCGTCCATGATGCGCTCGAGCCCGCGACGCAGGTTGACGGCGGTCGGGCGGGTAGCAAGCAGGACCGCATACGCCCGCTCCAGATCGCTCAACAATTCGCCGTAAGTGGTCGCCGGGCTGCTGTTAGCAGCCAGAACCAGACCGAAAGCTGCGGCGATCCCAATAGCCGGGGCACCGCGCACGATCATCTCCGTGATGCCACGCGCCACGCTATGATAATCCGACCAGGCCACCACCGCAAATTCGGCGGGTAGCTTGCGCTGGTCGATCACCTTGAGAGCAGCGTCTTCCCACCACACACTACGCATGGTACTTTCCTTCAGACGGGCAGCCAAACGACCCGGTAACACGCGCACTGTTCACGATAATACCCGGCGTGAACGGCCTTTGGCAAAAAAATACACTCTCCACCATGAGAGAGTGCCCAACGAGACATGGGTATCTCTCATCTTTCAGACCTCCGCAAGGCTCCGCACCGCTTTCGCGAGTCTGCCGGACTTGGCACCTGAAGACGGATCGCCCAATTCTGGGCATGTCCGTTCGGTTGCCGGGGTTTCGCCGGGCCGGTCCCTCCACCCCTCTGGATAAGAGCGCTAATTTAACTGCACGAAATAGTATCACAGGAGAGACATTTTGTCAAAAGAGGAATTCCGAGGGGTGCACGGAGAACAGCGGATGCGCAGGATTGGGAGTTATAATCAAAAGTTGTGTATGGGCAGAAAAGGGAAAAGTGGTGTATCCTT
>CAZPTF010000549.1:0-2428 GCA_964589015.1 uncultured Anaerolineae bacterium
GCCATGAACCCAGGGTTGCGCATTCTGGTAGTGACCAACGTATACCCAACGCCGACGATGCCCGGCGACACGCCAGCCGTCAGGGACCAGGTGGAGAGCTTGAGGGCCTGCGGACTCGAAGTCGATGTACTGCGGATCGACCGCAGTCAGGGCTGGCGGGGTTACGCAAAGGCTGCCTGGCGGGTATTCTTAGAGAATTTTCGCCGTTCCCGCTATGACCTGGTCCATGCCTACTACGGGCACAGCGGGCTGATCGCGCAGTGCCAGTTCCGCTATCCGGTGGTAGTTACATTTCTGGGTTCCGATCTGCTCACGCGCCGGGACGGTCGAATCGGGAAACTGGCGGCGCGGTTGGCCGACGGTGTGATCGTCATGACTGAGGAGATGAAAGCAGTTGCCAGGCGGCCCGATGCGCACGTCATCCCGCATGGCATCAATACCGGCATCTTCAAACCCTATCCGAAAGAAGCAGCGCGCCGCGAGTTGGGTCTGCCTCCGGACGAAAAGCTCGTTCTGTTCCCCTGGGATCCGGTCAGAGCGGTAAAGAGATACGATATCGTCAAGGAGGTGATCGACGAGCTTCAGCAGCGGGACGAGAGCATTCGCCTGGTCACCGTGTACGACAAACCGCACGAGGTCGCCGCCAAGTACATGAATGCGTGCGATGCCATGATTCTCGCCTCAGATCACGAGGGAGCCCCGATGGCCGTTCGAGAGGCACTCGCCTGCGGTTTGCCTGTTGTATCAGTGGATGTAGGAGACGTGCGCCAGGTTATCGCGGAGATCCCGGGCTGCCATGTCTGTAAACAGGAAGTGCCCGATCTGGTAGAGAAACTCGGTCCCGTTCTGCGCCAGGGTGAACGACTGCACAACGCCGGCATCGTCGAGAGGATGGATCTGAGGTGGGTGGCGAGGCAGGTCATCTCGGTATACGAGCTCGTGCTCGAGAACCGGCGCAAGAAGCGTCCGGAGAGCACTCCTCGCTGAGATTCCGGGTATTCCGGGAGAGAAACGAGGCCGCTGTGCGGCACACCCGGCTTATCATGCAGCGGATGCTGTCGCCGGAGCTATTGGAGGAAGCGCATTAAGATCATGACCAGAATTTGCATGGTTGTACACAACACATACCACACGGACCCACGCGTCCAACGGTACGCTGAGTCGCTGGCCAACGCAGGGGTCCAGGTGGACGTGCTGTGTCTGCGCGGGGAATACAGCGTTGGCGGGCCCACGTTGCCCAACATCACGGTGATTCCGATTCCGCTGAAACGCTTTGCGCAAGGCATCCCAGGCTATGCCGTGGAGTACCTGCTGGGGCTCGTTCTTTTCGCAGCGTGGCTGTTGGTTCTGTTCATCAAACACCGCTATGACGTCATCCACGTTCACAACATGCCCGATTTCCTGATTCTGTCGGCACTGATCCCCAGATTGTTCGGCGCGAAAGTGATACTGGACATTCACGACCCGATGCCGGAACTCTATTCGTCCAAATTCGAATCGCGCCGGGGACGTCTCTTGCAGGGCTTCATGCGCCTGCAGGAGCGATTCTCCGCTCACTACGCAGACGCAGTCATTACTGCCAATCCAACCTTTGCGGAGAAATTGGCCGGGAGAGGTATTGCCGGTGACAAGATCACCGTGGTGAACAATGTACCGGACGCTGCTCTCTTCGACCGCAGCCGATACTCGCGCCTGCGCTCCGCCCCAAGAGACCACTTCGTACTCATTTGCCCCGGCACGGTGGCACCACGCTACGGATTGGAGGTGGCCATCCGTGCTCTGCCGCAATTGTGCAACCAGATCCAGAACCTGCGGCTGGTCATCGTGGGGAAACCCTCCCCCGAAGCGGTACGGCTTCAGGGGCTAGCGGAGGAATTAGGCGTCTCAACGTGGGTCGAATTCAGGCGCGGTTTGCCTCTCCACGAAATGCCGGAGTTGATGGCCCAGGCGGACGTGGGAATCTACACCGGCCTGTCGGATGCACACATGGATGCAGCGGTGCCAACCAAAGTGCTGGAGTACGCATGGATGGGTCTGCCTATCGTATCTTCCAGGCTTCCCGTTCTCGAAAACATGTTCGACGATTCCGCTATTCTGTTTTTCGAACCGGGAAACTCCGATCAGTTTGCCGCTTGCGTCTTGCGCCTGTACGAGACCCCACATCTCAGGGAGAAACTGGTGCAGCGGGCAGATGAGGTGTATGTGAAAAGCCACAATTGGCGACACGAATGTCAGGCGTACTTCGGACTGCTGAACCGCTTGCTACCTGCTGCGCGGAAGGTGCACATACCACGGGAGGTCGCAACGGACGACCGGTAGTCCGCCGCGGTGAGAGCGGCGGGGATTTCAATGCATGACGGCGGGCAAGAAGCTGGAATTAGGCCACTGGAAGACCAACTTGACGGCGTCCGCCAGGATATCCGACCCG
>CAZPTF010000550.1:0-2425 GCA_964589015.1 uncultured Anaerolineae bacterium
GCATCGTCAAACTTCCTCGCGTGCCGGTCGCGGACAATATTCCCGGCGAGGAGATGCCGAAGTTCCGGAACCTTTGGGAGCATATCGGGAAGCGGATGCCAAAGAAGGGTCGCGGCAAAGGAAAGACGCTTGACCCACTCAGCATCCCGGTCGAGTTGCAGACAGCGCTCGAAGCCCTCTATGGCCACTATGAAAAGACCTACGAACTATGGCAGAAGGCGTCCATCAAGGTCCCGCCGTGCTTCATTGTCGTCTGCAACAACACTTCGACCTCGAAGCTGGTGTACGACTATATCTCTGGCTTCCAGAGAGAGAACGAGGACGGTTCGACAACGCTCGAGAATGGCCGGCTGGAGCTCTTCCGGAACTTCGACGAACATGGCAATCCGCTGGGTCGCCCACGGACTTTGCTGATCGACAGCGAACAACTCGAATCTGGGGATGCCCTGGACAAGAATTTCCGGGATCTCGCCTCAGACGAAATCGAGCGCTTTCGTCGAGAGATTGTCGAGCGAACAGGTGACCGCCGGCAGGCCGAAAACCTCACAGACCAGGACCTGCTCCGAGAAGTGATGAACACGGTCGGGAAGCCAGACCGTCTGGGAGAATCGATCCGCTGCGTGGTGTCGGTCTCCATGCTGACCGAGGGTTGGGACGCGAACACCGTCACACACGTTCTGGGTGTGCGAGCGTTCGGCACGCAGTTGCTATGTGAGCAGGTCATCGGCCGTGCTCTTCGCAGGCAATCCTATGACCTGAACGAAGAGAATCTCTTCAATGTCGAATATGCCGACGTTCTCGGCGTACCGTTCGACTTCACTGCTAAGCCGGTGGTTGCGCCGCCTCAGCCCCCGCGGGAAACCGTGCAGGTGAAGGCTGTACGGCCAGAGCGCGATCCCTTGGAAATCCGCTTCCCGCGAGTGGATGGCTATCGTGTGGAGTTGCCGGAAGAGAGGCTGTCGGCTGAATTCAACGACGATTCTGTTCTGGTTCTGACGCCCGATATCGTGGGCCCGTCGATCACGAAGAACGCGGGAATCATAGGCGAGGACGTCGACCTGAGCCTTGAACACCTTGGGGACATGCGCCGCTCGACGTTGCTGTTCCACGTAACGAAGCGGCTGCTCTATACGAAATGGCGAGATCCTGGTGAGGATCCGAAGCTTCATTTGTTCGGCCAGCTCAAGCGGATCACGAAGCAGTGGCTCGACACCTGCCTCGAATGCAAGGGAGACACCTACCCGGCGCTGCTGATGTACCAGGAATTGGCCGACATGGCCTGCGAGCGGATCACCGCCGGTATCACCCGCTCGCTCATCGGCGAGCGGCCGATCAAGGCTGTGCTTGATCCGTACAACCCAACGGGTTCGACTACTTTCGTGAACTTCAACACCTCGAAAAGGGACCGGTGGCAGACAGATTCCCGGCGCTGCCACATCAACTGGGTCATCCTGGACAGCGATTGGGAGGCGGAGTTCTGTCGCGTGGCGGAGGCGCATCCCTGCGTCCGGTCGTACGTCAAGAATCACAACCTCGGGATGGAAGTGCCCTATCGCTTCGGCTCCCAGATGCGAACGTACATCCCCGACTTCATCGTCTTGGTCGACGACGGACGCGGAGAAGATGATCCGTTGCACTTGGTCGTGGAGATCAAGGGATATCGTGGTGAGGACGCCAAGGAAAAGAAGTCCACGATGGACACCTACTGGGTACCTGGAGTGAATAGCCTTGGCGCCTATGGCCGATGGGCGTTCGCGGAGTTCACAGACGTTTACCAGATCGGCAGCGATTTCGAGGCCAGAGTCGAGGCTGAGTTCAACAAGATGATCGACGCCGTAACCAATCAGACGGCCTAAAGGACTTCATAATGGCGAAGCGAGTAAGCAAGAAGAGGAAGACGGTCGAAACGCTGACTCATGAGGAAGCGTCGCGCAAGAATATCCCTACCGCCGAGCTCGAGTCTGTCGTGCCGGAGCACCACGCCAAACCCATCGCGGTAACCTACGAACGGGAAGCGGCGGGCCTGGACGAGGAGAAGGCTGTGCGCAACCGCGATCTAGATCCGCAGCTTGTCTGGCGGGGCAAGGATGAGCAGGACTGGTCGGACCTCATCGTCCACGCGCCGCCGCTCTATATCCAGGAGAAGGTCCACCCCAAGGTGCTAATCGATGACCTGATGCGCCGCACTCAACAACAGGAGCACGAGGAAGCCGAGAATGCCGCGCCCAGCCTGTTTCCTGACCTGTTCGCCGATTTCAACGGTCTGCCCAACGAGAATGCCCGCACCGAGTTCTATCAGCATGATGCCAACTGGACCAACCGAATGATCCTGGGCGATTCCCTCCAAGTGATGGCTTCTCTCGCTGAGCGGGAAGGACTACGTGGACAAGTACGGTGCATCTACATTGACCCTCCCTACGGTATG
>CAZPTF010000551.1:0-2404 GCA_964589015.1 uncultured Anaerolineae bacterium
ACCACTGGCAATTCCTTGCCGGATAGGAAGCGCACCAGCCCCCCGCCCGATGTGCAGACGTAACCGAGCTTGTCCTTGACGGCGAACTTCTTTGCTGCAGCGACGGAATCGCCGCCGCCGATCACGGAATAGCCTGGCGCAGTGGCGACACCTTGCCATAGCGTCTGGGTGCCGTACGCGCCGACTGGCTGCTCGTAGATCCCCGCCGGGCCGTTTACGAAGATGGTGCGCGCCTTGTTGATGATCTCCAGGTACTGGGCGACCGTCTTGTGCCCGATGTCCACGATCAGCTCGTCAACGGGCAGGTCGTCTACGTCAACCTCAAACCGTCCGCCGCGGTCGATGGCGACATCGAGCGGATAGATCAGCTTGCCGGGGAACTTCGCCTGCAGCTCGCGAGCCGGTGGAATGAACGTCTCCAGCCCGCGGTCTTTGATGTGTTTCTCGGACGCGGGTCCCAGTCGCGTGCCGGCTGCAAGCAGCATAACCTCGCCTGTCAGCCCGGACGTCAACACGTAATCGGCGGCACCCTGGACCAACACCTCGTTCATCATGGCGAATGCGTCGCTGATCTTGGCGCCGCCCAGCAGGAACACGCAGGGATGCTCCGGATTTTCCTTGACCCGCGACATCGCCGAGAACTCCTCGATGAAGAGCCGTCCACCCGCGGTGGGCAGCACTTCGGGGAAACCGACCAGCGACGGGGCCGAACGATGGGCTGCCGCAAACGCTTCACCGACGTACAGGTCCGCCAACGGCGCCAGGTTGCGCACCAGGCGGGTCTTGGCCTGCTCCTCGAAGGACAGCTTGACGGAATCGACAAAGGTCGAGACCTCTTCGGTCAGGTAGCGCACGTTGTTCAGCAACAGGATCTCACCCGTTCCGACGGCAAGCACGGCCTGTTGCGCAGCCGGCCCGGCGATGTCGTCGACGAACGCAACCTTTGTCCGCAGCAGATCGCCCAACATCTCCGCGTGCTGTTCCAGCCCGATCAGGTTCTGGTAATCCAACGTGTCCCCCTGATGGGCCATGAGCACGAGCTGAGCGCCCCGTTCGTGTAGCTCCTCGATAGTCGGCAGGCTCTTGACGATGCGGTTGTCATCGACGATGCGTTTGGTTTCGGGGTCCAACGGCGAGTTGATATCGACGCGGCAGAGCACTTTCTTGTCACGATAGTCGAAATCATCCAGAGTCAGAATTCCGATGTCGCTCATTTTGCTCGCTCCCGCGCTTATCGGTTCGCCACCATGCCAAGGTACTTGTTGGTCAACCCAACAGCCGTCAGCCGATCCTTTTCCATCTCCATGCAAGCACGGACGCCATCCATCGTTTCCGGAATGACGACCGCTTCCTGCGGGATGTTGATCGCAAAGATCAGATCGTCGCCGGACATGGCCACGGTTTCTTCCCACACGGCGATCTCGTACATGTCGCCCCGCTTGTTGCCCAGGTCGCGGGCGTAACGGAAGAGGGATGTGTTGGAGTTGAACCCATCGGCGATACGGACGACGCGGATGCGCGGGTGTGCTTTGAACAGCTCGAGGGCTTCTTCCGGCGTGATCTTCTGCTTGGGCGTGACGACCATGCTGATGATGTGCCCGTGCGTTACCGGTGTATGCACCAGTAGCCCCGTCGCATTGACGTGCGGCATAATGTGCATCAGGTCCAGCGCTTGGTGGCTCGGTACGGGATCGACCATGAGCACGTCGACCAGACCACGATGAGTGTCACCGGGGTCGGCCACACGGCGGATGATGGTCACCGCGACCTTCTCGACGCCAACCTTCCGGTCGATACAGTCCACCGCGCGGATGAAGCCAGTCGTGTTGCAGGAGGTCAGCTTCAGGAACTGGGCGCCAAGTCCCTTCTCGTAGTTGGCATAGCCGTGGAAAAAGACGTCCGCGACGTCACTCTTCTCGCCACCCTGGAAAATGGCTTTCAACCCTCTCGCCTTGTACAGTTCCTTGTTCTTCGCGCCGATGCCTGCGGTCGTTGCATCGAGCATCACATCGACTTTGTCGAGCAAATCGTCGAACATACCGCTAACCGGAATTCCCGCGGCCTTCAGCCCATCGACCATGCTCGGCACGGCGCAATACAGATCGTAGGGCATGCCCTGCTCGGCCAACGCGCGAATCGCCAGCGTCGGTGCGACGTCCGCGATCCCGACCAGCTCCATGTCTTCCTGCAGCGCTACACCGTCGGCCAATCTCTGCCCGATGACGCCATAACCTGCAACTCCAACCTTGACTTTCTTACTCATGTTCCCTCCTCCCAGCATTGGGTTAGTCACTGTTGTTCCGTAATGTGAACTGCTATTTCACGATAATAGACTCAAAATTGAATGCCGGTGATCTCCAGCATCATGTGCATTATATCGCAAATGCGGAGGGCTGTCAAAACG
>CAZPTF010000552.1:0-2404 GCA_964589015.1 uncultured Anaerolineae bacterium
CGTCTTTGTTCACACTGCGCGCCTGTAGCGTATAAGAACCTGCTGAGGGCGGGGTCCAGCGGATCATGAGACTCATTTGTAGGGGGAGGACCGGATCCGTTGAGGTGGCAGCTTGTCCTGCCAATTGATTATTGATCCAGAGCTCCAGTTGCAGGATGCCTGCCGGATCGCTGCTGGAGACCTCGATCGCGATTTCTCGCCCAGGTGGGCTCGTGCTGCCGGTTACCGGCGAAGTAATGCTGACAGACGGGGCTGCAGGCATTTGAGCGACACTGGTTATTGCCACGAATGGGCTGGCAAATAGCGCAATGATGATCAGAATGACCGGATACTTAGCATAATGAGCCACGGTTGATCCTCCTCTCGGAATGCTGCTCAAATCTCTGAGAAACCGCCGGCCAGAAAACGTCGCCGAGACCGAAGCTGCTCTCTCAGGTGCACCAAGAAGTGTGCCCGAAGCCTATGCACGGGTCGAATCCACGAATTTCACGCGGGGAATGACGGTGCCGTCCGAAATCTTATGGCCCCCTCTGCATGTCGAAGTTCCGTAACAACTGCTAAGTATATAAGCAGTTTGCGGGACCGATGCGAAACCAGTTGCGTTTACGCTTGGCATGTCATTCCGGCAAAGACTCGAAACGTTCTATTCGGACGTTTCCTCGGGTGGCATTCCTCCGGGGCCAATCAGGGGCTCCTCCGGTGGCAGACCGCCGGGTCCGATAATCATTTCTGTCGGCGTCGGTTCGGGTTGCGGTGGCTCGGGCTGTGGCTCCGGCGGAGCTACCGTCGGCATGGGCATCGGCTCCGGTGTTGGTTCTGCTACTGCGTGGACATTGACCCGAGCGGTGCGGTAAGCATCCATCGTGCCCAGAGTGACTACGCGGAAGGTATAGTCGGTTGTCTGCCCGGGGCAAACCTGTTTGTTGCCATTTTGTGCCACTGACTCGCCATTGATGTAGAACTCACTGCCATGACTTGCATCCCAGCTCAAATTGCTGCATTCGCCCTGGCTGATATCGGTGGGGTTGGCGTTGATGTTGATCGAAGGTGTGATGATGACGATCAGGATCCGTATGATCACCTGGTATTCCGATACACTGTTGTCCAACCCGATAACACGCAGCGTGTAGGTTGTGTCTTGTTCGGGTCGCACTTCTCGCGTTCCCTGTGCTTCCACCGTTTCATCATCCAGATATACGTTCTTCGCGTTATTGACATTCCAGAGGAGAATGGAGGAATCCCCCGGTACGATCTGTGGTGGATTGGCACTGAATTCGACAATCGGCTGTGGTTGCGCCTGGTGCACGGTGATGGTGACATCCTCAGTGCTCTGTTGGCCGTCTTGCCACTCTGCGCGCAAATGATAGGTCATCGTGTCCGGTGGGCACACGTCGATACTCCCGCCGGGATTGACCTGCTGTTCACCCTGTCCCAGATTAAGGTATACTTTCTTGACATCTGTGACCTGCCAACGCAAGGTGGTACATTCGCCTTTGTTGATGTCTGTGCGGTCGGCCCAGAAGTTGATAGTTCCAGGTCCCTTCTGAACTTTGACCTTGACGTCTCGATATTCCTCGCGATTGTCCCAACGGACGGCTCGCAGATGGTAGGTAGTCGTTTCCTTGGGACAAATCTGTGCGTTGCTATGCGCGGAGACGCCACTCTCCTGATGCCCATCGCTGATATATACCGCTTTGGCATTGTCAACGTCCCAGCGCAGGGTGGTGCACTCACCGGAGCTGATGTTCGTGCTATCTGCCCGAAAGTTGATGTTCAGGCTGGAGCCCTGGACGAAGACCGTGACTTCTCTTTCGACACGCTGATCGTTGACGAGAATGACGATAAGCCGGTAGGTGGTGGTCGCGGAAGGGCAGACACTCTTGTTGCCGTGTCCAATTACTCCTTGATCGGAGTCACCCTCGTTGAAGTAGACGGCCTTGACGTTGTCGACTTCCCAGTAGAGCGTCGTGCATTGACCGGTGTTGATGTTCGTGCTGTCCGCCCAGAACTTGATGTCCATACTCGGTGTTGCGGTCGGACTTGGAGTTGGCTGGTCCACGACAGGGACGCCGTCGACACAGCTTGCCGTGACGTAGGATGCGGAGACCCAGCCTTGAGCGGTTCCGAAGTCGATGCGCCACCACGTGCCGGCAGCGTTACGCCCGGTGATTTCCGCCGTCTGGTCGATTTCCAGTCTGCCCAACAAGCCATAGGTTGCGCCTGGGCCGGTTCTTACGTTCAGCGCACGCGCTTGTACGGTGATCATTGGGATGCACCCTGCCGGAGTGGGCGTGGGTTGGCCGTCCGGCACGACGGTGATGATGACCGGCACCGATATGGGGGAGAGGTCGTCTTTGTTCACACTGCGCGCCTGTAGCGTATAAGAACCTGCTGAGGGCGGGGT
>CAZPTF010000553.1:0-2397 GCA_964589015.1 uncultured Anaerolineae bacterium
CTTTCAAGTTGGTCAGGCTCCTGATTCTGCCCCTGCGATAAGCGCTGGTTCGGAATCTGCTTCCTGTTCCAGTTTCAGCGAGACGATCACGGACGTGTTGTCCTTGCCCATAGAGATACCGTAAATCGTCTCCGCGATCTCAAGGGTACGGCGGTTGTGGGTAATGACGATGAATTGTGTGGTTTCCGATAGCGTGCGCAATGTGTCGCGAAAACGTCCGACATTGGCCTCGTCCAACATGGCATCCACCTCGTCGAGGACACAGAATGGCGTAGGACTGATCTTGAGAATAGCGAAGATCAGCGAGGCGGCGGTCAGCGAGCGTTCACCCCCCGACAACAGGTTGAGACTCTGCTGTCGTTTTCCGGGTGGCTTCGCGATGATCTCGATGCCGGAGTTCAACGGATCGTCCGGTTCGGTGAGGATCAGCCGGGCGGAGCCACCTCCGAACAGGACCGAGAAATACGTCTTGAACTCGGCGGCGATGGCGCGAAAAGTCTTGTTGAAATCCCGCGCGATCAGCTCGTCCAGCTCGGCGATCACCGCCTGCAGCGCGGTGGCCGCTTCCTGCAGGTCGGCCGCCTGTCCGGTCAGGAAGACGTGGCGGTCCTGCGCTTCGTTGAATTCTTCGAGTGCGTTAGGGTTCACGTTGCCGAGCCGCTGCTTCTGCTGCCGGAGGCGGCGGATCTCGTCGCCCAGGTTTGCGGCGATCTGCGTCCGTGTCGGCAGCCGCTCGACGAACGGGCGCAGCGGCAGCGGCTGCTGCGTCGCCACGTCTTCGACCGGGTCGGACTCCACCAGGAAGCCCAGGTCTTCCTCGATCTGCCGCCGCAGATTGTCCAGCTCGTCGCGGCGCCGTTGTGCTTCCAGGTTGGCGTGGGTGTAGATCTCTTCCTGGGTGTGCAGACGTTTGCGCAGTGCGTTCTCCTGCTGACCGATGTGGTCGAGGTACTTCTCCAGCTCGCTGAGCTCTGCGTCCGCCGGCTGGATCAGCGCGGCCAGCTCGCTGACCTCCATCGCCAGCGTTTCACCCTGCGCTGCGAGCTGCACGAGCTCCGCGTCCAGCGCGGTGATGCCCGTTTCCAGCTCGGCCAACCGGTTCTCCTTCGCTTCGATCTGCCGCTCCAGGTCACGCAGCGCGCGCCAGTGGTTCTCCAGGATGATACGCTGGTTCTGGATGGCCCGCTCACTGAGCACGATCTGCGTGCGCATGGCGTTCATCTCTTCCTGCGCGGGGTCGTTGTCCAATTCCGCGACGCGGATGTTGAGCTGCTTGATGGCCGATTCGACGCGGCCCTGTTCCTCGCGTAGCACGGCCTGTTCCGCGTCCAACTCGCGTTCGCGGCCATCCAGATTGCGGAGATCCTCCTCCAACCGTGCCAGCAGCGTCTTGCGCCATTCCGCCTCGCGCATCACCTGGGCCATGTCCTGCTGGGTCTTGTCGTGGCGGGACGCCAGGCCCGAGCGCTGCTCCTGTAACTGCCGGCTGTTTTGCTCGGCCTCGCGTATCTGCTGTTGTGCCTCGGCAACCGTACCGGCGAGCGCCTGCTCCTGCTTCGCGAGCGCCTTGAGGCGATCCATCGCGCGCTTGATCTCTGCGGGCAGCTCGCGCCATTCGCGCTCGCGGCTGAGCAAACCATGCTGCCGTTGCTGGGCGCTCCCGCCGCTGATCGCTCCTGAAGAGCGCACGATCTCGCCCTCCGGCGTGACGATCTGGAAGCCGCCGCGCATCTCCTTGAAGACCTGATGAGCGACCTTCAGATCCTCGACGACGATGGTGTGTCCCAGCACGAGCTCGAACACCGGACGGAGCTTCTCCTCGAACGTCACCAGTTCCAGTGCGAGCCCGATCACCCCGGCCCGGCGCGGCGCGTCGAGCGGACGTGCCGGGCGCAGGCTATCGAGCGGCAGGAACGTCGCCCGGCCCGCACGGTTGCGCTTCAGGTAATCGATCGCTTTCTGCGCCTCATCCCAGCTCTCGGCGACGATGTCCTGGATGTGATTGCCCAGCGCGACCTCGACGGCCCGTTCCAGTGCGGGTTCGACCTGCACCAATCCGGCGACGGTGCCGAGCAATCCGGGAAACTCCGGCTTCGCTTTCCCGCTCAGGACGGCGCGCACGCCTTCGTAGTAATCGGCCATCTCGTCGCGCAGGCGCGACAGCCCGTCGTAGCGCGCCTGAAGCTGGTCCATTGCGGTGCGCGCTTCCTTGATCCGTGCCTGAACGCCTGCCTGTTCCTGGCTGCGCTCGTCCACCGCCTGCTGCAGCTCCTGCCGGCGTGTCCGCAGCTCTCCGATCGCGGCGTCTACTTCGGCGAGCGACTTGCGGAACTGGCCCAGTTGGCCGTTCAGCCGTTGCTGCTCGGCGAGGTGCTCCTGGAGCTTCTCGGAGTGGGT
>CAZPTF010000554.1:0-2396 GCA_964589015.1 uncultured Anaerolineae bacterium
CGGATTCTGCTCATGGACGACGAGGAGGATATCCGCGTGCTCGGAAAGCGGATGTTGGTCCGTTCCGGCTATGTCGTCGAGCTTGCCGTAGATGGAAGCGAAGCGATTCGGCTATTCTGCGACGCCAGAGAGCGACGGGAGCCTTTCGATCTGGTCATTCTCGATCTGACGATACCGGGCGGTATGGGGGGCGAGGAGACCATCCGCGCACTCAGGACAATCGATCCCAACGTCAAGGCCATCGTCTCCAGCGGATACTCTACCGAGGCGCACATGGCTGACTATGCGCGGTATGGGTTCAACGCCGTCATTCCGAAGCCCTATCAGTTGGATGAGATCAGAAATACGGTCTTCCGCATATTGCACCCCGAAGACGATGCGGGATGGAGTGAGACGTGAAACGACCTGAGGGCATTACCTTGATCGCGATCTATTTCCTGGTTACCGGTGGACTAACCCTGCTCGGCGTGCTGTTCGGGGTGGTTTTCGGCGACCGGGGCCCCTGTTTCCTGCAGAATGTCTGCGGAATCGCGCAGTTGCTATCACTGCCATTAGCCTTCGCGGCGCTGGTGAGTTCCGGGCTGCTCTATGGGCTCGTCGCACTGGGCACCGCTTGGGGCCTGCTCGCGATGTACGGGTGGGCGCGGTGGAGCGCCATAGTGTTGGCGGCGCTGACCCTGCTCAGCTTCCCGATCGGGACCGTCATCGGCGCGCTCGTGATCTGGTACCTGTTGCGACGCGATGTGGTGCGTTTGTTCGAGTGAGCGGACGCCTGAAGCGGTCAACGAGCGGAATTGCTCGCCAAAAATCGACAAATCCTGGCAGAAATTACACAGGTTTCCCAATGCCATCCACGTTTTTGAAGCACATCTGGTGGGTATGGTGGCTCATCGGAGCGATCGTTACGATTTACGTCGTATTGATCGAACGGAGCAAGCTGTGCATCGACCGGCACCGCGTCTTCACCACGAAGCCGGCCGCGCCGGATTTCCGGTTGCGCGTTCTGCACGTCTCGGACTTGCACATGAATGGTCGAAGCCGGTTCCGGCGGTGGCGGTTACGCCGCTATGCGCGCCGGCTGAAGGAACTGGACTTCGATATCCTCGTCCACACCGGTGACATGCTCGACAACGGGCCCGGCATTGCGCCAGCGGTGGCGTTTCTGCGCGAGGTCGCCGGTGGGCGGCCCGCCTTTACCGTACTCGGCAATCACGATTATCACCATTACTCGACTCTGGAGAATCTGCTCAACGTCCACACACTACGCCGGATCGGCCTGCCCATCCGGATTCCCCTCGCCGATTACCTCGACGAGTTGAAAGAAACGGCCCGCGAGGCGGGCATCGTCACGCTCAACAACGCGGGCCAGATCATCCACGCCGGTGAACATGCGGTGTGGCTCGCGGGGGTGGATGACCTGATGCTGGGCAACCCCGACTTGAACCGCGCACTGGCTGGCGTGCCGTCTGGGATGCCGGTCTTGCTGCTGGCACACAATCCGGACATCCAACCGTGGGCCCACCTGGCTGGTATTGACCTGACGTTGGCTGGACACACACACGGAGGACAGATCAGCTTACCGGGCATCGGTCCGCTGTTGACACGGTGCCAGATCGGCCGCGACCGTGCCACCGGGCTCTCATCGGATTCGTTGGACGGGTCCCTCAGTACCCTGCACGTCAGCCGTGGACTGGGCGAAACACTGCCCTTACGCTGGAATTGCCCGCACCACGCGACGATCATCGAGCTGATGAGCGTGGATCACAACGATCAGACAATACAAACGTCGGTGTCGCTTGCGGACAGTGTGTCGCGTCCCGCGTTAAGCATCGATCTGTAGCTTATGTATGCCGCCTTCAGCGGCGATCCCTGCAATGGCGAGCGGGCTGAAATCTCACGTCCACAAGATTACGAGCGCATCGCCGGGCGGATTTGGATGCTTTCGCGAAACGGGAGTAGAATAGGGCCAGTTGCGACCGCGATCGCCACGCTAATTGCCGAAAGAGAGGTGACATGTTCGACCCATCGACTCCACAGGAATCGCTCAGCAGCCCACCAGCGCGGGACGAACTGGGCAGCGAGATCCTGCCAGCCGGCGATGGCGGAACCCTGTCGGGGGCATCCACGCGCAAGGTGAAGCCGCTGAAGATCGTTGCTATCGGAGCTGGCGCAGTATTGTTGTTGTGCGTTGTCGCCTGCCTCGGCATGCAGTTCTACCCATTGCTCATGGAGAAGCTGTCTGCGTCACAACTCATGGGCCAGGCGGCGCCCGATTTCACGCTGAGTACGCTGGACGGACAGCAGATCACCTTGAGTGCACTGCGCGGCAAGCCGGTCGCGCTCAACTTCTGGGCAACGTGGTGCCCGTCCTGCGTCACCGAGTTGCCCGATCTGCA
>CAZPTF010000555.1:0-2396 GCA_964589015.1 uncultured Anaerolineae bacterium
GAGCCCGGCTTCAGAGCTAACGTTTACGATGGAGCCGCCGCCACTGCGGATCATCTCCGGAATCGTGTATTTCATGCAGAGCCAGGCCCCGCACAGGTTGACATTCATGATGCGGTGCCAGTCTTCCTCCGTGGTGTTCACGGCATTTCCGGCGCGGAACACACCCGCGTTATTCACGAGCACGTCGATGTGGCCATAGATGTCGCGCACGGTATGGATCATGCGCTGTACGTCTTCCGCACGGGTGACGTCCACCGCTACGGGCAGGGCGCTGTGCCCCTCTGTCTCGACCAGCGTGGCGGTGCGCTGCGCGTTGTCCAGGCTTTGGCTGGCGACGACTACGCTCGCGCCTTCGCGTGCGAAGCGGAGTGCCGTCGCCCGGCCGATTCCCCGGCCCGCGCCGGTGACAACTGCCACTTTGTTAGCCATTCTCATGATTGGTTCCTCCTGGTAGGATTTGTTCGATATTGTTGCGGATTACATTATACCCATCTCTTCTATGGGCGAAGCCTGAGGTTCGCAAAGGTTGGTGAGTCACGTCGCGCAGAGGATTTCGGTCACAACGTCATACAGGTCAGGGAGTCTGTTCGGGCGCAATCTGAACTTAGTACCGTGATTGTGGCCTGTCCTCGCGTCAAAATCTACGAGCACGTATCCTTGTTCCAGAGCGGAGAGAAATCTGTCCAGGCTGAATCGTTCCAGCATCAACAAACTGTTGTAGTGAAAATATTCCAGGCCGTGGGCCTTCTTGACATCAGCCAAGGCGTAGAAGCAGTTGAGCAATTTCGTGCCTGCCTTGTGGAAAAGATCGTCAAAGCCCCAGTAGGGTTGTGGATCAAGTTCACCCAGGCCGACTGCCCTCTGAACAGCTTTGAGCCAGTCTGAGTGGCGTGGGTCCACACAGTGCCAGTCAAATGAGACCAGAACGCGACGCGTACCGCGATCCACTACGACCTTGAATCCACGGTCGCTCCGCGAGTTTCCGTGAATCGTCTGGCGGAAACTCATCTCGTTGTCAGGATACTTATTTCCGGCTTGTTCGTGCGGCCAACCATACTTGGGGAGAAGAATGTGGGGTACAGATTTTAGCGCTCGTGGTGAGGGTTCCATGTGGAACAATGTCGTGAGAGAGCGAGAACCTGCTCTTTGACACTTCAGTTCCCACTCCGAGGCGTTGGGTATCGGCAAGTTGTTTTCAGGAATCTGGAGGAGGTCCTCAAGTGTGTTTCCCACCCCACCTGCGTTCCCTGGGCGGGCGTTGGGGATCCACCCCTGCCGACTGATATCGACGATTGCTGTAATCAGAGACTCCTTCGTATAAGTTTTCATAATCGACGCAGTCTCTTTCATTCGCTATTCGTCGGGAGGATTCCAGAAATCGAGAAGGTACTCGCAAGTCGTTCCCATCGTGATGTAATTGCTCGGCCAGCCAAATATCCCGATCTTGTTGACGATGTTTGTCCGGTCCCAGATGATCGTATTACGAAGCTCGTAGCCGCGCCGCCTGAGTTCCTCGATTAGCGCCACATGTATGGTGATTCGTTCGTTTTCCCACCACATATCGGGCACATTGATCACACAATGTGCCTTGGGTTTGAGCAGGGGGAGCAACCGCTCGAAGATTTCGCCCATTGCTGAAGTGTACTGGTCAAGGGGCATCGTGCCCAGGTCCCGAGGATCCTGCGAGTACTGCTCAACCTTGCCCAATTGATCATTGTTCCGGTCCCTACGCGATTTGTTCTTCCGCTTTCGGTTCAATAAATTCGAGTAGGGTGGTGACGTCCAGATCAGCTTGACCGTCCCTGGTTCAACATAGTTGGGAATATGCAATGCGTCATCCTGGATGGCAATCTGTTGAGTCTTGGTGAACAACCCTTTGTTTTGCTGTAAACGCTGTTCACATAAGGCGACGTAGTTGGATTGCAGGTCAAAGCCGAGCGCATTGCGGTTGAGATCTTGCGCAGACACCAACGTCGTTCCGCTTCCAACAAATGGATCGAGGACCAGCTCTCCTTCATGTGTAAACAGCTCGATAATGCGACTGGCGAGAGAGAGTGGAAAAGTGGCAGGATGGAGGTTCTTGTCGCGGACGTCTCTTCCCTCGTAGGAGAATTGCCAGACACCAAGCTGGGCCTTAAGCCATTCCTTGGCAGCCATGCAGTTCAAATGATTGGGCTTACAGTCACAGGTCTTCGTGTGATTGATGGGGATACTGGTCCTGTACAACGGACTTGCTTCTGTGATAGCACGTGGCGTAGTGTTTTCCCGCACTGGGCGGTTGTTTGCCTGCATCTGCATTCTTCCTTAGTCGGACCTGGTTTTCCTGAATGCCGGATCATGATGAATTATATCATGGGATGAGTGGAACGGCAAAGGCTGTTCCCGTGCCGCCATGA
>CAZPTF010000556.1:0-2381 GCA_964589015.1 uncultured Anaerolineae bacterium
CGTGCACCACTGCGGAGTCCTTTCGCTCGATTCGCTGATTCGCTGACTCGCTCGGCTCGTTGCTTTGCCTGTCAGAACAGGAGGGGATCACATGCCAATCATCACCAACTTGGTTGTCGATACGCGAGGTGCATACATCGGCAAGTATCAAGGCCGTCTGCAAGTGCGGCAAGGGCGGCACGTGCTGCAAGAAGCGCCCCTTATGCATCTCGAACAGCTCATCATCAGCGGGCGCGCTGTCAGCCTGAGTGCTGATGCGGTCAGTGCATGTGCAGGACAGGGCATACCGATCCATTTCATCTCATATCAGGGAACGCCCTATGCCGGGCTGTACACGAGTGGTTTGACCGGTACCGTTCAGACCCGCCGTGCGCAGCTCGTGGCGTACGATGACCACCGTGGGGTACATCTCGCCAAGGCATTCGCACGGGGTAAGATCGGCAACCAGGCCGCCCTGCTCCGCTATCTCGCCAAATATCGCAAAGATGTGGATCCTCACCTGCACGAAATTCTGCTGCAAATCGCCTCTGATCTGGAAAATTACGTGACTCGCGTTCGCGAACTGGACGGCGAGACTGTTGAGAGTATGCGGGCTACACTAATGGGAGTCGAGGGACAGGCGGCGGCAGTCTATTGGCAGGGCATCAAACGGGCCGTCGCGGTTGGAGATGATTGGCCTGGTCGTCGTGGGCGAGGTGCACACGATCCAGCAAATGCCGCGCTGAATTACGCCTACGGCATCCTGTATGGTCAGGTCGAATGGGCTATCGTCCTGGCGGGGCTGGACCCCTACGCCGGCTTTTGCCACGCCGACCGTCCGGGAAAGCCCAGCCTGGTGCTCGACCTGATCGAGGAATTCCGTCAGCCCGCGGCGGACCGCGCCGTCTTCACGATGCTCAATCGGGGCACCACTCTCGAGCTCGACGAGCAAGGCCTGTTGACACAGGACAGCCGTCAGCAGGTGGCCGCACAAGTATTGGACCGTCTCGAACGAGAGGAACGCTACGAGCGGCACAAGGTGCCGCTTCGTGTGATTATCCAGTCTCAGGCCAGACACCTGGCGACATTCGTGCGTGGTGATCGGATGCGCTACACACCGTTTCTGGCACGGTGGTAAGCAACAGTGGCGCCACATATTCTGTTGATCTACGACATTCCGAATGACCGGCTCCGGAATAGAGTAGCCGATCTATGCGCCGATTATGGATTGGACCGGATTCAATATTCCGCCTTTTGGGGGCGATTGCAGCGCACGCATCAGGAAGAACTGATGCTACAGATTGAGAAACAGGTCGGCAAGAAAGCCGCCAACGTGCAGTTGCTCCCGATTTGCGAGAAGGATTGGGCTGCCCGTCTCGAAGTGGTCGTGGAGGGCGAGGCAGAGGAGCAGCGAGACGGTGGGTCTGCGTCAGACTGAGGAATGTGGTGGAGGGGGTTTCGATGTTCACGGTGACCGATCTGAAGCAGTATGGCTATTGTCCGCGCATTGTGTATTATCAGTGCTGTTTGCCCGATGTACGGCCACTGACGTATAAAATGGAGGCTGGCGTTGAATCCGGCAAAGCCGAAGAGGCGCGTGAAGCACGACGCTCGTTGCGCCCCTATGGTTTGCAGCGTGGTACGCGGCAAACCGAAGTCTATCTGGCGTCCGAAACGTTGGGATTGCGCGGCAGACTGGATCTGCTCATCGATACCGATGACAACCCGCGTGGCGAGCGGGAACTGATCCCGGTGGATTTCAAGCTCTCTCCCGGACGGATGGGTTTGAATTTGCGTTTGCAGATCGTCGCTTATGGTGTTATGCTTGAGGAGGAGCGCGGTATTCCTGTCCGGCGCGGTTTTGTGTACTTCATCCCCAGAAAAAAAGCGCAGGAAGTCGCTCTCACTCTTGAGCTTCGGGCGCGGTTAACCTGTGCCTTGTCTGACATGCGAGATATCGTTCTCAAAGAACGTATGCCGTCTCCTGTTCGTTTTCATTCACGTTGTGAGATCTGTGAGTTTCGCCGTTTCTGTAACGATGTTTGGAAGTAATTGGGCCTCTGTCGCAAATGAAGCCCGTTTTGGCGCAAGAATCGATTTGCGCAGGAGGTGGTGCACAATATGCCGGCGATCAAACCATTGGCGAACCAGGTGGGTTGGCTGACCCACGAAACCGCTCTCTGCTGCCCCAAAACAGGCCAAATCTTGGGCGGCTTCAACGAACGATCCGGAGTAGAGGATACTGAAAGCAGGCTACGGACGGCCAGCCCAACGCCAGGGCTAGGGCTTCAACGAACGATCCGGAGTAGAGGATACTGAAAGCGTACGCATCGCCACGCTCGGACGTGTCGCCGGCGACGCTTCAACGAACGATCCGGAGTAGAGGATACTGAAAGAGTCGG
>CAZPTF010000557.1:0-2375 GCA_964589015.1 uncultured Anaerolineae bacterium
ATCGGCGCAATCTGCTCCAAAGCATTGATCGATGCATCGTCGATGGAGGCAACCGCCACGTTCTGGTACGCCAGCGGAACGGTGATTAGCTTCCTGTTGCTTCTGTGCAGAAAAGGTGGTTTGAAGTGGCAATCCATTCGGCGCAATCTGTCCGTCTACCTGCAGATCAGCCTGATTATGACAGTGGCGTCTGTGGGGTGGTTTGTCGGTCTGCGGCTGGCGGGACCCGGTCTGGTTGCTTTCATGCAGCAATTGGCGACGGTAATGGGCGTGCTGATGGGTGCGTTCATTCTGGGCGAGCGCATCACGCTGCTCGATGGAATCGGGGCGACATTAGCGGTTACCGGGGCGTTGCTCATCACCTACCGCTCCGAACAAGCAGTGATCTGGGGAATCCTCGCCGCGCTGTTCAATGCGGCAGGCCTGGCGATGCAGAACTTCCTCGTCAAACGGCACGTGCAACGGATCGATGACTTCGAGCTGCTGTTCGTGCGCAGCCTGACAGCAGCGATCGCGATCCCGCTATTCTTTTGGTTCACGTCGGGGATCGCGATGCCTGCGGCCTGGCTGTTGCCGGCTTTCTTTGTGAGCTCATTCGTCGGGTACGTGCTGTTCAACCTGCTCGTGTACGCGTCCCTCGCGTACGCCGACCTCGCGAAAGTCTCAGTGTTGCGTGTGATCACCCCCCCCGCGTCGATGATCGGTGCCTATCTCGTGTTCAACACCGTTCCAACGCAGGCACAGCTCGGCGGTGGCGTGCTCATTCTCATCGGTGTCTCGTTCATTCTGGTCCAGCCGCTGCTCGGCCCGCGCACACCGCAGGAAACACCGCGCAGCGTATGTAATGAGCCTGTGACAGACGAATGTCCCGGTTGCCGCGGCTAAACCGGCTGGGCAACCTGCATCACTTCACCACGAAAGGCAGGAAAATGTCGTGAGGCCCGGGCGGGTAGAGCTGGACGGTATAGGAGAAGCTGTTTCCCACCGAGTTGATCGCCCGGACGTTGACCTGATGCATGGTGGCACTGAGCAGGCCAGTCTGAAACGAGAACGGTTCGAGCGGCTCGTCCCATGCGCCATCGCCGGAGGTCACTGCCCGCCAGATACCGCCATCCACCTGGTACTCGACCGACTGGATGGTATTGATCGTCGTGTCGGCACGCGACGGTGACGAATAAGCGTAATCCATCGCCACGCCGGCCAGGTTCCAGATCACGCCATCGCCCTGCTTGCTGAGCCCTGTCCGCCACACTGAAAGCCCTACAGCAGTGTCCAACGGATCGAGAATGCCATCTCCATCGGAATCACGCCAGCCGAGCTGCCCGCGTGCACTGGTGCTGAGCGCACCGGCAGTATAAGGCGACACCTGCCCGCGCATGATGCAGGGCATGTCCATGCCGCACGCATTCTGGGACGGGGTCAGACTGTTGGAGTTCTGGACGTAGAGGTAACCACTCATGGCGGTGCAATGCGTCGACGCCGCATATCCGTCCTGGGCGAGGAAAATATGTCCCATTTCGTGTGCCATCACTGCGTCCATGTTTCCAGGACCGTACCCATCATTGCCATACGTCATCACCATGAACGGTCCGCCCAGATACGCATAGGCAAAGTATTTGGTTCCGTTCGCATTGGGCGCAAACATATTGTCGGGATCGATGAGATCGTCTACGACAAACGCGATAAAAGCCCAATCGGTGCCGTAGCCATCCCGCAGAGCGTTCACGTAGTTCCGCGTCTGCGTCCAAATCGATGTCCCCGGATAGCCCAGGGAAGCCATTACACTGGCGATCCACAACGATTCCTGGCTCTGGCTGCGGGTGATCGGCTCGTAACCGGTCGGGACGCTCCGCTCCACCCGGTAAGTGAAGGACAAGCCAGCGGCAGGTTCGCGCACTGCCCACCAATTCAACGCAGCGGCGATCTCGCCGACGACAGCGTCCTGTCGTGCGGTCGACCAGTCCTCCTGGTTGGCATCGATCGTACCGTTGCTTTCCGGCATAATGATGCTGACAGCGACGCTGCCCGCGAGGAATTCGCTGGTCTGATAGTAGCCAGGCGGCGTCGAGGTCATCCCTTCGGCAGCCAGTTCCATCGCCGCGGACCGCCCAGGCGGAAGCAACGCATCATCCTGCGGCGGAGCGGGCTGATCGCCTTCCGCCAGCGACACCTCCGCTGGCGGATTGAGCACCAAGCGGTCCCAGACCAGCAGCGCCACATCGAGCGCACTGTCCCGCTGCATGAGTGCGCGCGCATCGAGCGCCGCGCGGTAGACACCGGCAATCTCCGGTTCGGCGGACAGCGCCTTGTCCGCCCCGATAGGCAATTCCCCCACACAACCACGGAACGGGAACAGGTGAGTACACGTTCCACCG
>CAZPTF010000558.1:0-2373 GCA_964589015.1 uncultured Anaerolineae bacterium
CACGAACGCGCCGCACCGAACTCGGGTGGAAGATCTCCCCGTGCGTGATGCGCCGGCCGGTGCGTTCTTCGAGGCACAGGGCCTGGGCACACAACCCGATGCGATCATCGAGCCAGCGGCTCACTTCGCCCTGTTGGCAATCGACGGGCACCCACGATTCACCTTCCGTCTCGACGACATCGGCGAAGCCGCTGAGGCGCAGGCGGTCCGACCAAACGTAGACGCGGCGGTATACGACCGGTTCTCGGCCTCGTCCCAGCTTTTTGCCATCCGCTCGCTGATGTCGTTGATCGCCGCCCCGGGCGGGCGCATTGCGGTACACTTCGCCCTGTACGTATATCAGCCAGAAGCGGCGTGGGCAATACTCCAACTCGCTCAGTAGCTCAAGCGGCAGATAGTCCAACCCCGCATCCCACCCCCCAATCCTTACTTGCGGCAGCACTGGCCCATGCCCATGGCCGGCTTCATGCCGACGCCAGCGTAGAAGGCGAAATCGGCGAGCATGTTGAACTGGCGGCGCATATCCGCGCCGCTATCCGCCAGCGTGTAGGTAACCTTGCCCACGAAGCCGACCTGGAGCGAACCGTACAGGCGGAGCAGGTGTGTTTCGAGCCGCCCGAACTGCCGGGCGACGACGTGTTCCGCCGCACAGGCACACACCGCACGCCGGTCGATGCGCAACCGCTCCGGTGCGTATTCGTTCCAGGTACGCGCCAGGCTATCGAACACCAGCTCGGTGCCGGGTAACAGCACGACGCGCTTGCCGGCATACTGGTCACCGAAGCTGAAGGCGGTGGGCGATTTGAACTCCAGCGTGATCTCGGCCGCCGTCGACGCCCCCTCGGCCAGCGCCGCCCACGTGGTACAGCCCAGGCCGGGATGTACGGCGGGGACGGTCAGGATGTCGCGGATGCGCAGCTCAGCGCGACCCAGCCGGACCGCCGGACGGGCCTCCGCAGGCAGAAAGCGCTCCATGAAGCGCGCGTAGAGCGCTGGCTCCAGCAGGGTCAACCGCAGCCAGCAGTGCGCATCCGGCTGGAGTACGACTGTCCCATCGTGCACGGTGCGGACACCCCGTACCGGTGAGATGGTAAAAGGCCGGATTCCAGCACGATTGGTGTGCAGCGCGTGCGCCAATGGCGGGTCCGCGGCGCGAATGGCAGCCAGAAGCGGCGCATATATCTGGTGTCCCAGCGTTTTTGGGATCGTTGCCGTGGCGGCCGGTGTCAGATTCAGGACGATTGAGTGCAGAGTTGCTGCCGGCATACGGTTTTCCCCATCCGTTCGTGTGTGCCAATGACGACGCGATTATCCCATACTCTGTCCTCAGCATACCACAGACACACCCCCACAACTGTGTGGGTGTCACTCGGATTCGTACAATTCGCTCATTTTGCGGACGGTCCGGCGCATTTCGTGGAGCAATTCCGCTCCGCCGAGAACGCGGCAGCGGTGCCGGTAGTGGATCAGCTCCTGCGTGGCCCAGAAGACGCTCTCCGTCGTGCCGTGGACGAGCGCGCTGTCGTCGGGTTGGCGCTCGATGGAATGGATGTCGATGTGCGCGTGACGGCTCACCCCACCGCGGGCGATCTCGGCGGCGAGCTCGTAGATCACTGCGTAGCGCCGCGCGGGAGGCAGCGTGGGAGGCAGTTTGTCGGGGAGGATCGCCAGATTGCTGATGCGGCCCAGGCGGAACGTGCGGTAATCCGCGCAGTCCTCCCGCCCGCTGGGACCTTCGCTGTAATGGCACCAGCCCTGCAGGTAGAAATGCCCGCGCGTGGTATCGAACCAGCAATGCTGCGGGTCCACGCGGTGGCGGCGCGGCACGCCATCGGCATAGGTGGGCGAGAGGTAGTCGAATTCGATGCGCTGGCGGTGGGTGAGCGCATGGCCCAACCGCTCCAGCAGGGTCGGGCAGATCTCTTCGTCGTCGCGCCGGATCAGCTCCAGCTGCACGCTGCGGCTCTGCCGATCCAACATGCCGCGCCGCTGCGGGTCGAGGTACGAGCGCAGCCGGTCGATCAGCCCCTGGACCTCGTCGTGCTGCGGCGATTGGAGATCGAAAACCCGTTCCAGCCAGGCGAGCGTCAGCAGGTCGTCATCGGGCAGGTCCAACAGCGGCAGCCAGATATCGCGAATCACGTAGCCGCCCGCCTGGTGGCTGAAACCGATCTCGATCAACAGGTGCTCGCGGATGCGCTGGAGGTCGTTCTGCACGCGACGCTGCAGCGTTGCACCGGTGACTTCTCCGTATGCTTCCGGCCCCTCCACGGCACAGACGGCCTCGACGAGCGCGTGCCAATCGCACGGTCCGCGTTGCACGCGGCAGATGATCGCCAGACAGCGGCGCATCACTTGCCAATCACTCGAACG
>CAZPTF010000559.1:0-2367 GCA_964589015.1 uncultured Anaerolineae bacterium
CGGCAGGGACCGCTCCCGCGGGAGCCGTGCCTCCTGCAATGGGCGAGCAACTGCTGTTCGATTTTGTGAGGCAGGATGCCGCAAGCGTCGCCGCAAGGGGGGGAGCCGGGCCCGTACGGGCAGGACAGGCGGGTGAAGCCGCCGCAGGAATTACGGGGCCGAAGGTACGGATTCCATCCGCAAGCAGGCCCGGTCGATATCGCATTCCCGATGAGGTGACAAAAGTTAGCATCCGGGAAGTGAAGAATGCCCTGAAGGTATCCAACACCTCTCAGCTTCGTGACTACTTAACCCATGCGCAGAAAACAGGCCGAACATTCACATTGGAGGTGCGCCAGGGGACACGGCTAACAGGTCCGTTACAGAAGCTCGTTGATGAGGGTCTGATTGATTTGCGGAGGACGCTGCCATGATACTCGACGAGGCAGAAGATAGAGATGTCTGCGAGGCGCTTCGGCAACACGGGTTCGAGGTATCCAGTGTCTACGACCTTGTGAACAGTCCTCAACGGAATGATGCGGCCTTTCCTGTCCTCGTCGAGTGGTTGCCGAAGGTCAAGAGTGACCGAATCAAGGAAGGCGTCGCTCGAGCGCTCACGGTCAAAGGCGCTGGCCCCGCGGTGCTGGCGGCTCTCCTTACGGAGTTTGAATCGTATGTGGCCGACACCCCTAGCAAGGAGGGAACGAAGTGGGCAGTCGGGAACGCAATCTCGGAGGTTGCAGCAAAGCACGATGCTGACGCGATTCGACGCCTGGTCCGTGAATGCAGGCATGGAAAGAGCCGTGACAGGCTCGTATTCGCGCTCGGCAAGCTGAGGGTGCAGGACGCTGTCGATGACCTGATGGAGCTTCTTGACGATGAAGACCTAAGATTGCCAGCCATGATTGCGCTGGCGAAACTCCGCTCGCGAAAGGCGCAACAGAGGATTGCGTTGTTTCTGGACGACAGCGACCCGAATGTGCGGAGGGAGGCTAGGATGGCGATGAAGAAGCTCGAACGGGGGTAGCCTGGCGAATCTCGTTGCCGAGGGCACGGCCCGCACCACCGACTACGACTACGACCAGGCGGGCAACCGCGTCCACATGGTCTATCCGGCGCGAACGAACTTCACGCTGGGTTACGGTTCGGATCCGGTGAACCGCGTGACCGATCTGTTCCGTGGCGCGCCGCCTGTGGCCCACGACAAGATCCTGGTGCAATACAAGTACGCCGGGCACGTGCTGGACCATCGGGCAACCCAGACGACAACCCTCGGCACCTGGCTGCACGCGGAGTACCAGTGGGATGCCCACCGGCGGAACCAAGGTGTGCGGAATGTCAGTACGGCCGGCCGGGAGTCCACGTTGCTGAACTGGTTCACGTTCCCGCTGGATGCCGCGGGAAACCGCGTAACCATGAGCATCGGCGACACGGACCCGGTGACGCCGCTCGAAGCAGTGACATATGCATACGATCGTCTGCACCGTCTGACTGCGGCGAGCTATTCCACGGCCCACGGCGACGAGTTGATCCGGTATGACCGCCAGGGTAATCGCCAGATGGACGGGGAGTTCCCGGGATACCTCGACACGCGGGACAACGACTTCATCCGCTACTGGCAGACGAACTCCGCCAACGAGTACGGCCCGGTGGCCACACCGACCGGCCCCGCGATGATGGCGCACGACGCGGCCGGAAACCTGGTCCGGGACGAGCGGGGCGTCTGGTTCAGCTATGACGAGACCAACTCGCTGGTCAAGGTCGGGGTGCAATCCACCCCGCCCATCACGGACTGCAACAACAACGGTACGCCGGACACGGACGAACTGGACGCCGAAACCGATGCAAACGGCAATGGCGTCCTGGATGAATGCGAGTTCTCCGTGGAGATCTTCGGAAACCGAGATGAATCGGGCGACTGTCAAGTGCTCCAGACGTTTGAAGCGGCACTTGATCGGTTCCACGAGCCGCTCAGCGCCGCCGCGTACGCCCTGACCTTCGCCCATCCCAGCACCTATTCCGACATCTACGCGGACCTGCTCGAGTACCTGAGCGGCCATGGCTACCAGGGCGAGTTGAACGTGACCGTGCGCGACGGCCGCGGGTGGAACGTCGGCGTGGCGTACGCCGGGATTGCCCCAGATCAGTGTGACGCGGTTCATGAGGGAGTGAACGCGTGCCGCGAGAAACAGCGTGTGGGCCACTGCGACGAGGGCGAGGATCTCAACCCGAACATCGGCGCCGCCATGCTCGCCGAGGTCCACGCGCCGTGGGACTTCCTGGAATGCGAGCCGCACGCGTTCTCCGTGACGGTCATGGTGGACGCGGGGCACTATCCGGGCACGTACAACGGGCAGACCATCGCGGAGATCGTGGCCGAGATCGGCG
>CAZPTF010000560.1:0-2366 GCA_964589015.1 uncultured Anaerolineae bacterium
ACACGCCCCTCCCGGACCAGACAGAGCATGAAGAGCTGAACCATGCGTCGGGTGAGCCCGTAATCCTTCGGACCACCGACGCCCATGAAGTTCTTGTAAATGGTATCCACCTTCATGGTTTGTCCGTCGTCCGTCAACTTGTCGTCAATGAACGTCCACATCTCCTGAACATAGGCGTTGCCCGAAACATCCAGCTCCTTTTCGGCGCTTTTTTTCATGATGTTCAAACCGAAGCCGAAGTTCTGTGCGGCGCTGATATTCTGATTGGGCTTTGCCCCCTTGGGAATCCGACCGGCCTTTACAATGCCGTTGATGACCTTTACCCCCTCTTCCTTGCGGAATACGAAGGGCGGATCAAACTTGATGTCCCTGGACACATAGGCGGCTGTGAGCACCCGATCCACAAGCGGTGTGAGGATGGCCGCCAGTTCGCCGGCCACGCGGAACTCCATCTGCGTGTTGTTCAGTGCGTCGACGCGGCCCCGGGCATAGCTGTTGTCCACGATCTTCACGATCTTGGCGAGGTCGGACTGGAGCGCGTTGGAAACCCAGTTGACCACCGCGACGGCATCCTCGGTTTCCTTGCCCTGCCAGTCGGAGATGAGCTTCCGGTAGGCGGCGAAATCCATGAGCCGGTCCCGCTCTTCCTGGGTCAATTCGGCCGGGGTCCAGAGAAGGACGCGTGGGTCCCTGCGTCGCTCGATCAGCTTGAGAATGGATGTGTCCGCGACGTGGCGAGTGCCGATATATACCGCGAAATCGAGATCTGTCTGGTCGCTCTCAATCGGCGGCAAAGGTTGGTTGTCAGAAAACATTCGCCCGAGATCGCGCATTCCCACCCGACCGGTGATCTGCCGTCCCTGCCAGACCACATCCAGATTTTGATCCCCGGAGCGGACTGTGCCCCGATCCTCCCAAGGCGCAACAAATGGTGCGATGTCCCGGAAAGTGGATCGTACGCCACTGGACAGATCGATAGTCATCTGACGGGTGCGTACCGGCCACTCGTCCAGCGCCAGGAGGTGGTCCCAGGCTTCCTTCTGCATGGCCTCGTTGGATTCCGCTTCGTCTCTGGCCTTGCTGAATTCATCCCTCGGGTCGACCCCGGTGAAGACGGGATCGAAGCGATATCTTGGCCGCTTCTCCTCGTCGAAGGCCTGAACGATCTGCCGTAGTTCCTTCTTGAGGTTGTCGGCGATGGTTTCATAGTGCTGGTTGTTTTCATCCGGATTCGCATCGGCATCCCGCTCGATGAGCACCGAGTTGGCGATCTCCTCCGGCGTGATGCCCTGCTGGCGCGTGCGGGAAATATGGTAGAGGAAGAGGGTCTGGATGACCTTGACGCCCTTGTCGCGGTGCACCTTCAAGTAGCCCTTGGTCAGGCCGTCAATCTGGCGCTTGCACGCTTCATAGGCCCGATAATCGGTCTCGCGTTTCGTCTTGATGGCAACAAGTCCTGCGTGGACCCCGCTCGGGTCCTCTTCGTACCGCACGGCTTCGTCGAACAGCTCCCACAGGCGGATGAGCTCGCGGCCCTTGCTTTTTATCTGGTGCTTCAAGGTCTGATGCATGAAATGGATCGCGGAGCGGGTCGTGGTCAGCTCATAGGTGATCGCCCGCAACACCTCAATGGCGGGTTTGTGGAACGGGAAAAAGTGACGGAAGTCCGGCTCGCCGATGCTGTTGGGCCAGGTGAATCCCCGTTTATAATGGAGGTAATAGTTGTTGATGGCCGCCGGGACTTTGATCTCCCTCACGCGCGCCAAAACGATGTCGTAATAGTCCTTGTCCTCTTCCAGCAGCTTCACCAGCTTCAGTCGGTCATCGGCAATGATGTTCTTGACGCCCATCTTGCTTTCGATGGCCTGCTGGGCTGCGCAGACCGTCCACACGGGCAGATTGTGGATTTTCGCCAGGCGGTTGGACAGCACGACCAGGGTCTTCTCGTCGTCGGTCCGCTGATCCTCATCTCGGTTCTTCATGAACAGGGACACTTCGTCCAACACCAAAAGAACCCCGCTATAACCCTCGGCCAGAATCGTCTCCATCATGTGCGTGAGGATGTCCTCGGTCTCCGCGGCGATCTGGGGCTGGACTTTCAGATATTCGGTGTAGAAGCGCCAGAGCTTATTGCCGCAGCTCCGTTTATATTCCGGGGTTTTGTTCTGCTGGATGGTGCGGAGGAAGTCGTCAACCTCTTCGAATTCATCCTCATCGAAAAACTTCGGGTCGCGGAGAAATTTGGCCAGGTCTTTGCGGTAGCGCTCCATATCCTCGGTGATGAATCGGTCAGCCAACAGCTCCACCGGATACAGGGAGATGTTCTTGCCGAGTTCGACCTGTATTTGCTCCTTGGCCGCATCCAG
>CAZPTF010000561.1:0-2362 GCA_964589015.1 uncultured Anaerolineae bacterium
GAAGTAGGCAGAGCACCACGCAGCGGTTGGCTATCTCGCTGTCCCCTGAGCGTACTCGTGCTGTCCAGAAGCTGGGTAAAAACCGTGGCGTTCTTCGCGAGCAGCGCTTCGGGACGCCAATAAAGCGTTAACCGCACCGTCTGGCCGGGTTGCACGGACCGATCCTGCAATGTGTACCCGGCCAAATGGACCGCCGCGTCAAAACGGACGTCGGTCTGAACCGCGCTCGGATCAACGTCCAGCAGCTCGAAGACCAGGAAGTTCGCGGGCAGTTGGTCCAGTACGTATGCGAGAGCGCTGTGCGGTGGCATCTCGGTCATTTCGATCTGCCGTTGATCGATCGTAAAGAACTGCCCCAACAGCGGCGCACGCGAGAGCAGCGTTTCGTAATCGACGATCAGGTAACGTACCCCATGCGCGCGGCCATAGGTCAGCAGCTCGTCCCAGGTCGCAATGTCTGACGGCACTGTGAGAAAAGCGAACGAATCACTGTATTTCCAGAGCGGCAACGCATGGCTCGTCCCGAACAACACCGTGGTTTTGCGGTCGACACCACTCGCCAACCAGTACAACACCTGGTCGGTGTACGCGTTCTTGGCGCGATCGGCTGCATACGGATTCGCCTCTACCGCGCGCAGTGGCCAAATCAGCAGCCCTGCGAAGACGACGATCATGACCATACAGGCAGATGCGGAGACGGCACCCCCAGTCTGTCTTCGCTGTTCCCCTACCCGTTCCAGGAACCAGTTGACCAATCCCCGGCACGCCAGCACCACGAACAATATAAAAATCGGTAGCACCGGCAAGAAGAATCGCGGATTCGGGCTGATTGGCAAAAACCAGCTCAGCGGGGCAATCGTGCCAACAAGCAATATCACCCCACTCACCGTGATCTCCTTGTGTTTGAGCACGAAACGCCACATCCGCTTGCGAAAAACCAGCAACAAGCCAAGTAGCAAGAGCATAGCCCATGTCACATAATGCCGCTGGAAACCGCTCTCCAGCCCCCACGGCATCAGACTATACCCAAACAAGCTTTTCGTCAAGCCGATGCCGGTCCATTCGCGGGTCCATATCTCGGACAACGAATGTGACTGAAGATAGCTGCCCATCGTCGGCAATTCCGTAAGTTTCGATGCCTGAGTCTGATACCAATTGTCGAGCCACAGAGCATGGGTGTAATTGAAGCTATAGAAGGGACCACCGAAATGCACCGCGTTGTACACCCAGAGTGGGAGAACCGTGGCGGCGAAAGCAAGAGGAAACGCCAGCCAGTGACGGTCCCTGAGAATCCCCTTGCCCCTGACCAAGATCACTGCGATGAGGAAACTCAGCACGAGCGACGACGCACTGCCTTTGGTCAGGTAGGCCAGGCCGGCCATCAGTCCGGCTATGGCCCATGCCCTCCATCCGCAAAAACCACGCACGATGAAAATCCAACTCAGGACGAAGAACAGCACCAGCAAAGGCTCGCACATGGACATCGCGGCATGCTGGATGAATTGGGAATTGATGCTCAACAAAGCGGTCGCAGTCAGCGCGACACCAACACCGAACTGCCTGCGCGCAAACAGCCAGAAGACCACCAGTACCGCTAGACTGACGAGTAAATTGAGGAGTTTCGCCGTGGTGAAGTATGCCCAATCTCGCTCCGCAAACACGGAGATGAGCAATGGGTACAGCGGATTCCGCGCTCCATCACTGACCAACCCCCGGACTTCGCCGAAGGCAGACATCGAGGTCGCGAAACCAGCAGCCTGAGTGCCGGGCTCGGTTGGCGGGGCATGGAGATTCAGTCCGAGCTGCAAGTAGTACCCCTGGTCGACCCGTTGCGAATTCCAGTTGGCCTCGATGGCCACGAGTCCAATAACAACGAAGCGCAGCAGAATCAGCGACAACGCCAATCCGACAAGCCACGTTCGTGAGCGCCTTTGTACGAGGTTCCCTGGATTCATGAGCTCTCTTTCCGGTGCGTTTCCGGCATCTTCTTACCTGCACAAAAGCGAGGCAATGTTCACGCCCCAGATGAGTCGGATCATTACCTCGCTTCCGTTCAGTCAAGCTGACGAGTTGCCCTTATTCGTCTGCTTTCTCCAGGATGACGTTGGTACCACTACGAACCTTCTTGAACACCTTGGGGTCGCCCTCTATCCTGCCAAACACATTCACCGGGCTGGCGGGACGGATGTCATCGCCATGACTGGCTGGTGTCCGGCCAAAGAAAATACAGAAGGCGTTTCCCGGCGGCCAATAACCCAGGTCGCCCAAATCGACGACCGCCTGAGCATCTTCCTCTCCGAGCTGGACTGGGATACTGAAGTAGATCTCATCGCCCCAGGTGTTGCCTCTCGCCTGGATCGGC
>CAZPTF010000562.1:0-2360 GCA_964589015.1 uncultured Anaerolineae bacterium
GCAACAGATGGCCTACGGTGTGACACTGATTCCAGGAGACGGCATTGGACCCGAAGTGATAGAGGCCACCAAACAGGTGCTGCAAGCGACCGGTATCAAATTCGCCTGGGATGTGCAGGCGGCGGGCCAGGAAGCGTTGGACCAATTCGGGACCCCGTTGCCCGCCGCCCTGCTGGATTCGATTCGGCAGAATGGCGTCGGACTCAAGGGACCGATCACGACGGCTTTGGGGACCGGATTCCGCAGTGTGAATGTCGGAATTCGGCAGGCGCTCGATCTCTATGCCAATTTGCGTCCCGTCCGCACGGTAGCCGGCATGGCAAGCCGCTACGAGAACGTCGATCTGGTGGTGGTGCGCGAGAATACGCAGGGGCTGTATGCCGGGATCGAACATGACGTCATTGCGGGTGAAGCCTGCGAGGCAATCCGCATCATCACGCGGCGCGCTTCGGAGCGTATCGTGCGCTTTGCCTTCGACTATGCGCGGCGCTATGGCCGCAAGAAAGTGACCGCCGTGCACAAAAGCAATATTCTCAAGGTGACGGACGGGTTGTTCCTGGCGGTGGCGAAAGAGGTCGCGGCGAATTATCCGGAGATCGCATTCGAGGATCGCATTGTGGACAACATGGCGATGCAGTTGGTGCGCGATCCCAACCAGTTCGACGTGATCGTGACCACGAACCTGTTCGGGGACATTCTGTCCGACTTGTGTTCGGGGCTGGTCGGTGGGTTGGGCATGGCGCCCGGCGCGAACATCGGCGAGAAACTGGCCGTCTTCGAACCGGTTCATGGCTCGGCGCCCAAATACGTCGGGCAGAACAAAGTGAATCCATGTGCAACGATTCTGAGCGGGGCCTTGCTGTTGCGCCACCTGGGGGAGGATGACGCAGCGGAACGTGTCGAGCGTGCGGTCGAGGCGGTCGTCTCGCAGGGAGCGCGCGTAACCTACGATCTGAAGGCCGACCGCAACGATCCAACCGCGGTGGGTACCCGGGAAATGGCGCAGGCTATCGTCGAAGCGATGAACAAGTAGACGCGCGAGCACGTCTTGGCGTCTCACGTGTTGGACGCGGTGTAGCGCTGTGCAGGAAGGGTTGGGTCCGGTCGAGTACCGGGTCGAACCCTTCCTGCGTTTTGTTGCGCTCGTGGTCCAGGCGGAGAAGGCTTGTGTTTTGTGCCTGATTGCCGCTATAATGGGCCACCCATGCCCGCTCGCGGTGGGTACATGCGGGCGCAGACAGGGGAAAGCGACATTCAACCTATTCTACCCACAGTGGAGAGTGGAACCATGATCTTGGACAAGTTCAAACTGGATGGCCAGGTTGCGCTGGTGACCGGCGCCGGAACCGGCATGGGGCAGGCGATTGCATTCGCTCTGGCCGAAGCCGGAGCGGATATCGCCGGAATCTACCGCACGCACAGCGCCGAGACGCAGGCCGGCGTCGAAAGGCTGGGGCGTGCGTTCATTCCTAAGCAAATCGATCTCGGGGAGGCTACGGCAACAGAGCTGCGTTTACTGGTCGAGGATGTCGTGCAGCTGATGGGTGGCTTGGATATCCTGGTGAACTGTGCGGGTGTGATCGATCGTGTGCCGGTGCTCGATTTCCCGGAGGACGTGTGGGAGCAGACGCTGCGCGTCAACCTGAGTGCGCTGTTCTATCTGACGCAGGCCGCGGCGCAGTATTTCGTGGGTCAGGGACACGGCAAGGTAATCAATGTGGCATCGATATTGGCGTATCAGGGTGGGTTCACGGTGCCGGCGTATGCGGCGAGCAAAGCGGGCGTGCTCAACGTCACTCAGGCATTTGCCAATGAGCTCGCCTCCAAAGGCGTCAACGTGAACTGCATCGTGCCGGGGTTCATGGCCACCGGTTTCACGAAGCCCTTGCAGGATGACCCGGCACGGTCCGCGCCGATCCTCAATCGAATCCCGGCGGGACGTTGGGGACGGGCGGAGGATGTCCAGGGGGCGGCGGTGTTCCTGGCCTCGGCGGCTGCGGATTTCGTGCACGGTGCTGCCATCGCCGTCGATGGCGGCTGGCTCGGGAGGTGAAATCTGCCCGAACGCCGGCCACAAGGTTCGTGTCTGTTCATAGCTCGCGGTAATTGCTGCCGTGGTAGAGCGACGGTGGTTGCAGAACAGAGGCATCTCGCGCAGAGCCGTAGAGACGCCGTGAGAACACTTGACAGATCAGGCTTTGCGCGGTGAGTTCAGCGCCGTGTGGGCGTGCTTACCCCCTCCAACCTCCCCCGTGGACGGAGGAGGCATGCGGCGCCGGCTGAATGCGGCTTTGCTGTGCGATTCGGGTCCAATTCAGCGGTCCGTGCGGGCGTGCTTACCCCCTCCAACCTCCCCCGTG
>CAZPTF010000563.1:0-2343 GCA_964589015.1 uncultured Anaerolineae bacterium
CCACAGGGGGTTCTCCTTTGCTCTTCTCTGCGGCTCGGCGCCTCTGCGCGATCATGAGACTGTCCGACGAGAAGAATCTGACCGCTGCCAAGCGCGGCGCGAGGTGAGAACAACGGATACGCGGGATGAGGCGGATCGAAATGCGTTCAATCCTGCGCATCCGCGTTATTGAGCAACGGTGTCAATGATCGGCGAGACGAATTGCACCGCAAGTCGCCGGGCGATGGGCTGAACCCACGCGAACGCGCCCGTCTCGTGCGCAGCGCGCCTGTGCAGGCAGCATTCGTGTACCCGGCCCGCGATATGTGGGCATCTAGTGCCATTCGCGGATGGCTGGTGTCTGCGCCTTACTACACAGCCTCGCGCCACGCTCAGAGGTTGGATTCCGTTCCAGAGTCCTGTTGTCGCCCAACATCCTGGACGTGTCCGTGCTCCGTAGTCTAGGGCCTTCGTGCCCGTCTACGCCCTGTGTCTCCCAGGTGGGGTTACAGTCGCCAGGGACCTCCCTGCGGCCATTTCTGGTCGAAGGTGGCGTGCGTGACGAGGGCAGTCAGTGGTGGACGCAGAAAGCCGCGCAAGTCATCGATCACCTGTGCGAACTCTATCTGACCCGTGTCGAGGCGATTCCTGCTGACAAATGCGCGCCACAATGTGACCTTCTCGTTGTCTGCAGCAAACCCCTCCGTCAGAGCCAGGGGAAGATCAGCAGGCAGGTCGGTTTGCCTTCTCGCGAAAGTAGCAGCGATTGCGTGCACCAAGTCGTTGCCGTCAAACGGGAGTTCTTTCGACAGGGTCCAGACGTCGTAGAAGTCCTTCATGCGGCTGTTGACGAAACCCAGGGAAACCATCGCGTGAAGTTTTTCCGCTATCATCGCTTCGGGTGGGTAAGCTTGCAGGCGCGGTGCCGGGAATTCCAGCAGCGTAGGGTACTCGATGCTTGTTTCTGTGGGAATGACGGCATCCCCAAAGCCGATGTCGACTTGCAGGTTGATTCGCGCTTTCGCCAGGTATGCGCTCAGACGGACCCGCTGGCCGTCATACGCTTGCACCTCGCGGATTGGCTCAATTCGGATGCTGGTCGGATCGAAGAAGAGACCGTCATCCTCTACCTCAAACTGACAGATGTCCTGGAAATCGTTCTTCAAGGCGGTTGCGCTGCTGTCGCCATAAGCGAGTAAATCCAGGTCTCTGGTTGGCCGGTGCGGTCGTTCCAGCCAGATGGCAAAGAGCAGCGCGCCTTTCAGGACGAACCGGTCACGGTGCGTTGATTGCGCCAACCGAAATAAGAGCCGTTCTAGCGCATATCGAGTGAGCGTGAGGGTGAAGTCTTCTCTCTTTTCTTTGCTGAGGTGAAGCAGCCGTTCTCTGACTGAGACTGAGAGGTTCTGGGAACGAGTCTTGCTCACACCATGACCTCCAGATAAGGCTTCATCACTTGAGCCACTCGACATACAATGGCATAATGCCATAGCTCGTCGTAGTTGCACTTCTGCTGTCGACGACAATCACGTAACGCCTCAATCGCTACATCAAGACCGACTTTGTTGCGATACCTGAAGCAATCGGCGACTGTTTTGGCTGGACTGTAGATGGGTACGTCAACTCCTTCAATCGTGTGCGTCGTAATACCCTCCCGCAGAACCTGCCCAGAAAAGCGCACAACACGGACGGGTACGCCGTAGTTCCGAGGCAAGTGAGCTTTAGAGTCGATGGCTACCCACACTTCAAAAGGAGCTTGCGTGGTCATCTCATGGAAACGTAGCGCGGAGAGCAAGCAGATCACACCATGTGGCACTCTCTTGGCTATCTCAGCCAGGCTGTGGTGCTCGTCGATCTCAGTGTCCGGTAACATGTAGAGACCTCGCCCTACTTGTTTCACTAAGCCTTGCCGGGTCAGGCGGCGCAGGTATTCTCGCGGGATTCCATGCCTATCCAGATCACGCGGACGCAGAATGCCCATTTCTTTAATTGTCTTGAGTGCTCGATCTGATGCCGATGTTCCCATGTCCTTGTCCAGATATGTTACGAAATGTCGGTAGTTATGCATGCTTGCCGACATATTGTAACACGAGACCGCACCTTTGTCAACGATTCTCGGTTCGAGGGGTACGTGCATGAAGTTTGGTGACACATGCAGTGCCTCGACACGAGAAATTCGCTGCCGAGTACGCCACTGTATCAGACTGGGCCAATCTGCGGTGCGCCTCTGCTCTTGGCGGGTGTGGCGTCCGCGGCGAGCAGCGCGTCGAACGGAGCGATCGTAGATTGGCACAGTCTGCGACCTGTAGGGTGCGCGGTGGGAAGGACCTCGGCGTGCTGAGCCGCAGAGCCACAGGGGGTTCT
>CAZPTF010000564.1:0-2341 GCA_964589015.1 uncultured Anaerolineae bacterium
CGCCGACGGTATCACCTGCTGAACCCGTTCCGGAATCGGCAACACCCCCTACGCTGTGGGTGCTCGTCGGGCTGGTGGTAGTGGGTGGTATTATAGCTGCACTGGTTGTCTTCAGGAAAAAATGAGACGAGCGGGCAGTTCGAGACAACCATTGAAAGGAAAACATGTCTTTTCATGACCGAGTCAATTCTTGCATATTTGCGGCGAAACATGAAGACCGCCACACCGCTCGTGCCACTCATCACGCTTGCCATGATCATATCCAGCATCCTGTTGCAGAGCGATGGGCTGGTTTCGGCGTCACAGCTTTTTCAGTCTCCGGTTTCTCCAGTGCAAGAGCAAAGTCAGAAGCCAACACCAGAAAAGGTGCTTCCACCCAGCGAACCCATACCGGCGAAACCGACGCCCGTGCCGTTACCCACGCAACCGCCGGCAACTCAACCACCTGTACCACCAGAACCGGTGGAATTGCCAACCCAGCCGCCACAGCCGGAACCAACTCAGCCAGCGGCACAACCGACTGAGACGCCAACTGCTCCTCCGCCTATCGTCGACGTTCCCAGTCCGGTACAGCCCGCCCCGCCCAATCCCGGAGGGGCCGAGATCGTCATCGACAGCGGGTTGCTCATCGATTCACTGCTGGTCTACGTCGCCTACGCATGGTTATGCTGTGGCGTGCTCATCTTCATTATGGTACCGATCGGTTTCCTGCTACTGTACGTGTGGGGAGCGCAACGCGCCAGGAACAACGGCGGTTAGCCCCTCCACCATCCGGACGCCGGGCATCATGCACTTCCAAAAGAGATCGAGAATCCAGTGGGCCTTGCTCGTACTGACCGGCATCGCCTTTGGCTTGCGCCTGTACCAGATCGAAATGCAGAGCCTCTGGCGGGACGAGGTCGATGCGATTTTGTTTGCGACCGGGCCGTGGCCGGCGCTGATCGCGATGTTTTCGCGCGCCGGCGAAAACGGCCCGCTCTATTTCCTGCTGCTTCGTCCGTGGATTGCGCTGTTCGGCGATGGCGCGTGCGCCGTGCGTTACTTCTCCGTGCTTCCCGGTGTGCTCACCGTGCCGCTGTGTTACCAACTGGGACGGCGGTTGCTGTCCGACACGGCGGGCATCCTGGCTGCACTGCTCGTCGCCACCTCACCCTACCTCATCTGGTACTCCCAGGAGACCAAGATGTACGCGTTGCTGGCGTGCCTGTCGGCGCTGTCCACCTGGCTGCTGCTGCGCGCACTGCAGGAGGACCGCACCGCAGCGTGGATCGCGTACGTCGTCGTGACCAGCCTCGGCTTCTACACGCACATCCTGGCCGTCGTGCTACTGCCCTTCCACGTCGCGCTGTTCGCCCTCGGCGGGACAGTGTTCCACCGCCGCTGGCCGAAAGCACTCGCCGCGCTCGCCTGCCTGACGGTACCGTATCTGCCACTCGCACGCTGGGAAATACCCACCCTGCTGTCGTCGTTCGAGACCGGACACCCCTTCACCCCGCTCAGCACTATCCTGCTAACGCTCTTTCAGGTGCTGAGCTTCGGTTTCCGTTCTCCCTCGCTGATCGAGGTCGGCGCAGTTGTCTTCGCCCTGCTGGCGGGGACGTTTCAGTATCGCCACACCACCCAACCGCGTTCCTTCAGCGCAACGTATCCCCAAGCCGTCTGGTGGCTGTACATCCTCGTCCCCATCCTGGTCGTCTATCTGATCTCGCTGGGCATGCCCATCTTCACCGACCGCTATCTGATCACTATCGCCGCGGGGTTCTACCTGCTGCTCGCTACCGGTCTGGACGCATTGCGCCGCCGTTCGGGTCTGATCTTCGCGTTATGTCTGCTGGCCATTCTCGTCAGCGACGCGCGCAGCATCTGGTTTCAGTCGCACACCACGATCAAGGCGGATTTCCGGTCAGCCGCCGCGTATTACGGCGCGCACGCCTCCGCGGATGACCTGCTGGTAGTGCAGATGCCGTACGTCCACCGCAATTTCGAATACTATTACCGCCAGCCCTATCACCGCGCGGATGGCCTGTTCACCAACGCCGGCCTGCTGCCGGGCGAGGTCGCGGACAAGATGACCGCCCTGACCGCGGGCTATGACACGATCTGGTTGCTCGAATCGGAGGCGGAAATGTGGGACGAGAGCGGACTGGTCCGCGCGTGGCTGGACGAGCACGGACGGACCAGCGATCAGGTCGCTTTCCAGCGCATCGAGCTGACGCGCTACGAACTGCCCGGCAGTGGGCGGTAACCAGGCGGCGCATCCCCGCGCAGAGACGCAGCACACGCAGAGTGGGTCCGCGCGGTCCATGCGACGGACGCTCACCCCCTCCAACCTCCCCCGTGG
>CAZPTF010000565.1:0-2336 GCA_964589015.1 uncultured Anaerolineae bacterium
TGCCGACCTTTTCACGCAGGGCGTCCTGCACACCCGTTCTCGCCAGATTGTCGAGATGTTTGGTCCGGACGATCACCGTCTTCGCACTGTCGGCGGTCTGCACGTAGACGTCCGAAAAACCCTGTTCCTCGAAAACATCGCGTACCGCAGACACCTCAACCGGCTCTTCGAACCGCATCTCCATGAAACTGCCCCCGGTGAAATCGATGCTCAATCTGACCGGCGAGCCAAAGGTAATCATGGAGTAGATCATCGCCACCAGTCCGGGGATAATGATGAGCGCGGAGAATGCGAAATAGAGATACCGATTGCCAACCACATTGAAGATGCTGAAACGATTCATGAGGCCTCCTTAATGATTATCCAAACCTCGTCAGGCAAAATCACCCATCACCAGCACTAGAAACCCAACCACCATTTGGCGTTGCGCAACTTTTCCCCCCACACCTGATAAATGAAGCGGATGAATGTACGGGTGATGGTGATCGCCGTGAACATGCTGATGAGCACACCGATGAACAAGGTAATGGCAAATCCCTTGACTGTGCTGGCCCCAAAGTTCGAGCCGAACCAGTAGAGAATCGCACAGGTGATCAGCACCGACAAGTTGGAATCACGAATCGAAGTCCAGGCACGGTCGAAGCCGGCATCGATCGCCGCCCCCAGGGAACGCCCGGAACGAAGCTCCTCTTTCATCCGTTCGAAAATCAGGATGTTGGCATCGACAGCCATACCTGTCGAGAGGAGGAAGCCGGTAATGCCTGGTAAGGTGAGCGTCACCGGAGCAAAGAACGGCGCATGGAATGTGGGAATACCCCACTTGTAGATCGCAAAGTTGAGCAGCCCGTAGATAATCAATGCGATATCGGCCAGCCCACCCGGCAGCCGGTAATAGATCAACATGAACAACAGCACGACGAGCAGGCCGAAGATACCCGCGCGGATGCTCTTCTCAATGGATTCCTGCCCGAGTGTCGGCCCGACCGCCCGGATGGTTTCGACTTTCAACGGCACGGGAAGCGCACCATAACGCAACTGGATGGCAACCGACCGCGCCTGTTCCAGCGAGAACCGTCCGGTAATTCGCCCGCTCCCATCCGGGATGGCAGATTGGATCACCGGTGCGGAGATGACGCGTTTGTCCAGGACAATCGCCAGAATATCTCCGACATGGCTGGCTGTGTAATCGGCAAAAATCTTCGTGCCGGAAGGCTGGAGCTTGAAGAGGATTTCCGGTTGCCCATACTGATCGAGCCCGACACTGGCGGTCTCCAGATCCCTACCGGTCATGATGGTCTTGTACACTTTGTCGGACGTAGCGGCAGCCGGCACCGTGGTGGTCAGCGAAGCCGTCTCAGTCACGGGCGCTGTCTCCGTGAGCACCGCGGTCGCCCCGCTCAACGCTTCCGTACCCGTCAACACGGCCGTATCCGTCAATGTCTCCGCAGCAGTTGGCAGGGTCTCTCCATAAGTCGTGCGAATGATCGTCCCCTCTTCCAATGGAGTCCGGCCCGCTTCGACAAATTCCAGCAAACCGGTTTCGCGCAGTGTCGCGATAGCCTCATCGGGATTGCTGATACCGGGCAATTCCACAATGATGCGGCGGTCTCCCTGTTGCTGCACGACCGGTTCCGTCACACCCAGACCGTTGACACGATTCTCGACGATCGTCCGCGCCGCACCCATTGCTTCAGCGGTGATTTCCTCGTCGGCGGGCAGGTCCGCCTCCAGCAACACCTGCAGGCCACCCTGCAAGTCCAAACCCTGCCGCACTTCGATCGGCTTGTTGATTTCGAGCGCTCCGAGCTTCACATGCAACCCCGGGTTGCCAGGCAAGACGATCCAGACCGCAATAGCCACCAAAATCAGAACGAATATCAGCGTGCGAAAATTCTTGTCCCTCAAGTAGCCTGTCCTCCTCCAACGAAAGATTTCCCGCTCTGGTAAGACACATCGGGCGGCACCTGCCCAACGCCGTTGGAGCTGAGTGTACGTTCGATCATGCGCTTACGCGGGCTGGGAACAGCGGCTCCCCAAACAGCAACCAAACGATTATAGTGCACTAACGGTAATCTGTCAAGGCAATTTTCGGGGCAGGATCCCACGGACCGCTGGCGCCCACACCCGCGCGGCGCTGAATTGGACGCAGAGCCGCACCGCAAAGCCGCATTCAGTCGGCGCCGCATGCCTCCTCCGTCCACGGGGGAGGTTGGAGGGGGTAAGCACGCCCGCACGGACCGCTGAATTGGACCCAGAGCCGCACCGCAAAGCCGCATTCAGTCGGCGCCGCATGCCTCCTCCGTCCACGGGGGAGGTTGGAGGGGGTAAGCACGCCC
>CAZPTF010000566.1:0-2330 GCA_964589015.1 uncultured Anaerolineae bacterium
AATCCCGGGAACCCCACGAGATCACGCCATCTCCTCCAGATGCGCGAGCATGTCGCTCAGTACATCGAACCCACCCTGCCAAAATTCCATTCGAGTGATGTCAAGCCCTGCACGCGATAGGATGTCGGATGGCGAGGCGGAACCGCCCGCGCGCAGAATGTCCAGATAGCGTGTCTTGAACGGCTCACCCTCCGCTTTGTATTGCCGGTAGAGGGCCAAGACCAACAACTGCCCGAACGAATACGCATAGACATAGAACGGCGTGTGATAGATATGCGGAATCGACACCCACTCCCACGCGAACTCGTCGCTCAGCACCACGGCATCTCCGAGCTGAGTCCGCAGATTATCCAGGTATGCCGCGCTCACTTCGTCGACCGTCGCCCCGGCCTGTACCAGCTCATGGGCCTCGCGTTCGAACAGAGCGAAGAACGCCTGGCGCAGCACAGTGGCATAGTTGTCGTCCATCTGGCTGAACAGCAGATCACGTTTGACGTCGGCATCGCTCTCCCATTCCAGCCAGGCATCCAGCAGGAGCATCTCCCCGAAGGTCGACGCGGTTTCCGCGAGAGGCAGCGAAGCGTGAAAAGTGAGAACGCTGTGCCGTTCCGCCAGCAACGAATGGACGGCATGGCCGAGCTCGTGCGCCAGCGTTGAGACATCGCGAGCCTTGCCCTGATAGTTGACCAGTACCCAGGGCGTCAGCTGCGGGACGACGCTCCAGCAGAACGCACCGCCCCGTTTCCCGTGGCGCACCTCGCTGTCCAGATGGTCCACCTGGTATACCCGTTGTGCCAGATCGACCAGCGTGCCGTCGAAACGCCCAAACGAATCGAGTACCATCTGCGTTGCCTGTGCGAATGGATAAGTCTTGTCTGCGTGCACCACCGGCGCGTAGATGTCGTAGCGACGCAGCCGGTCCATCCCCAGGAGTTGCGCCTTCAAGCGGAAGAAGCGCTGGAACAAGGCCGCATTCGACCGGCACACGTCCAGCAGCGTATCGACTACCGTGTCGGGGATGTCGTTGCCCAGGTTGCGTGCCGCGATAGGCGTCGCAAATCTGCGCAGCCCGACCTGTTCATTTCGCCAGTCGCGTACCAGCGTCTGGTACATCTGTCCAAGGACCGCCCCGTCATTTCCGTATACCCGATACAACTCCTGATAAGCCTTGGCACGCAGGTCGCCATCGGGATGGTACGCATAGGTCATCAACGCGTCCCGCGTGAGGGACTTGGGCTCACCGTCGATCTCGATGGTGAACGTGTAGCGGTTAGTGATCAGATCGTACAGGGTTTGGAGTGCGCTGACCCCTGTCGTGTCCTTGATGTTAATGATCTTCTCTTCCGCCTCGGTCAGCGTGTGGGGCTTGAATAATCGCAGCGTTTCCAGCCAATAACGGTAATCTCCAACCACATCCAGCAGGCGGACCGCGTTGGCCTCGTCTATCCCTTTCCACCACAGCTCAAACGGAAGGATACGGTTGTCAGTCTGCGCTGAAAACTGATCTACCCTGGCAACAAATGTCTGTGCCGCCTGGTCCTGCGTATCCGCGGAAAACCACAGCCCGGCGTAGCTGTATAGCCGGTGCATGGCAGCGGTGATCGTTTCGAGTTGTCGGACCAGAGACAGAAAGGCGCTGGCACTGATATCCGGCGAGAGCTCGCCCAGATGACTCTCGAACTCGGATACCAGGTCATCGATTCTCTCGAATGCCGCGTCGGCCTGCTTCCGGTCGCGAAACAGATCGTCCAAAGTCCAAGCCTTCTGCGTGTAGGATGTTTGTGTCGTCACTGTTTTTCTCCTTGCGTTGGTGGCACATACCCCACCGGCTAACAATACAAAGTCCTGCGGACTGATCTCCCATACAGCCAGCCTGCTTCAGCAGGCTTCGTTTCCTTGGCCCGGGGCTGAAGCCCCGCGCTAACAATGCAAAGTCCTGCGGGCTAATCTCCCGTATAGCCAGCCTGCTTCAGCAGGTTTCGTCTTATTAGTGCGGGACTTCCAGTCCCGCGCCTCCCCATACTCGCCATCACCCTGCATCCTGCGGTGCAATTCTTCCCACCTGTCATCAACACCACTGATAGGTAACACGGATGGGCGGGAGTGAACGGATTTTTGATCCGCTCCATCCTGCGTATCCGTTGTTCTCACCTCGCGCAGCGAACGACGGTTCAATTCATGCCACCGGACAACACTATTTCACCGCTGCGGCGCAGACATGTCGTCAGGGCCGGCGAGATTGGCACAGTTCCCCGGTTCCCAACCTCCGCCCACGGGCGGTGTCAGCCGCTGGTGCGGGACGATGGTCCGCCCGACGCCGGGTGTAATCC
>CAZPTF010000567.1:0-2312 GCA_964589015.1 uncultured Anaerolineae bacterium
CGAGAAAATTTGATCAAGGCCCAGCAGCTTATGCCAGGACGTCGTGATGTTTATGCCTTCCTGGGCGGGACCTATCTGGAAGAGAACCGGACCGCAGATGCTGTCCAATTTCTGGAGAAGGCAATCGAGCTGAATCCGGATGATGCCAAGGCGTTCTTCGACCTGGGCCGGGCAAAATACGCATTGGCCGACTACGCCGGGGCTGCCAAAGCGTTCGAGAGAGCTGTTCAGCTTGTGCCCGACAATCTCGAGGCCCAGCAATATCTCGCTCAGACCTATCAGCATCTGGGCAGATCTAACGATGCACTCACGATCTGGAAAGAGCTCGTGCAGACGGCCCCGGATGATTTGTGGATGCGCAGCGCGCTGGCGAAGAATCTGTATGAGTTGGGCGAATATCAAGAGGCAGAGACGGAGCTCGACGAGGTTGTCGAAATGGCCAAGAGAACGGTACCTTTGCGTGATGCCTATCTCTATCTGGGCTGGTCGAATTATCAACAGGGTGAATATGAAAAAGCCATCCAGGAATTTCAGGCGGCTTATACCCTCGACGCCGGGCAGGCGGATGCCTTTGGAGGGATTGGGCTTGCGTTGACCAGGTTGGGGAAGTGTCCGGAAGCGATATCTCCCCTGGAATTCGCGCTTTCGCAGCAATCGGATTGGGCGGAGGTCCGGCAGGCACTCGCTGCGTGTAAAGCCCAACAATGAGTGGTGCTGTGATGATTGTGCCGGAGTGGGCTGATGCGGAAAAGTGAATTGCCGGTGATCCGCACACGCAGTGGAGAAGCAGCGTGCATGGCAGCGTTGGGGCGGAACGAAGATTGGGTGGTGAGACAAAGGTTGATTTTGTCTCACCGTTGATTATGATATAATGAGCTTGTTGTCGTCTGCTGCACACGGGTGCGTGCAGCAGATAAGCGAATAGCTTCCGGTTTGACTATCGTTAGAATGTGACATTTGTACTCAGGTCGGATTCAGTCGAGCAGAAAAAAGGAGAAAGCATGATGAAAGGCAAAAGAGGGATAACATTTGGATTACTTGCTGTGGCGTTGGCCGGTGTATTGCTTCTTTCTGGCTGTGTAACGATTCGTACTGAGATGGTGGTGAATCCAGACCTGAGTGGATCTCGCAGCGTGATCTTGGCGATGGACAAGAGCATGATGGACATGATGGCATCACAGGGCGAAGCGGGCGGGGAACCACAAGATCCTTTCGCCGATATTCAGGGTGAGTTCCAGAACGTTCCGGGAGCTACTGTCGAACCGTACATTGATCCGACGGGCGCAAAAGAAGGGGTCAAGATCACGATCCCCTTCAAAGATCTGAATGAGTTGGCGACTCAGAAGTTCAGCGAAGGAGATGATGGGCTGGACACGGTGACCTGGAGCAACGAGGGCAACGTCTACACGCTGGAGTTTGCTGTCAACACAAGTGAGATCGCCTCCGCCGGCTCGCAAGACGGCGACGATGACACTGAGACTATGACCCCGGAGGAACAGGCCATGCAGACGCAAATGATGGCCTCAATGGGGATGGAAGTTTCCTACTCCATTGCGCTCCCAGGCAAAATAGTGGATTACTCGCCGAAAGACGGGGCCACGTACAATGCGGCGAATAATTCCATCGTGTGGATGTTGGATCTGGCCAAATCGCAGGCCGGAAACATCATGGTGAAATGGGACAACGGAGCTGCGCCTGCTGTGCCGTCCGGTGCAAAGGTTGCCGAGGAAAAGCTGGCGGTGACTCAGCCAGGTGGCCTGACTGCGCCAGCCGCAACAAGCATGGTGACTCAGGTTCAGGCGTATGCCGATGCGAACATGAACGGTGATATGGCAGCTTACCTGGCACTGACAGCCGATGGGCAGATGATTCCTCATCCGCTATCGAGTGATGCTCCTGAACTGTTCGCGAAAGTGAATCCCGATCAAGTGACGTTTGGGACCGTTTTCGCTGGGGACAAGATGGGGGCGGCTGAGTGGACCGGCACCTGGACAGTCGATGGTACGGCGTACACCCTGAATGGCATCGACGTGCTCACCTTCGATTCCAACAGCAAGATCTCAGCAATCCAGACCTTTGTTTCACCCGCTGAATTGACGGCTCTGCGCGACGCTCTGGCTGCCGTCCAATAGACACGCGTCGCTCCAACTGACAGAGAGAAATGAAGAAGGGCTCGGGTCGGAATCTCCGACCCGAGCCCTTCATTATTGTTACGGCGCGGGTCTGTCGTTAGCCTGCAAGGCGGCGCTCGGCCCCGGCGATGATGCCGTCCAGCGCAACGCGCACGTCCTGCGGCAATGGCTCCGGCTGGT
>CAZPTF010000568.1:0-2309 GCA_964589015.1 uncultured Anaerolineae bacterium
CGACCATCAGGATCGAGTCGTAGGCATGCCCACCGAAGGTACTGATCTGTTCGCCACCGGTGAATTTGGTGTAATCTTCGGTGTATTTGAGCAATACTGCCTTTTGCGGGTCGGTGTCGGGTAGCAGATCGGCGATCATCAATCTGCCGCAGGGGAAGACCACATCCTCGGCAGCATCGCCCGCCAGATCGATGTAGGCCTGATTGCAGACACCGTGACCCTGAATAACCGGAATGTTGGGAAGCGCTTCGACGGCAGCAACCGTCACCGTGGACGCCCCCGGAGGGATCGCGCCGACCACCAGCACTTCACACCCACTCGTCTGCACGCCGGTGAGTTGCGGGAACTCGGTATCGCCACCATCAAAGGTATCGATATACGCGAGATCGATGCCCTTGGCCTCCAGTGCCTTCTTCGTCTGCGCGAGACAATCCTGTCCATAACCGGTGTTCTCGTACAGATCGCACGCCGTCTTGACGCCAATCGCGTCCAGGTAGACCGCCTGCCACTCACCGGAGTGCTGATTCTCCTGTGCTGTTTTGAAGATCCACTTCCGCGTCTCACCCGTTTCCGGGTCTTCGATGATCGCTCGCGCCGAAGCCATGGAGATCATCGGCACTTCGTTTTCGGACGCGATCGGCATCATGGCCATGCTATTGCCACTCGTCGTGCCGCACACCAGCACGTCGACCTCATCCTCAGTGATGAGCCGGTTGGCAACGCTCGCCGCAGTATCGGGATTGCTTTCGGTATCGTAAATGATGATCTTGAGTTCGTGGTGGACACCGTCCGGACCAATGATGCCGTCCGCAAACTGCTCCTGCAACATCTGAGCCGTATTGCGTTCGGGCAGGCCCAGGCTCGAGCTCGGTCCGGTGATCGCTGCACAGAAACCGATCGTGTAAGGTTCGCCTTCCTTTGCTGCGGCTGCGGAAACCGGTGATGCGGAAAACGTTAACGCACCTGGCTCTGCCATCGCCCGTGGTACGCCTCCTACCACGAGCAACCCGGTGACAGTCAACAGGACAGTGACTACTGCTATCCAACGCGCGTTCATTTTTCCCTCCCTAGCTGTGACTCTCGGATACTATCAGCGGATCGGTGCTGCAAGGTCTTCTGCAAACGTAGCAGCGTTGCCCGTCAAGAGAGTCGCCATCGCGACAGGACCTCTCCTCACAGGTTGGATGCTAACCTGGTATACACCACCTCCCTTCCGTTGACGGGCCTCACGGAGACAGAGCAAAGGACAAATCGCCCCGCGTGTTGGACCCCGCGTGTACGCGACAAGACAGGCCGGAAACCTGACACAAACCACTCAAAACAGGCTAATCGGGTGGTCGGTCTGGTACGAGATTGGTATAACTATGTATATCAAGAGGTATTCCCATCGCCATAGAGGGGAAAAACACGCTTCCGCAGCGCTACAAAATTATACACGATTCGCCAGGATAGCACAAGTGAAGAATTGACAGACCATCAGATCTAAAGCATAATACTTCAACTTTTTCGACAGGGGTGACGGAATACTCACGCACAGGAGGGGAACTGTTATGCACACGGCCGAACGGATCATGCTGTTCAGAGAATCCGTCATCCGGGAGATGACCCGGATGGCGATGCAGTTCGATGCAATCAATCTCAGCCAGGGATTCCCGGACTTTGATCCGCCCGAGCAACTCAAAGAAGCTGCCGCCCGGGCGATTATGGACGGCAACAACCAGTATTCCCCCACCTGGGGTTACCCACCACTGCGGGAGGCGTTGGCTGAGCGTTTCACGCGGCGTTTGGGCTGGCAGGTAGACCCCTCCGCGAACGTGACGGTAACCTGTGGCGTGACTGAAGCTGTAAACTCCGCGATGCTTTCGATCCTAAATCCCGGCGATGAGATCGTGATCATCGAACCGGCGCACGAAAACTTCATCCCATCCGCCATCTTCGCCGGTGCGACTCCGGTTGCTGTGCCGCTCGAAGCGCCCGGATACCGGCTCGATCCCGAACGGTTGGAGAGAGCAGTCAGTCCCAGGACCAAAGCACTGCTATTGAACACGCCGCACAACCCCACCGGCCGCGTGTTCGACGCCGAGGAAATGCAGGGACTGATCGACGTCGTGCTGAAACACAATCTCGTGGTCATTACCGACGAGATCTACGATCACATTTTGTACGATGGACGCAAACACGTCTCTCCTGGCAGCCTGGAGGGACTGGTGGAACGGACGATCACCATCAGCGGCTTGAGCAAAACGTATGCCATCACCGGTTGGCGGTTGGGTTTCGTGGCCGCGCCCACTTCGCTGGCCGAACCGCTG
>CAZPTF010000569.1:0-2300 GCA_964589015.1 uncultured Anaerolineae bacterium
CCTTCCATGCCCGCCTCGGTTTCCCCACCCATCGCGGGCATGGCCATCGACGGTCTGGCCCACACGTCCTCCGCCGAAATCGATGGTGCACCGGCGCCCCCACAGCCAGCCAGAGCACCACCCACGAGCACGCTCGCAAGCGCACACAATGCAACCCACCGCCCTATCGATGCCATCTCTCCGCCCCCATCTCCGCTGTCAGCGGTTGCGCCGCAAGCGCTCTGTCACACCTACGGTCAGGATTTCTCCAGCAGCGCCGTGATGTCCTGCACCATGTCCTCGGGCGCCGTCCCGAATTCGTAGACCAGTCGCCAGTTGCCATCCGGATCGATCAGAAACACGTTTGCCGTGTGACTCACCAGGTACTGTGCGGCGCTGCCTTCCGCCTGCTGCTTCTCGACGAACACGCCGTATTTGTCGTACACGCTCTGCAGCTCTTCTGCGCTTCCCACCAGGCCGATGAAGTCATCGCCGAAGAAGGTCAGGTACTTCGCCAGCCGCTCGGGCGTGTCACGATCGGGATCGGCGGTAATCAAGACAAAGCGGACGCGATCCGCCAGATCGCCCAATTGAGTATGCACACGCTTGAAATCGCCCAGTGTCGTCGGGCAGACGTCCGGGCAATAGGTGTAGCCGAAATAGAGCAGCACGACGTTGCCCTTCTGGTCGGCCAGATGGAACGGGTTCCCGTGCACATCGGTCAGCGTGAAGTCGGGCGCGGTCTCCACCGACCGCCTCAGCTTCCCCTTGAACGTCGGGCCGCCGCAACTCGCCGTCGCGAAAAGCGCCAACAGCAGCACGCCGAGTCCCACAAACCAAACTCTGCGCATACGCACTTTCCTCTCTCCGATCAGCACGCCGGAACTACACATGGAAGTATGTCGTCAGGCAGATCGCCAACAGCACCACACCCAGGTAGAGATTCGCCGCGTGGAACATCTGCCAGGCACGTCGCGCGGACGACTGTTCCACCAGCCGCAGGCCACGTGCCAGCAGGTAGAGGCTCGCGATCGCCACGGGAGCGAGATACCATAGGCCAAGCTCCGGACGGACCGCCAGCAGCAGGCCGATGATGACGCTCCCCGCCGCGTGTAGCAGATTCCACTGCGCCGCACGTCGCGGCGTGGTCACGACCGGCAGCATCGGCACGTTCGCACGCGCGTAATCGCCACGGCAGGCAAGCGCCAGGCTCCAGAAATGCGTCGGCGACCACAGGAAGAGCAACAGCCCCAGTCCGATCACGGCCGGGTGAGCCCAGGCGTGCACAGCCGCGCCGCCGCTCAGGACGGCACAGCTTCCCGCCAGCCCACCGACCACGACGTTGAGCGGCGTCCGCGACTTGAGCCAGACCGTATACACCCCCACGTAAACGATCGCGCCGAGGACGACCCACAGGCCCAGCGCCGGGTTGCACGGCAGAACGGCCAACACCGGCAGTACGATCAGCGCGACCCCGAGCGCCAGCACCCAATGTGAACGCGCAATCGCTCCGGTGACCAGCGGGCGTCGCCGCGTGCGCTGCATCACACGGTCCATATCGAATTCCAGGTATTCGTTCACGACGGAAGCCCCCGCCGCAGCGAGGCCGCCAGCGAGGAGCAGCACGACCACAGCTTCGCTACCGGGCCAGCCTCCCGCGCCGAGGAACGCACCAGTGACGGCCGCTAATAGCAGCAGCATTACGACACGCCACTTGAACAGCCTCAGCAGGCCGACGACGATCCGTCCGGCCGCCACGCACACGGACAAGGGCCACGAGAGGTCACGTGAGGAATTCACGACAATACGCCTTCCGCTTGCCCTACAGCACGAAGGTCACGGACAGCAGCACGCCGATGACGAGGGGGAATCCAACGAGCAGCGCGTACCAGCGGCTGTCGTCTCGCAGGTGCATGTAGTATAGCATCACCAGCGACGCCTTGCACAGCGAGCCGATCACCAGGATGATCGTCTGCGGCGTCCGGTCAGTGAACGGCAGGTAACTTACCGTCACTTCGACCGCAGTAATGATCACCAGCGCAACGAATACCAGCAAGTACTTCTGTTGGCGAAGCAGTTTCTCCACAACAACCCCCTTGCCCCGCCGGTGCAGCACGGTCGCGGCGGGAATACGCGCGTCAGCGGATCAGGTAGATGACGGCGAACAGGAAGATCCACACGACGTCGACGAAGTGCCAGTACAGACCGAAGATCTCGACCTGCATGGCCTGTTCCGGCCCGGCGATCTTGCGCCGGAACGTCTTGACGAGAATCAGGAGCAGCCACAGCAAGCCGATCAGCACGTGGAACCCGTGGAAGCC
>CAZPTF010000570.1:0-2299 GCA_964589015.1 uncultured Anaerolineae bacterium
CCCTCTCCGAATTGCTGCGCAGTACGGTCGTCATGACCGACAGTACGTTCGAAATACTAGCAAGTAGCTGTTATTGCGAAAAGGGACAGACTCTCGTCGATTATCTGGTACTGAATGGCTGTTTGTACCTGCGACAGGGAACGCGCCCCTGTTCGAGCAGATCGAATCTACTCGACTGTATGAGCGACATCCAACAGAAGTGGAATTCCGAGCAGGGTTGCATGTTTGACGCGGCGGTTCACCCCATTCAGGTTGAGGAGACACTCGTAGGATACCTGGTCGGACTCAAGTGTGGCGAAATGATCACGAAGGTTGAGGAGTATGCCCTGCAAGTAGGAATCACGGTCATCGCACTGGAACACATGAAGAGCAAACGGATCCAAGAAACCGAACAGCGTCTCCAGCGCGACTTCATCGATGATTTGTTGGTGTGGTCGATCCGCAGCCCTGAAGTGATTCGCGACCGCGCCAAGGCGCTCGGGTTGAACCTGGAGCATAAACACACAATTATCGTGATTAGCATTGATCCCAACAATGAATCGCCAAACGGAGTGGACAGCCGCTCTCATGATACCGAACGATTTCAAGAAGAAATCTACAATGCAATCAAGCGGCTGCTCGCGCGAGAAGATGAAGGCAGTATCGTCCTTTCTAAGGGCAGAAGGCTGCTGATACTGACGGGCAACAACAACGATTCGCTTTCGTCGGTATCGATCAAGGAACAGGCTGTGGATCTGGCGGAACGCATCGTGCAAGAAGCGCAGGTGTATCTGACCGCTATCCCCGACGACGCCGCACACAGAGAGGCGCAGGTCACGCTATCACTAGGCATCGCCACCGGAAACTACAACTACGCAAATCTTCATGCCGGATACGCCGACGCACTGCAGGCGCTCGAGATCGGACAGCGTCTATTTGGGCCAGGCCACATCATGCACATCGACGACACACAGCTCTACTCCATTCTGGATTTTGTATCCGGGCGGCAGGAAGCCCGGCAAATGATCGACGACATTCTGGGTCCCATCAAGTCCTACGATGCGATCAACGGAACGGACCTGCTCGGGACCCTCGAGATGGTGTGCATCGCAAACGAACCCGGCACTGAGATCGCCAAACGGCTGTTCATCCATCGCAACACCCTGCACTATCGACAGACACGTATCAAGGAACTACTCGGCTTCGACCCGTTCTCCGGACAGGGACTCCTGCGCATGGAAATTGCGCTGATGCTCAACCGATTGATCGAGACGAGTATCTGATCTACAATGCCAGATCGATAAGCGGAGTCTCTGCGGTGAGATAGCGGCAATCGGCTACGCCCCCGCAGAACCGGACGACCATCTCGGCCATTTCCGTGCAGATACGCGCCACAAGCTCAGGTGACACCGGCGGCATGCCATCCACATTGATCGCCACATAGTTCGATTCCGGAACCAGCTTGGTAAACTCTGCTTGCCTCCACGTCCAGCGCCGGCACAGAACGGTATTTCCGGCGAGGTACACGATCTCGCCAGGGTCAGGATTCTCCGCAGCACTCGTGCCGATCGGCGCAAAGACCTCGTTGCCTGTGGCGGCAGCCAGCAACAGATCGTGTTGCACGACACCGATATCATGCCCACCTACCGGAACGAGGTGGCGCAAAGAAAACACGTTGCAGATGGCGGCGAGGTCATTGATATACGGGAGTTGGTCTCCTTTGCGTACGCGTCGGACCAATGCCTCGATGCTGGAAAAGAACTTGCTCGGACGTGCACCGAATTTCGCGTACGCCGTCCGCCAGGAGGCGATCCTTGGATGTTCAGCAATATTCGCAAGATCCGGATTCTCAATCACCAGGCGCTCGGCATCTCTGAGCAATGCACCGATTTCACGATTCTCAACAGCGCCGTTCACCAGACCGGCAACGACCACAACGCCTCGGACATAATCGGGGTACATCTGAAACACGTCTGGGGCAACTCCATACTTCATCATTCGTGCAAACCTCCGGATCTAATATTATGTAGAATCTTTGGCGTTCGTCTCTTGGAGTTGAAAGTCTAAATGATTGGTGGTAGCCTGTGAGATATCAGCGTAAGCCCCGCGGCACTCTGGAGGGCACAGCAGAGCCAGTTGATACATGGCTTCTGTCGTCATTTCGGCCAGGTCAGCACCCCGCAGGTGTGTGCCGTCAGGCGCATTGAAACGGAACGGCCTGCCAACAGAGATCCGTATGGACGTTTTCTTGAAGCGCAGCACATTATGCCAGAAAGGTTCTACTCCAACCACAGCGATCGGCACAATAATCGCGCGACTG
>CAZPTF010000571.1:0-2297 GCA_964589015.1 uncultured Anaerolineae bacterium
CGCTGCAGAGAGATTCTCTATTTTAAGTCAATGAGTTCGTACATCTGTTCGAGGGATTTGCGTCCTCTTACCTGAATGGGCTCGAGTGTCTTGACGATTGCGTACTCGGCAACTCGGTCGTAGGCGCTCTGGCTCAGCAGAATTTGACCCCCGCTCGCCAGTTCCTGCAACCGTTTGGCCAGGTTCACCGTATCTCCGATGGTGGTGTAGTTCATCTGTGCCGGTGTGCCCACGTTTCCCACCACCGATTCGCCTGTATTGATACCTATCCCGAAGTGCAGGTGAGGGATGTCCTTGCCCTGTTCGCGGTGAAAATTGGTGACTGTCTGTCGAATCGCTAGCGCGGCTCTGACGGCCCGGAGCGGATGGTCGTCTTGCGGTAACGGGGCGTTGAAGATTGCCATCACTGCATCGCCCATGAACTTATCCAGTGTGCCCTCGTGGGTCAACACGGCTTGGGCGGCCAAGGATAGATATTGATTCAGCACTACAACCAGGTCTTCCGGATCCAGGCTTTCGCCCAAGGCAGTGAACCCGCGGAGATCGGCAAATAGCACGGATATCTCCTGCCGATGTCCTCCCAGCCGAAGTTCGTTGGCGTCAGCGGGAAGACGGTCCACCACTATAGGAGACACGTAGCGCCGAAACATTTCGCGGACAGCCTGCAGCCGCTTTTTCTCCGTCAAATCGTTGACAACGATAGCCACACCCTGGCCGACACCGTTATCGTCCTTAAGCGGCGACAAGCTCAGCGTCAGGTTGAGCAATCCGCGTTTCGGCAAAGTCGTTTCGATTTCGTATCCCACGAAGCGCTGCTCTTTGACCCTGACTTGTTCGACCAGCGGCTCCAGGTCGGCTGCCCATGCCTCTGTGAAGATCATCCCGTACGACGCCCCGATACAGACCTTAGCGGGAAGTCCGAGGATCTTCTCCGCGACCGGGTTGAGTGAAGTGATCTTACCCTGATTATCCACGGTGATGACACCGCTTGGGATCGAAGTGAAGAGGTTGTCCAGGAGATTTTTGGACATGATCACGCTCTCGAACAGTCTGGCGTTATCGATCGCGGTGGCAACCTGGTTGGCGAACGTTACCAGGACATCCAAATCCCGTTCGGAAAACAGCGCGGTCCTGATACGGCTGTCCGCATAGATGACCCCGATGACACGGTTCTTCACCAAGAGGGGAACGCACAGAATAGAACGTAAACTATAGGTCATGACACTCTCATGGCCTTTGAAGCGGGGGTCGTTCTGTGCATTGGTCGTGACGACCGGTATCGCTTCACGGGCCACTCTGTTGACGATCGAGAGACTGATCTGAAACGATGAACCACTGATGCTTTCTTGATCCATATTACGTGCGGTTCTGACGACAAGTTCGCCTGTCTCATTATCGTGAAGCATCACGAACCCGCGCTCCGCACCGGTCAGACGGATGATCGTGTCCATGACGATGTTGAGGACTTCCGACAGGTCTAGTGTCGAATTGACAGTCTGGCTCACGCTGCAGATTGCCAGCAATTGCTCGTGTTCCTTATCGCGTGTTGACTCTCTGGCCGGTGTACTCGGTTCGGCGCGAACCGCCGGCTCAAGCGTTTGAGCCAGGCCCAATGCATCCAATGCAGCCTGGGCGGCTGTAGTCGCCTCGATCACGTCTCGGACCAATCTGTCGTCGTTCGCCACAGCAATACCGGATCGAAGTGTGCGGTGGAGACGACTCAGCGCCTGCTGTTGTCGTTCGACACATTGGGTGAACAGCGTCAACTCCTGACTGATTGCTTCGAACCTGTCGTGAGTCTCCTGCAAGTTTGTTTGAGGTTTTCCTCCCGCCATTCTTTCTCCTCAGCTCGCGTCTGTTGATCGCGATGGACGAATAGGTGCCGGTAACACCAGGTGTTCTAGCGCCAGTAGAAAGTCCAAGCATCGCTCCTGAGACTGATGGGTGGTCCGTCGGGTTTGCCTTCCGCATCGATGCTTTCGGCACGTCTGATCGTCACGAACCAGTGGAAGATGTCTTTGTCCGCGCGTCCGTAGCCGATCGTCGGCGATAGCTGCAGTTGGGTTTCCTGCGTGTTGGTTCCCCAGTAAATCTCTTGCTCATCAAAGAAATGCAGGACGGTCACGTCGTAGTATTCGTCCTTCGCCAATTCCCCGGGTCCTTCCCACTCGAGAATGATCCTCTCGTATTCACCGGAAGTAAATACCGTTCCGTCTGGTGGCCCAATCAACTTGGGAGCACTGTAATAGCGTACCACAGTCGTCTGGCTCTCGCCGGAAGTTTCCTGTGCTGCAGGA
>CAZPTF010000572.1:0-2295 GCA_964589015.1 uncultured Anaerolineae bacterium
CAAGATTGGCACAGTCTGGACCGCCGCGCAGATCTTCGTGTGCACCTGGCAGATCACGCTGAAAACACGACCTGCCTATTGCTTGCTAACCCTGACATTTCCGGATGCACCCGGGGCCGGTCCCTCGTGTCCCGGTGCCGTGGCTGATCGATCCGCGCCGTCCCGTGCGGTGCTGAATCCCACCTCTACCCCGCTGTGTCGCGGCTGTCCGCGGTGGCCAGGCCCGATTCTACCGCTGGCGCGGGTTCCCCCGATACCCCCGCCGCGCCTTACACCATCCGCGCCATCCTGCGCATCCGCTGTTCTCCCGCACCCCCCCTGGCGTGAGCGCCCGTTCGGCCCGTGCGTCTTAGACGGAAGTCTTTGCTGCGGAGAGCTCCTGTGCAGCATCGGGAACCGGCAGAGAGATGGTGAAGGTGCTCCCTGCGCCGACCTTGCTCTGTACGGAGACGCGCCCGCCGTGCGCTTCGACGATACAGCGCGTCATTGCCAGGCCGAGCCCCAGACCTTGCAGCCCGCGCTCGAGCGAGCTGCTCATCTGCTGGAAGCCTTCCCAGATGGTTCGTAGCTCGGCATCAGCGATGCCCGGGCCTCTGTCGATGACGTTGATGTGCAGCCAGTTTCCATCGACCTGCGTTTCGATGATGACTGCGCTATGTGGTGGGCTGAACCTGACCGCATTGTCCAGCAAGTGCCCGATGGCTTCTGTAATCCGTTCCCGGTCGACCTCGATCTGTGGGAGGTTGTCCGCATTCCTGGCGACGATCGTAATCCCGTTTTTCTGTGCGGCATAAGTGGCCAATTGTTTGGCATCGTCGAGCGCGTCGCCGAGCGACATCGTTGTGATCTTGAGATCGCCCTGTTTCGCGCTGAAGCGGGCAAATGCGATCAACCCATCAATCATACGTTGCAGATAGCGCGAATTTTTGTGAATCGCCTCCACGTAGTGGGTCTGATCGGGGTTGAGCTGCCCGATGCGCGGGTCGAGCAACATCTCCAGTGTCTGCACGATGACGATCAGGGGCGTTTTCAGCTCGTGTCCCAGGGCATTCAGAAAACTCGAACGGATGTTGTCAAGCGCCTTGCGTTGTTGTCTTTCGGATTGGTGCGCGGCATCCAGCTCGTAAGCATACAGGAGGGAACGCTGCGCGCGTTCCTGGCTTTCCTGATAGAGCCTGGCGTTGTCGAGTGCGATGGCCGCATAATCTGCCAGAGAGAGGAGCAAGGCTTCATCGCTATCGCTAAAGTCGCGGATCCTGTGCGCATTGTCCACGGACAGGACACCCAGGATATGGTCGTGTGCCTTCAGGGGGACGTGAAGCGATGATTTGACCAGGAAGCCGGTCTTGAGCTTGAGGTGTTGTTGTGTGCTGTTTCGCGAGGTACGCGCTGCCTGACCGGTACGCAGCACCTGGCCCAGCACCGTGTCGGTGACCGGAACGCGCCGAATAGCCACTTCTCGGTCGGCCAGGTTCTTCTCTGCGCGCAGAAACAACTCGTCGGTCTGTCCGTCATACAAGAGCAGGAAGCCTTCTTCTGCATGGGTCAGATAGACGCCTGCTTCGACGATACGCCGGAGGACCTCATCCAGGTCCAGCGATGAGGTAATCATCTTGCCGATGCGACTGAGGACAGTCGCCTGGCGGACCTGGCGCTCGAGTTGGGCGAACAGTGAGTCACGCTCCTCGCGCAGCCGGGTGGCGTGGAGAACTCTCTCGATGGACGCGGCCAAGTCGCTGATGTCCAGCGGTTTCGTGAGATAGTCGCGCACACCCAGGCGAAATGCTTCGGTAGCGATCTGCTCGGAACCGTGCGCAGTTATAATGATGATCGGAACCCGGATGTTCCGCTCGGAAAGGTGTCGCAGCAGGGTCAGCCCGTTCATATCGGGCAAACCGAGATCAAGCAACACCAGAGCAGGGCATTGCTCCTCGATAAGGGCAAGAGCTTGTTTCCCTGTCGTAGCCAGTGTCGCGCCGTAACCCAAGTTGGGCAAGATATCCTCAAGGAGTACCCCAGATACACTTGGGTTGTCTTCCACAACCAGGATTATCTCAGTTGCCACGAGCGCGCATCTCCGTGCCGAGAACGGCAGTCGTTGCATAACGGGCGTGTAATATTATCTCACACATCACTATGGACTAGATCCGCGAGTTGTGTATCACCAATCTAGCATGAATGTGCTGTAATGTCAAAATGTATGTTGGGCTGCTTTCGGAGGTACGGCGGACGTGCGGATCGCGCCGCAAAGCCGGATTCATCCGGCAGCGCATGCCTCCTCCGTCCACGGGGGAG
>CAZPTF010000573.1:0-2293 GCA_964589015.1 uncultured Anaerolineae bacterium
ATCTGGGGGTATAACATCCCGGCGACGTGCCCGGACAACGTCTTCGGGCATTGGATCGTCGATCTGATGAAGCAGGGCACCGAGATCATCACCATCGATCCGCGGCTGAGCTGGTTCGCGTCGCGCTCGAAGAAGTGGCTGCAGCTCCGGCCCGGCACGGACGGCGCCCTCGCGCTCGGGTTCCTCAACGTGATGCTGCACGAAGGACTGTATGACTCCGCGTTCGTCGAGAACTGGACCAACGCGCCCCATCTGGTCCGGACGGACGCGGGAAAGCTGCTCCGTGCCAGTGAGCTGCGCTCCAGCGGAGCGGAGGAGGACTTCGTCGTCTGGGACCGCGTCACGGAAGGACCCGTCATCTGGGATTCGTCCGCGGTCGCTTACGAGACGCCCGGCACCGCGCCAGCACTCGAAGGGAGCTATGCCGTCCCGCTCGTCGATGGAAGCACCGTCGCTTGCCGCACGGTGTGGGACCTGTTCCGCGAACGCGTCGGCGAGTATACGCCCGAGCGCGTCGCAGAGATCACCTGGCTCGACGCGGACGACATCCGCGAGGCCGCGCGGATCTACGCGACGGCCAAGCCGGCGGCCATCCACTGGGGTGTGCCCATCGACATGACGCCAGCGATCACGCCGACCGTGCAGGCGATCACCGCGCTGTGGTGCCTTACCGGCAACCTGGATGTGCCAGGCGGAAACGTGATCTCACGCTATGCCTTCGATGCGGTGGCCTACGCCCTGCCCGGTGCGAAAGGCGTCATCAAGCAGAAATCCGCCGACCGCGACAAGCCGCGCGTCGGACGCGACAAGTACGGCCCGCTGCGCCAGTTCATCTGGCGCGCCCAGACCGACCTGACCCTCGACCAGATCTTCACGGAGGAGCCCTATCCGATCAAAGGCATGTGGATTCAGACGTGCAATCCGCTCTCCGGCATCGGGATGGACCCGAAGAAATGGCTCGATGCACTGCAGAAGCTCGATTTCATCGTCGCCGTCGACCTGTTCCACACCGCGACGACGCAGTATGCGGATGTCGTTCTGCCGGCGGGCAGCTTCCTCGAAAAAGACGGTGTCCGCTCGTGGTGGATTCCACTGCAAACGATCAACAAGGCGATCACGGTTGACGAGTGCCGGCCCGATATCGAGATCAATTTCGAGCTGGCGAAGCGTTTCGACCCGGAATTCCGCTGGGAGACGATCCACGATCTGTTCGATGAGATCATCGCGCCTTCCGGGCTGACCTTCGCGCAGTTGCAGGCACAGGGCTGGGCCTTCCCGCCCGCAGGGCACCCCAGCGCACCCTATCACCGCTTCGAGAAAGGCTTGCTCCGCCCCGACCGCAAGCCGGGCTTCCAGACACCCTCGGGCAAAGTCGAGTTGTACGCAGTCCTGCGTGAAGATTGGGGGTTGGAACCCCTGCCGCGCTACGAGGAGCCGCCGTTCACGCCGGTTACGCAGCCCGACCTGCTTAAGGAATACCCGCTCATCCTCTCCACCGGACGGCGCTCGGCGGTCTTCTTCCACGCCGAGCATCGCAACATCCCGTGGCTGCGCGCGCTGGACCCCGACCCGGTCGTCGAGGTGCACCCGGACACCGCGAAATCTCTCGGCTTCGGTGACGGCGAGTGGGTGTGGATCGAAAACTGGATGGGGCGCTGCCGCTTCAAGGCCAAGGTAACGCCCATCGTCCCGCGCTGGATGGTCATGGCCGCGCACGGTTGGTGGTTCCCCGAAGAGCCCGCCGCGGCACCGTCGCTGTTCGGCACGTGGCGCTCGAACATCAACATGCTGCTCCCGATGGGCGCGCAGGGCGAAGACGGCCTCGGCTCGCCGATCAAGCACATCCTCTGCAAAGTCTACAAAGCCAACGAGGGGGCCAGAAACGATGAGCAAGCGTAAACCCGAGTACGGGCTACTGATCGACTACGAATACTGCACCGGCTGCCACACCTGCGAGGTCGCTTGCCAACAGGAGCACGGCTGGGAAGCCGGCATGTCCGGCATGAAGGTCATCGAGATCGTCGAGAAACTGCCGAACGACAAGGCCTATCTCGTATTTCTGCCGTTTCCGACCGAACTGTGCGTGCTGTGCGCCCGGCGCACGAAACAGGGCTTGCAACCCGCGTGCGTGCAGCACTGCATGGCGGCATGCATGGAGTTTGGCCGCCTCGAAGAGCTCGCGAAACATCTCGGTGAAAAGCCGCGCCTCGTGTTGTGGTCACCGAGGTGAGGGAAATGCCTCAGGTGATATCCCTCATTCCACTCCGATCCGGACACTCAATCGGACAGGCTG
>CAZPTF010000574.1:0-2275 GCA_964589015.1 uncultured Anaerolineae bacterium
GAAACGATCCCTGCCCCACCCAGGTAGCGCCGGTAGAACGCCTCCTCAGGCTCTTCGACCGTAATCCGGCCGGTGGTCAGGTCAATCCGCAAGATCTTTCCTGTTATACCCTTCACAGCAATTACCCCCTTCATCCTGCGTCCGAACTTGGACAAATCAAAACAGAGTTAAGTGATGGTGCCACTCAGAACAGGCCATACGAGCAGGGACGCCCTGGGAGGAGACACAATCCGGGGCTTGTCCACCGGGTAGGCTGCCGGCTGGAAATGACCGTCTGACACCGCGATGCCCGCGCAGGAGCAATCGCCTGGTGCCTGAGAACGCCGTGCAAACGCGGGTCACGAGTTCGACCAATGCCCGAAATGCCGGAAATACTCCCAGCCAAACCCGGATTATCCGCCGCCGATCACGTCGAATACCGAGAGCTGATCGCCATCATGCAATACGTCGCCGGCCGAGACCAGTTTGCCCCCGATGCCGGCGTTCCAGCCGCGTTCGAGCGGAATGCCCAGGCGCTCCACAACATCGCCGACGGTACTCCCCTCGGCGACAGCCAGCCGGATAGGCTCCTCATCCACCTGCACATACGACCGAATCGTGCCATGCACGGTGACGACAATATCCACTCCTGCCTCCCGCAACAGGTATACAAGTGACATTATACACAATTATCGAAATTTGTCAGGTTCCACTAAACGTGACACACCGCACGCCACCCCGCTGGCACACTCCCGCAAAACCGGCGTATTGATTCCACAGCAAGTTATGCTATACTTCCCAGTATAGGGCAACGAGGCGCCAAGTCATCGTATCGGAATGGAACATTCGCACAGAAAAGGAGCAGCGACTATGGGTTGGTTGGCATGGATCATCTTCGGTGCATTGGCAGGTTGGGTCGCCAGCATGCTCGCCGGCACAAACGACCGGCAGGGCTGTATCGTCGATATCATCGTGGGCGTCGTCGGCGCGTTCGTCGGCGGCATTCTCGTCCAATTCCTCACGGGTAATCCGTTCGACTTCGGTTTCAACATCCCCAGCTTCGTCGTAGCGGTCATCGGCGCTGTCGTGTTGCTCGTCCTGTTGAGACTGATCCGCGGACGCTAGACCCGTCAACGCCGTTCGACACCGTTCAGCGAAACGATCCGTGAACGCCCATCCGGATCGTTTCGACTTCTCCGCTCAGCGCGCCGCCAGAAACGCCTCGACCTCGGCGTGGGTTGGGATCCCCTCCCGGCCGCCGACCCGCGTGCATTTCAACGCTGCTGTCGCGCTGGCGTAGGCCATGATTGTCCGCAACGGCCAACCCCGCAAGTAACCGACGAGAAACGCACCATGATAGACGTCGCCCGCGCCGGTGGTGTCGACGACCTCGACAGCAAACGCCGGCTGGTGGCACGCTGCCCCACCGGACGTCCACCCGAAGCTGCCATCCCCCCCGGCAGTGATGACGACCAGCTCCGCCCCATAGCCGAGCAACGCCCGCGCGCACGCCGGCAACTCTGTTTCGCCTGTGACGTCTTGCGCGAACTGTCGTGCGACGACCAACACATCGGCCAACTCGACCAGCGCCATCCGCTCAGGCGTCGCGAGCCCGGCACCGCCATCGAACGACACCGGAATACCCAGCGCTTTCGCCTGGCGCGCCGCTTTCAGCTCGACGTCGAGATAGCTCCCCGACGTGTGCAACACGCGGCACAGCGACACCAGCTCCGCATCGAAATCGGCGGCGGTAGGCGGCGGGACCGTCCCGCGATAGGGCAGGATGGACCGCGTACCCGTCGAGCGATCGACCAAAATGTGCGACAGCGCGGAGTGATAGCCGGGCACGACCTGAATCCAATCGACGATCACGCCGTACTTGCGATAGTCGGCGATGATGAAATCGCCGTAGTGGTCGTCGCTGACGCGGTCCCACACGGCCGCCGCGACGCCCAGCCGCGCAGCCGCCGCCATCGCGGTCGGAATCACCCCGCCACCCTGATAGCCGATCTGCTCGACGTACAGCACGTCGTCGAGGCGCGGCATGTACGGGAGCACCAACAGCACATCGGCATAGGAGCGCCCGATTCCCAGGATATCCACTCCAGGCATTGCCAGATTATCTCCTCCGGATTGAATAGGTCAGCGCGTCCGGGTTATCCACGCTGTGGTACCGCAGCGCAGCCAGGCTCAGCGCTGATGGCGAGAATCCCAGCAACAAGCGGATCCCGGCTCTACGGTACGTTGCCAGGGGGATGATAGCACGCAAACGGGCAAAGGGCAAGAGGGTGGGGGG
>CAZPTF010000575.1:0-2273 GCA_964589015.1 uncultured Anaerolineae bacterium
ACATCGGCGGCCAACCACTTGGCCAGGATCACCTTCTGCTGGTTGCCACCGCTGAGATTCTTGACCAACTGCAGCAGAGATGGGGTCTTGATCTCCAACTTGCCGACGTATTCTTCGACGAGCCGCCGTTCCTGTCGTCCCCAGATCCAGCCCAGCATGCGGGAAATCCGTCGCCAGACAGTAATCGATACGTTTGCCGCAACCGAGTGGGGCAGAATCAGCCCTTCCACCTTGCGGTTCTCACTCACATAACCGATTCGATACGTGTTGAGCGCTTCCGCCACACTATGGATGCGGACCGGCGTATTCTTGACGAGGATCTCGCCCTCCGTAATCCGGCTGGCACCGATCAGCGCGCGGGCCAGCTCACTACGCCCAGCCCCGACCAACCCATACAGGCCCAGGATCTCCCCACGGTACAGCTGCAAATCGACACCATCCGTCCCGCTCCGGTCGTGCAGGTTTCTGATTTCCAGGATAGGTTCTTCGCGCTTGACTGGTTTGTCGGGGAGGTCGGTTACCGTCTGGGTACGCCCGATCATCAGTGACACCAATTTGTCGCGGTTGATCGCGGACAGGGGCTCATCGTTGCAGGCGTTGCGACCGTCACGCAGCACGGTCACGCGATCACACAGCTCATATACCTCTTCCAGCTTGTGGCTGACGAACAAGATAGCCACACCCCGGTCTTTCAGGCCACGCAGCACCTTGAACAGGAACTCGGTCTCGTGAGGAGTGATCGAGGCAGTCGGCTCGTCCAGCAGCAGGACGGCGTTTTCCATCGACAGGGCTTTGGCAATTTCGACCAATTGCATCTGCGCCGCACTGAGTTGGGTAACGATAGTCGTCGGTTGGATATCCAACCCCATGACGTCCAGCCACTTCCGCGCCTCCATGTTGACGGCGGCGTAGTCTACAAAAACACCTTGGGTCGGTGTTTGCCCCATGACGATGTTCTCGCCCACAGTGAAGGCTGGGATCAGGTTTCGCTCTTGCGGCACGAAACTGATTCCGGCTTTCATTGCCGCATTCGTGTTGTTGAACTCCACCTCATTTCCATCCAGGCGCATAACACCCTGGTCTGGCTTGTACAACCCGGTAATGATCTTGATCAGAGTGCTCTTCCCGGCACCGTTCTCCCCGATAAGCGCGTGTATTTCGCCATGCCGCAAGCGCAGCCCGACGTCATCAAGAGCCTGCACACCGGGAAAAGCCTTGTATACTCCTGTAGCTTCCAGGGCTAAAACGTTTGGATTCTCCATCACATACCTCTCACTCAAATTGCCGGCGCTGTCTGGTCAACCGGTCGACTCCAACTGCGGCCAGAATCAGAATACCCAGCAAGAACTGGACGTAGTAGGGATCGGCATTCAGCAAGACCAGCGCGTCTTGAATAATGGCGATCAGGAACGCGGCCAGCACCGTTCCCATGATGCTTACCGAACCACCACTCAGTGCTACACCGCCGATGATTGGAGCCGCAAACGATGGGACCAACCAGTTCTGCCCGATGGTGGGTTGCGCCTGTCCCAAGCGCGCCATCAGGAGAATACCGGCAATCGCAGCGATCACGCCCGAAATGATGTGGGCCATCACAATCGTTCGATTGACGGGTACACCGGAGGTTTCGGAAGCGACCACGTTCCCACCGACAGCCAAAATCTGCCGTCCGGGAATAGTGCGCAGGAAGAATATCGCCATGATGATCGTCACAATGATGGTCACGACAGCGATGTACGGGAAGAAATCCCAACGTGCCTGACCAAACGCCTTGAACCCAGGTGTCAGGTTGTAGAATGGAACGGCTTGCGTCATGCCATAGTTGATACCCAGAAAAACGCTGGAAGTGGCTATCGTGACGATGAAGCTGTTGATGCCGGTGCGTACGATGATTTCGCCGTTAAGCAAGCCGCACAAAGCGCCGACCAACAAGCCGATCAGGACAGCCAGGGGCACCGGCACATTCCATGCCTCCATCAACCCTCCCGAAATAACGACCGACAACCCACCAATGGTTCCCAGTGAGAGGTTCATCTGTCCGATTGCCAGCACAACCAACTGAGACAACCCGACCAGCAGTGTGACCGCGACGTCGCGTAACACCACGTATTTGTTGTATGTCGAGAGAAACGCAGGAGAAATGACGCTCATGAGAATCACTGAAAGAATGACGAGCAAGAGCAGTCCCGCCCAGTCGACGTTGATCAGCCTCTTGTAGAAAGGAGATTTTGTCATTGTACGATAGCCCTCTCAGCATGTATTGCCCGCAGGCG
>CAZPTF010000576.1:0-2270 GCA_964589015.1 uncultured Anaerolineae bacterium
CGGCCGAAGAACAGATCGTCGTTGAAGTACAGATAACGGCGGGACAGACCGGGGATGCGGTGCAGGTGGAGCTCGATGGCGAGCGAGTTGAACGTCGGCAGGTGGCCGGCGTCGGGGAAGATCGCTTCGTGCGGGACGACGGTGATGCCGGGATGAGTCTCGTCCAGCCACACGGGCACCTGGCCGTTCGTGACCAGGTAGACGTGGCGGATCCACGGCGCGTAGCCTTGCAGCGAGCGCAGCGAGTAGCGCAGCTCGTCGTGGCTGCGATAGCGGCACGGGCGTGCGTCTACGTCGCCTGCTTCGCGGCTGTAACGGGCGAGCTGAGCGCCGAATTCCGGTGTCTGCCCGTCGACCCACGTGTAGACGGCATCGATGGGTTCGGGAGATGTCGTAGTCAGAGTGCCGGTCATGGTCAGCTCAGATTCCGGAACGGCGATCAGCTCGACAGGCATCCGTTCGTAGATCAACCATGAGCCTCGCCAGGTCCCTTCTGCCTGCTGTTGAAGCCGGCATGTGATGCCCTCATCACCGGCGATCAACAGAACCGGCGTCCCATCCTGATATTGGATGTGCCACGTCTGTTCGTACCGGGCTTTGCCGCCGCCGATTCGATTTCCCGGCAGCAATTCCATGTATCGCCAGGCGCACCCGATGCGGATGTAGCGGAAAAACCTCTGTTTGATGAGCGCCTGTGCTATGCCTGACATATCGCGATAATGGGCTATGCGCCGAAATATACCAGCAAGGTAATGACCGCCTGAGCGAAGGAAACCACGACCGTGCCAATCAGAACAACGCGAGAAACCACCGAGGTGAAACCTGGCTTGCCCTGCCCGTTGAAATGGTAATGGACGCCAAAGGCGAAGATGCCCGCTGCGCATACTAGCAGCGAGTAGAGCAGCCCTCCATGCTCATGGCGGGACACGAGGACCAAACCATAGAGCACGATCAGCATCAGAGGGAAATGAATCACGAGGAAGCAATCAATCCCGCCTCCGAGGTTGAAGAGCTTCCATTCCTTCCAGTAGGCCGCATCCATCTCGTGGATGATCAAGAGCATCGTATTGACCATGTAAACGAAGAGCAACGTTTCCCACATAGCGTTCCTCCGTTCCCTCTGCTCGTGCAACACGAACCGCTATCCACCCCGCGAGTGACCGGAGACCCGACTTCCTTCTGATTCCGGTCCCAACTGGGGTCGATTGCCGGCCGATCAACTCTTTGCCTCGTTTCGGCTCTTGTTGACCTATTATATCGCACACGGTGATGAGATGCAATAACACCGCTCTGTTCGGTGTTTTCGGGATGTGAGGAGACTACCGCCCTCCTCTGACACGACGAAGCCGCTGGAAGGTGCACCCGTGGAACTGACTGTGCCAACCTCCACACCCGCGTTGGCGGCGATTGTAAACCCGTTCACGTGGACTGTCTCACTTGGCAGGATGAAACCATACGTGAGACAATTCCACCGGTCGATGGCCTCTCGAAGAATTCGGAAGCATCTGAATTGTTGCAGTAAGGTCTGTCACGACCGTTCCTTTGGGAGGAAGTGCGAATCGGTATGTCCCGTGGCGGTGCGCGACTCGCTAACCGGAGATGTCCGGGAAGTATTGCACGAGATCCCACCTGTTGCCGTACAGGTCGATGAACACGACCACCCATCCGTAGGCTTCCTGGCGTGGCTGCTCGATGAACTGCACGCCGCGAGCGCGCATGATGTCGAAGTCGTTCCAGAAGTCGTCCGTTTCGAGGAATAAGAACACGCGACCACCGGTCTGATTGCCCACGTGGCTGAACTGGTCAGGCGTAGCCGCCTGCGCGAGCAACAGCGACGCGCCGCTGGATCCTGCCGGTGCTACGCACACCCAGCGCTTCCCATCTCCGAGCGGCCTGTCTTCGACCAGACTGAAGCCCAATGCCCCGGTGAAGAAGGTGATCGCCTCGTCGTATTCCCGCACGACGAGCGTGATCGTCGCGATTGAACGAACCATCGTTTCCTGCTCTCCTTGCGTGTGTGGTGGCGGGCCAATCCTGATTGGCTGGGCGATGGCAATGCCCGTTACGGCTGGGGCTCACACTGCAATGGTGCCATGAGCGTGCGAAATCCGCGGCTCTCCCCGGAACCACCATGCGCGCTGTGCTTCGAAGCGTGTATAAATGGAATCTCCACGCGACACCACGGACAGCGTACCACACTACCCCGCGTGGCGTCAAACGTCCGGCCTGCTGCGGAAATCAGTGTGAACGCTACACGCCGGAGGCAGTAT
>CAZPTF010000577.1:0-2262 GCA_964589015.1 uncultured Anaerolineae bacterium
GTCGCCCCTACGGCAGGCTGACCGCGCGGACGGCGAGATCGGGCAACACCGTATGAATCCGGCTTGATTACGCTCGCGATGATGCAGCCCGATTCGTCGGGCGCCATGTAATAGCGCGGGGAATTCATCCCCGCGCGGCCCCGCCGCAACACCACCCGCGCCCGTGTACCGTAGCGATGCGAAAGTGCGCGTCTCTAGCGCCTGGTGCCGCAATTCCCGCGTGCATTGCGCAATGTGGAACGAGTTGACCGAGCGGAGTTTTCGGTGTATAATTGTGGATGAGTCAGGTCCACCTGGTTCCCTGGATACCGCTGTTGGCCTGGGTTGTGCAAACGGAGGTTTTGCGCAATTGCCATGCCCTTCAAGAACTGCACGTTTCTCTCGCTAATTGTTGCCGCAGTTGCGTTCTTCTGTTCTTCCAGTATAGACCGGTCTTTCATCAGTTTCCTCAGTATATGAACAGCGCTCAATCTCGATAGAGAAGCGTTTCGTCGGACACAATCTGGTTGGTTTTCCCAAAATAGCACAACAGAAAGGAGGTTATTCCCGAGGACGAATAATCTGACGTGGTGTCGTTTTGTTGAACCATCGGTCAAAGTTTCTTTTTCCCGGAGGAGGTTAACAATGACGAGGAAGCTATTCAGCCTATTGGTTCTGGTGACAATGGTTGTCGGACTGGCCCCGTTAGTCGTATTCGCTGAGGAACCACCTGTGCCGACTGAATTTCAGGAAGCCCCGATGCTTGCGCAGCTGGTCGCGAGTGGCGATTTGCCGCCGTTGGCCGAGCGTCTGCCGAAGGATGTCATGGTAGTCGCCCCGTATGACTCAATCGGGCAATACGGGGGTACCTGGAACAGAGCGTTCTTGGGCGTCAAAGACTTTCACGCGCTGGGACGTCTGATCTACGATGCCATCTTGCGCTGGCCACTGGATCCTGCCGATCCCATCGGGCCGGGCCTCGCCAAGAGTTGGGAATGGTCTGACGGTGGGAAGACGCTGACCCTGTATCTGCGTGAGGGTCTCAAATGGTCGGACGGTGAGCCGTTTACGGTAGACGACATCATCTTCTGGTGGGAGGCAATCGAAAACGATCCGGAGATAACGGCTGCCCCACACAGCGAGTGGATAGTCAACGGCAAGCCGATGGAGCTGGAAAAAGTCGACGATGCGACGATCGCGCTACATTTCGATGCGCCAAACGGTCTGGCGGAGTCGGTTGGGCTCGCATTCCATGGTGGCCAATGGCCGCTGGGTTTCGAGCGGTTCGGATTCTTCGCCCCCAAGCACTATCTGGAACAATTCCATCCGAAGTACAACGCCGCAGCGACCTATGCCGAATTCGAAGACAAGGCGTTCAACTTCAATCCGGACCTGCCGGTGATGTATGCGTGGAAGGTCTCGCAATGGGATCCCGGAGGCACCGAGATGGTTGCCGAGCGTAACCCGTACTACTGGAAGGTAGACCCCGAAGGCAAGCAGTTGCCGTACATCGACCGGATTCATTTCGACCTGGTCGAAAACAACGAGGCGCTCAACTTGCTGGCCATTGCTGGCAAGCTGGATATGCAGCACCGCAGGATCGATTTCAACAAGTATCCGGTCTATCAAGAGAATGCGGAAGCAGGCAACTATGGTCTGTTGCTGTGGAAGACGGCGTCCGCATCGGCCATCACCCTGTTCCCGAACCAGAGCTATGCTGACCCCAAGTATCGGGAACTGATGCAGAATCAGACGTTCCGCGAAGCCCTGTCACTGGCGATCGACCGCGAGATGATCAACAACGTGTGCTTGCTGGGACAGGGAATTCCACGTACAGAGAGTGTGGTGCGCGACTCCGCGCTGTTCGATCCGGAGATCGAGACGTACATGGCCGAGTTTGATCCGACCACGGCGCAGGCCAAGCTGGAAGAGATCGGTCTGAAGAAGGGCGCCGATGGCTTCTACACCTTTGCAGATGGCGCGCCGGTCGAGCTGATCGTGGAGGCGACTGACGCCGTTTCCGGCACGAGCATGGATGCCCTGGAATTGGTGGTCGAGAACTGGAACAGCGTCGGCCTGAAAACCGTACTCCAGACGATGTCCCGCGACATCTATTGGCCGCGCGCGACCGGCAACGAAGTGATGATCGCGACCTGGGAGACCGACCGGGGTCTGGTCCCGATGGTCGATCCGATCTACCAGTTCCCGTTCGACGATCGCTCGTGGATGGGGCCAGCCTTCGGTATGTGGTACAAGTCGGGTGGTGAACTGGGTGAGGAGCCG
>CAZPTF010000578.1:0-2235 GCA_964589015.1 uncultured Anaerolineae bacterium
CCACTTATGGTTTCGGTTTGAGAGTCTTTGGCCTGCAACATGTGGATGATCTGCTTGGTCTTCCCATCACGCGATGATTCTGGCAGGAGAGTGGAAAAATGAAAAGACGTCTGATTGCGATTGGTCTACTTATTCTGGTGTTCTTGTCGATCTTTGGTTGTCGAGGGCAGTTCGGACCTGATCCATTGAGCAGGGCACGGGAGCTTGTCGCTATGGGAGATTCCAGAGAGAAAGCGATAGAGCTGCTTGGTACCGATTCCTGGTACCACCAACCCTGCGAACGCATGGGAGGAGAAATTATCAAGGATTTGTTCTTCTACGGCAGTCATGGTTACGATGAAGCAGACATTGTCATTTTGGGCAGTGTCTTTGATGGAGCTGAATACAAAGTAACGAGCATCGGCAGCTTCGATGATGCTAACCCATGGCATACTATCTACGCAGACTGCATAGACCGGGACCGGTTCAATCCTTGAACCTCGGCAGTCTCCGACGCTGGGGACGACGGCTGACCGTTCTGCCGGCGCGCAAGATCTCTTGGCGCACGTCTCTACCACGAGCTCACCAACAGTATTGCGTCGGATTGTGAGCGTGCATCCCCCCATGTTCAGGTGTCTCGGCGACATGAGTCCTTCGAGTCGATCATGGAGCAACCATCACTGGCGACTGCTCCAGGTTTGTCGCTGCCATCCGCGCCCTCGCGCTCGCCGGGGCTTGCCTATGGATTGACACGATTTTGTGGATCGGGTGACGCTCGTCGTGACGCACGACGTAGCGACTGATTGAGCCGATGCAGGTCTGCCCCGCGCACCTGGCCTGGAAGTATCTCAGACGTCGACGATGTCGCCAACACGGATTCGTTTCATTTGACGGATTTCTCCGGTTGGACGATACTCTGCTGAGGTTGTGTTGACGGTGGCCGAACCTGTTCGGACCGCGATTTTGCAGAGACGGCGGTCCGCCCCACAACCTCGATGGGGGAGGAGGGAGATGAGCAGCGCGAAAGATGCTGATCGGCAGAAGCGGGAAAAGTCCTTTTGGGACAAGTATGCACCAGGGTACGATAACCGTATCCTCAAGATATTCAAGAACGCTTACGATCTGTCCATTCAGAAGGTCTGCTCGATCCTCTCACCTGACCAACAGGTATTGGACATGGGATGCGGCACCGGGATCATTTCTATTGGCATTGCCCCCTACGTCAACCGTGTCATCGCCACTGACCTATCCTCTGAGATGATTTCGGTAGCGAAAGGCAAGGCGAGGAACCAGTCGATCACCAACATCGATTTTCGTGTGGGCGATAGCTATGCGCTCCCATTTCCCGACGAGGCCTTCGACGTCGTTCTGTTGTTCAACAGCCTGCATATCGTCAAGGAACCAGCCGCTCTCCTCCGTGAAGCGCACCGTCTGCTCAGGCCCGGCGGACGCCTGGTCAGCGCGACAGATTGCTACGCCGAGCCGGTGCCCTTCCGGGTCAGGCTGCTGTTGCATGCCCAGAAGCTGCTGCACCTGGTCGGCTACATCCCTTTCGTTTGGGATTACAGGATTGAGGAGCTGCGCCAGATGTTCGAACAGAATGCGTTCGTCATCGAGGATGCCGAGATCCTGCACCCGGCGCCGGTGAATTACTATGTTGAGGCGAGCAAGCGAACGGACTGATCTCCCGCAACCGCCCAGGCCCTTCGGTGTGCAACGCGACGGAGTGTTCGCTGCTTCAGGCTTCCGGCGGGCGGTCGCCACGCATGACGCGGGCGGTCGAATCGAGAGTGGTATAGGCCGAAGATGGATGATGGAGAGCTCCATGGACGAGACAGGCTACCGACAATTCCTGAAGAAGTTCGGCAAGAGGGCGCACGTCGTGGATGGGTTGGTGGCAGAAGTCCAGGCATTCGAGACCTATCTGACCGGCAAACGCCGGATCGACGTGGACACCGCGAGCGAACTGGACATCCGCGACTACGTCGACGCTTTGCCTCCGGCGGAGGTCAAAGAGCGGATGCGCGGCCTGGCGCTGTACTACCAGTTCGCTGGCAACGTCTCGCTGGCGAGATTGGCCAGCGACATCCGCGAGCGGAAGATTGCCGGAACCCGGCAAGCCTTCAAGCTCCGTGAGTTTAGGGGCGTCAGCCCGCAGGACGTCGCGAAACTGGAGGCCAGCGGAATCGTCACAGTCGAGGACATGCTCGCCGCCGGCGCGTCGCGCGATACCCGCCAGGGATTGGCGGAGCAGAC
>CAZPTF010000579.1:0-2226 GCA_964589015.1 uncultured Anaerolineae bacterium
TGAAGAACGAGGGCTGGACTGCTCAGATCTCCTTGGAGGAGGGCGTTCGGCGCACCGTGGACTGGTATCACGAGCACATGTGGGACGTCCGCGGGTAGCCAGCCGGGTTTTGGGGCGCTCCAGCTGCTTTCGTCAATCCAAGTGGGCCTCTTCCTGTGACCGCCCCAGCTACGTCGAACTCAGGGCGGCTGACGCTAGGAGTTCGGTGATCGGGTCCCCGCGGTGAGGGAGCACTCACTGCCTGAGCTTGGCTAGCTGTCCGCCCATTGCGACCCGGTTTGGGCCACGAGTGTCGATTCTGTTGTTGTGGGCATCGTCACCAGCTGTAGGTGGGCTGCTGCGCCGCTGTACGCACGTGTGGATGATGACCCCTTGCCGCCCTCTTGAAGCTTCGGTAAACAATCGAATTCCACCGATTAGGAGTCTCGGCGGGCGCCGCGATCAGTCACCCCGGTCCAACGTGATCCGACAGCAGGGCTAAGCGCATTCGCACGACAGTGATCGCTAGACCGTCACTGACCAGTGTTAGCGCATCACTCGCGCCCTCCTCTGCAGCAGCGACGAAACGGCCGGAGACAGCGCCGTGATCACAGCGACGAAACGGCCGACATCAGCTTGACAAGACACACCACCGCCACTAATACAGGTGACCATGGAATTGGTAAGCGTCATTGTGCCGATGTACCGCGGTGAGAAATACATTGAACAGGCTGTTCGCAGTGCGCTTGCGCAGACTTACCGCACCCTCGAGGTGATCGTTGTGGATGACGGTTCACCCGATGAGGGTGCCGCCGTGGTCGAGGGTATCCACGACGACCGCCTGCGGATGATCCGGCAGCAGAATCAGGGCGTCGCGGGCGCCCGAAACACCGGCCTCTCTGAAGCATCCGGCACCCTCATTGCGTTCCTTGACCAGGACGACATCTGGCATCCGCACAAGCTTGCGGCACAGGTTCCCCTCTTCGCTGACCCCGAGGTCGCCGCGGTAGGCGCATTGATGACCTATCTCGGCCCGAAGGGGCCAATGCGCGCCACGTCAGGCGAGATCGCTGACCACCAGCGCGAGCTAATCGCGTCGGCGAAGCTTATGCCGTTCGCGCCGTCCTCGATGGTTATCCGAGCCGCCACGCTCCGCAACATCGGCGGGTTCGACCGTGATCTCCTCGTGAAAGCTGGTCCAGTAGACGACCTAGACGTGCTGTCGAGGGTCGCGCGTGTCGGCCGCGTGCTCACCGTCCCCGAGCCGCTGGGGCTCTATCGCATCCACACAGAGGCGGGGACCTTCGATCAGTTCTACGAAATGCAGCGTGCCACGCGATTCCTCCAGGATCGGATTTCGACCGGGCAGAAGTGGGAAGAATGGGAGGAACAGCACCGGAGCACTCGCTCCGAACGGCGCTTCGACAGGGCCAAGTACCTGTACCGTGCTGGTGGCCTCTCGATCGCTAGCGGCCACCGTGTGAGGGGAGCGGCCCGTCTAGCTGGCGCCCTCGCTATCTCTCCGCGGTATGTCGTTACACGGCTTAGGCGCCAGCTCACCTAAACTGCTTCGAGGTTAGAGTTGTGAGGTCTCCAAGAGACCAAGAAGATAGCTGCCGTATCCGGAGTTGATGAGCCGCGCTGCGCGAACGCGAAGTTCATCCTCGGAGAGGAACCCCTTACGCCACGCGACCTCTTCAGGGCACCCGATCTGCAGGCCTTGCCTCGTCTGGATCGTGCGCACGAAATTGTTCGCGTCGTTCAGTGCGTCGAATGTGCCCGTGTCTAGCCATGCTGTTCCGCGAGGGAGAACTTCGACATGCAGGCGTCCCCGGTTCATATAGGCGCGATTGACATCCGTGATCTCGTACTCACCGCGGGGAGAAGGTGCCAGGACGCTGGCGATCTCGACTACTTGTTCGTCATAGAAGTAGAGACCAGGAATCGCATAGTTCGAACGGGGTGTCTTTGGCTTCTCTTCAAGAGAGACGGCGCGATGGTCTCGATCGAATTCAACGACGCCGTAGGCGGTCGGATTGGCAACCCAATAGGCGAATACTGCGGCCCCGTCCACGTCGCTGTACTTGGTTAGTTGTTGGCCGAGCCCAGGCCCGTAGAAGATGTTGTCTCCGAGAACAAGGGCACTCTTGTGTCCACGCACGAAATCAGCACCGATGGTGAAGGCCTGCGCCAAACCCTTGGGCTCGGGTTGCGTGGCATACGTGATGGAGATGCCGAACTGCGAGC
>CAZPTF010000580.1:0-2223 GCA_964589015.1 uncultured Anaerolineae bacterium
CGTCGGAAGTCAGTCTATTACAGGGGATTGCAGCCTTGAAAGCGGGCAGGAAATCGGATGCTGAACGGTTGCTCAAACAGGCAGCGCGTCAGTCCCCCAGAGACGCCGAAACCTGGTTGTGGTTAGGTGCGGCGGTCTCGAGTCCCGCCGAAACGCTGTATTGTCTGGAGCGGGTTCTACAACTCGAACCAGATAACCAGAAAGCTCAATCTGGTATCAGGTGGGTTAGAGACCAGCACGCTCCTGCTGAACTGGTTGCGCTCAATCCCCTCACCGATGACCAGGGCGTAAGTTCCCCTGCACCTGGAACGCTGCTGGGTGATAGCACGTTTGTAGTTGATAATGTGCAAGACGGCATAAATGTTGTATCCGGTCAGACAGTCGTCGAAACGACCTCTGACCCACCTACCTCCGTTGCTCTGGAATCAAAGAGTGGAAACTTTTTCCCGAACCTAATCATCGTAGGGCTGTGCTTTACCTTGCTGCTCGGCATTCTCATCATTATTGCTCTGCTTCGTACCTGGCTGGGATGATCGTGCAGCGCCGATGGCCCATTGTGTTACTCGTCAGCAGCCTTCTTTTTGAGCACTTTCTCGATGCTCCACAGCAGTTCCTGTGGTCCGAAGGGCTTGGTGATGTAATCTTCCACTTTGGCAATGTGTAATCCCAGGACTTTGTCGATGCTTTGCGCTTTTGCGGTAACGACGATAATAGGGATGTCCTTCAACCTGTAATCCGCACGGATCTGGCGGTAGACTTCCCAACCATCGACATCCGGCATCATCAGATCGAGTAGCACAAGATCCGGTTTCTCGCGGCGGATCGTTTCTATGCCCTCTTTGCCTCCTAGGGCGCCCACTACCTGGAAATTCTGACGTTCCAGAATCAACTTGACCAGGTCGATCATGTCCGGTTCGTCTTCAACACATACGATCTTTCGCTTGGCCTGTTTGTCACCATTCGCCATAACTGTTCCCACCTTCCTCAACACCAGCGTTCTCGCGTGCCAGTTCAGTTCAGTCTCGCGCTATCAGAAATCGTGCGCCTCCTCTTCTCCGTGCAGCACGCGCAATGCTCCCTGTGCCATCGCCAGAAGCTCGTCTTCGCCAGGGTAGATCAATATGGGCGCAATCCATTTGACACGTTCGGATATCCAGTCGATCAGAATCTTCGAGTATGCCAAGCCGCCGGTGAGAACCACGGCGTCGACATCGCCTTTGAGAACAGTCGACATGGCTCCAATCTCTTTTGCGATCTGGTAAGCCATGGCCTCGTATACCAGCCGTGCGTGATCGTCACCTGCCGCGATGCGATTTTCGACTTCTCGCGCGTCGTTCGTTCCGAGATGAGCCACGAGTCCGCCGTGGCCTACGCACCGGCGGAACAATTGATCGTAGGTGTATTCACCGGAATAACTCATCCGCATGACGTCGCCGATCGGCAACCCGCCAGCCCGTTCAGGTGAGAACGGACCGGTGCCATCGAGTGCCTGGTTGGTATCGACCATGCAGCCGCGTTTGTGAGGGTTGACGGATATACCGCCACCCATGTGCGCCACAACCAGGTTGAGTTCCGCGTAAGGACGGCCCAGATCTTTGGCAGCACGGCGGGCCGCAGCCTTGAGGTTGAGCGCGTGGGACAGGCTCTTGCGTTCGATTTCGGGCAAACCACTGATCCGCGCGATTGGCTCGAACTCATCTACGGACACCGGGTCGACGATAAACGCTGGTACATTCACTGCTGCCGCAATCTCGTTCGCAATCAGCGCACCCAAGTTGCTTGCATGCTCGCGATCTGCGGGATTGTGCAGATAATCGATCATTTTCTGATTGACTCGATACGTGCCACTCTTGATGGGAGGCAGAATCCCACCCCGTCCCACAACCGCATCGATTGAGTCAACAGCGATACCCGCACCGCTGAGTGCGTTCAACACGGTGTCGCGCCGCAGAGCATACTGGTCAGCAATGCGCTGGAAGGGCTTCAGATCTTCTGAACTGTGGTGCAATGTTTGCACAAAAACAGGGTTTTCTTCATCGTAGACGCCGATTTTGGTGGATGTAGAGCCTGGATTAATCGTCAAGACCCGATACATGGTTCCCCCAGTTATCCGATATAGTAGGACAGGAATGTTCGCTCCAGCTATTCGGTTTTTGTGCTGCTATTTATGAGAAGCCGCCAAGTGTTACGATAGTCTACCACAGAATGCCTGTACTGTCCAGT
>CAZPTF010000581.1:0-2221 GCA_964589015.1 uncultured Anaerolineae bacterium
CCGTTGTCGGTTGTGTGTTGTATGCGTCAGCTCAGGGTTTCGCGGAAGAGCTTGAGCATGTCGTCGCGGAACTTGTCGTAGGCGGCGGTGAATTGCGACAGGGTCTTTTGGACCGAACCATACTCGGCCCACTCTTCGGGCGTGTGGCCGGCGCTGCCGAAGTCACCTTCGATGCCCGCATCCTGCAGGATGGGATTCAGTTCGTCGTTCAGCTCGTAGCCCTTGCGGAAGTCTTCGAGCGTGTTGAGGCGTGCCAGGACGTCCGCTGCGAACTGCCCGGTGATCGACTGATCGTAGCGGATCAGGTCGAAGTCGGCGGGTTCGGACATTTCCTGAACATTCTGCTGGTGGTTCGGAAACTCGGTGTGAACCATGTTGCGCGAGGCAAGCGTCCAATAGGTGTCTTCCGGCTTGCGCTTCGAGGCGGGCAGATAGCACAACCGGTCGAGTAATAGCGCGGCCTGATCCTCGGTGAGCAGGTCGATCCAGCAGAGGTAGTTGATCCACTTGGCGCGGTTACCTTCGGAGAAGAAAATGCCCCAGACGCGACGGGCAACGAGCGTACCGGATTTGCCGATGGCATCTTCCCATTTCTCCAGCTCGTCTGCGGAGACGATGCCCTGCAGTGCGGTTGCCACGTTGGCGTCGAGGTTGTGCTGCTTGCCGTATTCGGTGGCAGCGGCGACCTTACGTTCGTAACTATCGAGGCCGTTGAGTTTGGCGCCGTTCGCCTGCGCGAGTTGCTCGACGCGTCTGAGCGCCGCGGCCTCGCCGAGTTGAGCCTTGGCTTCGGCGAACCACTCGGCAAGCTTGACTTCGCGCAGGTGGCTTTCGAAGCGTCCGCCCATGTTGGTCATGTAAAGCTGGGTGGGTACGATGCCCTTCCTCATGGCGAACGCCATGCCGCGCAGCTCTTCAAGGATCATTGTGACTTCCTGGCTGACGGTGTAGATGACGGTGATGTTCGAGCCGAATCCGTACGCGTTGATGGTCCGTGCGATCACACGGGCTGCCGGCGATGATGCCGCTACTTTGATGACCATATTCGGACGGCCACGCTCGCGTGTCGCCGGGAAGCCGGCGAGCAGGTAATCGTCGTAGACCTTGAGGTCAGCGGTCGCTTCCGCGAAGGCGGAAAAGACATCCTTGATGCTTTGCTCTGCGAGGTGGGCGATATTCGGGTTGAGTTGGAACGATACCACGCCACCGCCGGATGAGCTCGCGAGGTTGAAGAAGATCGGGCGGTAGACGTGCAGGTTGTCCCACAGGGCGAGCAGTGTCGCATAGAGGGCGATCTCATCGGCGAAACGGTCGGGATCGGCTTTCCATTCGGCGAAGCGATGGTGCGATTTGACCTCGGATTGGAAGAGCTGGCTGAGCTCAGGATCGTCGCTGTAGGCCAATGCCGCGAGCACCGGGTTGGTCGATACCTGCTCGAAGCCGAGGTGGCGCAGCCAGCGCAGCCCCAGCGCGTAATCGTTGCCGAAGCGGCAGATGTTATTGGTAACCATGTGCGTGTAGATGTTGTTGTCGATGGCATCCGCGCATGCATCCAGGAAATCGAGCATGATCGGCTCGCTGAAGTTGAGTGCCTGCTCGATGTCGCCGGCGGTCTTCGCGACCATACTGGCGCCCTTCATGACCCATTTCATGCGCGTGAGGAACCGGCGCACGACCGCGACGGCGACCGATACGTCGCCTTCCGCCGCTTCGACTGCTTCCCAATCGCTCAACGTCTCGGAGATGATGTCGATGCAGTCGCCGCGCTCGTCGACGTCGAGCCAACGGCTCTCCATGCCGAGGAAGTTGATTGCCATCTCGATGAGCGTTTCGTAGCTGTACTGGCGGACGCGCACCTTGCGCTCGATTTCCTCTGCGGTTTCACCTGGCTGAACCACCATCTGGACGAAGGCGATATTGAGCTGGCGGATTACTCCGGCAACGACCGGCTTGAGGTAGCCGTTCAGCTCGGGGAACAGCAGGTGGTCCGCGGCGAGGGTCGTGTGTCCCCACATCGTGAGCTGGACGATGTGGGCGACGTGATCGCTGGTGATCGGTTGTTTGCCTGGCGCGGAGAGGCGCTTGGGGCGGCTTTGCGCAACGAGCTGTTCGATGCGTTCCTGGGTCATTCCGTTCGGAATCTTCATTTTTGCTCCTATCTGTGCAAGATGTACTGCGCCGACGGCAGCAGGCCAGCGGCGATCGGGTGTATCAACGACAA
>CAZPTF010000582.1:0-2217 GCA_964589015.1 uncultured Anaerolineae bacterium
ATTTTAGGGGCGCGCGGGTTGCGTGGACGGCGCGGCAGGACCAGGCCACACAACCCTGGCCCTGCCACAGCAGAGTCGTGAGCGTCTGAGTGGTCCTGTGCAAGCGGATTGAGGAGGTTTTCGTTGAGCATTCATTTTGGAACAGATGGTTGGCGTGCGGTCATCAGTGATGAATTCACATTTGCCAACGTACGGCACGTTGCCCAGGCCATCGCTGACAGCGATGCGGCCTATCGCGAGCGCGGTGTCGTGGTTGGCTTCGATACGCGTTTCCTGTCGGATCGCTATGCCGCGGAGATCGCACAGGTACTGGCCGGCAACGGCATTCCCGTGTTCCTCGCGACGGCCGATGCGCCGACACCGGCGATCTCCTATGCGATTCCCCACCTGAAAGCAGCGGGGGGCGTGATGGTCACTGCGAGTCACAACCCACCGCGTTACAACGGCATGAAACTCAAGACCGAGCATGGCAGCGCTGCATCACCAGCCCAGAGTCGCAAGGTAGAGGAACAACTCCATCGCAATCTGGCCGAGGGCGTAGCGCCGCGCTCGATGCGCTACGAACAGGCCATCGCGGACAAACAGATCGTACGCTTCGATCCGCTGCCAGCTTACGGCCAACATTTAGCGACGTTGATCGACCTGGAGATCATTCGACGCAGCGAACTCGGCATCATCGTCGATTCGATGTACGGGGCCGGACGCGGAATCATCGCCTACATTCTGGGTCCGCGGGGACGTTACCGCTTTCAAGAGATCCGGGGAGACATGAACCCCGGCTTCGGCGGCATCCACCCTGAGCCGATCGCTCGTCACCTCGGCGCGCTACGTGAGGAGCTGTACAACAACCGTTGGGACGTCGGACTCGCCACCGACGGCGACGCAGACCGCATCGGCGCCATGACTGCCGAGGGCGAATTCGTGGATCCACATGCAATTATCTCGCTCAGTTTGCGTTATCTGGTCGAGAAACGCGGTTGGCAGGGCGATGTCGTCAAAACGGTGTCGACCACGCAGATGGTCAACCGCATCTGTGCGAAATACGGGGCGCAATGTTTCGAGACACCCGTCGGGTTTAACCACATCAGCGATCTGATGATGACGCGCGACGTCCTCATCGGCGGGGAAGAAAGCGGCGGCATCAGCATCAAGGGGCATATCCCGGAGGGCGATGGCATCCTGATGGGGTTGCTCTTGTTGGAGATTGTCGCCGAATCGGGACGGTCACTGACGGAGAATCTGCGCTCGCTGCGTGACGAGTTCGGGCACCTGCACTACGAGCGGCGTGACTTCCCCGTCGAGAAGCTGAGCAAGGCCGAACTGATCGCGGCGCTGCGCGCGGCGGCGCCGGATGAGGTGAACGGCGTGGCGCTGGCAGAGCTGAACGACCTGGATGGAATCAAGTATCTGTTCGAAGATGGCGGGTGGGTGTTGATGCGCCCCTCCGGCACCGAACCGGTCGTGCGTGTCTACGCCGAGGCTCCCAGCCAGGAGCAAGTACGGGCGCTGCTGGAGATGGGACAGCGCGCGTGCGCGTTGAAACCCGTCGCGGCAGATCCGTATTCTTGACAGGTGCCGAATCAGGCCGGGCGCTTCCCGCCTGACCACAATACCTCCGGACTCACCACAGCAGCGAGGTCAACGCCTGCGACAGGTTACCAACCGCAGAGGATATCAGCAGAGCGACGGCGAGGATGACCCCCACCAGCAGTACGGCCACGCTGCGATTGTCCTTCTCCAGTTCGGCCATTTCGTCGATCTGTCCGGTCAGACGGGAAAAGATGTAGAGCGCGAGCCAAATCGAAACGATGGCGAGCACAATGCCGATCAGGATCTGTATCGCCTCGGTAAACAGGACGTAGACCGGTAACATGCCTGCTCCCACGTCCCAGCTTGTGCCGACAGAAACCTGCGTGGCGGGGCGCAGAATCAGCGCGACCGCAACCGCCATACTGCCCAGCACCATGCCTACGGACAGATTTCCTTTCAGCAACTCAGCCCATTCGTTGATGCTGCGGGTCGTCCGCTCGAAGAGCACGACCCCCAGATACACAGCCAATACAGCCAGTAAGATCGCTACGACAAGTTGGCCCAATCCCAGAAAAGCAGCTTGCATGTCCGTCCCCTCCCGTCCCTATCCATATCGGTCCGCGCTACAGCGCAGATGGCACTGACACAGTATACCACAGCAGACAGAGCGATCAAAGCGATCTCTGC
>CAZPTF010000583.1:0-1058 GCA_964589015.1 uncultured Anaerolineae bacterium
CCGAGCAGGACGATGTCGTCGCCCAGCGCCTCGTCCACCCGACGCTGAATCGGCAACTCGCCGATGGCGGGCGGCTCGTCCGGCCTCACGACCTGCAGAACGCCGATCCGTACCGCGATCCCCTGTGGCGCTCCGCCCGCGTCCAAAACGGGCAGCGGCTCGCCGCCGGTGGCCCGATACACGGTGACCATCACGCTGTATTCCCCCGGAGGTGTGGCGTGGGCGACAGGCAGCGTGTAGACGTTGATCGCGCTCTCACCGGGACTCCACCCGCACGTGCGCAGATGCCGGTCGCTGAGCAGCAGGTTGTCGACCTGCCCGACCTTGTGCCCCCGCGCGTTTTCGAGATAGACGGCCGCCTTGAGGTCGTCGGAGCGGCAATCGTCCCCCTGGCACGCTCCGGTGGGGATCTGCCACTCCAGGGTCACCCAGGCATTCCTGCCGGCAGGGACGGTGCGCTGCTGCACTTCCGCGTCGCTGCTGGTGGCGCCCTGCCCGCAGCCGCCGTACGCGGTTCCGGTGAGCCAGATCTGATTGCCGAAGTCGACGCCGGCGGATTTCAGCTCGGTCGGCAGCGAGAAGTGCAGCGGATCGGGCAGATCGTACCAGACGACGTGATAGCCGCGGAAGTCTCTTTCTCCGCGGAATGCGCCGTATTTTTCCAGCAGGAAGGGAACGGCGCCGCGCGGATCGGTATCGGACTGGCGCCAACGAACGAAGAACAGGCGCTGCTTGCCGGCGCAGTCTGCGTTCAGCACGTCGGCGATCGTGTGGATGTCGACGAACAGGTAGCGCTGCGCCGCCGCGCCGTGGTAATAGTAGTCCAACGGGTGGGGCACATCGATGAACACGATGTCTTCGCCCGTCGCGTTCTCTTCGAGAAAGCGCGCCAGCTCGCGCGTTTGGTCCTTCGCGTATGCCGGGTCGAAGTAGTACGTCCGGTCGGCACAGACGAATCCCGCCGACACGACGACGACTGCCAGCACACCCAGCAGGAGCCAGCGCCTCCCCAGTTGCCAACAGGCGTAGGCAAGCAGCACGTACAGCGCAGGCGTCAC
>CAZPTF010000583.1:1158-2215 GCA_964589015.1 uncultured Anaerolineae bacterium
TTCGTGTTTTTGTAGCTGGTGACCTGCCGGGTTGCAGTCAGGAGCTGTGGGGCGAGCAGCAGCAGGATGATCGCCTGCGCGGCGGCCCACAACAGCCATTCGCGCCACTTTCGCCAGCGCCCGCTGCTGAATACAGCGCCCAACCAGTACACATTCTGCAAAACGATCAGGAAACCGAAGAAGTAGTGCGCGTAGAGCCCCGCAGCGGTCGCAACCGTGTAAGGCAGCAAACGCCGCCCCCGTTCGGATGTGCCGGCGCGCATGTACCGGGCGAAGAGTTGCATGGAGAGCAGGCTCAACAGACTGACCAGGGTGTACATGCGCACTTCTTGCGCATAGGCCAGGTACAGCGGCGAAACGGCGGCGAACAGCGCCGCGACACACCCGCCGACGGGCCCAAGCAGCTCTTTTCCAACCCGGTACATCAGCGCGACGGTGAAGACCCCGAAAATCAGCGACAGGAAACGCAGCGCGAACTCGGACGTACCAGACAATGCCATCCAGACGTGCAGCGCCCAGAAGTAGAGCGGTGGGTGGACGTCCATCGCCGGGATGACTGGGATTTCCAGCAGACGGTGGCTGGCGACGAACAGGCTGTGCCCTTCATCCCACCACAGGCTCTGCGCGGTCAACCGGTACAGGCGCAGCGCAGTGGCGACCAGTACGATCAGCCAGGTGACATAACGGATGCGCACCTGCCGCGGCGGCAGGGAGCGCGGTGCGGCGGCGCGTGTCGTCCCTGCCGGTTCTCGCGTCGAGCTCACTCCTCCAGAATCTCCCGTATGACGTAGATGCGCTTGCCCTGAGCCTCATGATAGGTGCGCGCGACCATTTCGCCAAGCAGACCCATTGTGACCATCTGTACGCCGATAACGATAAGCAGGATCGCCAGCATGAGCAATGGGCGACTGCCGATATCCTGTCCGAGGAGAATCTTGACGACAGTCAGGTAGAGGCCGACCAGGATGCCCAGACCCGAGGTGACCAGCCCGATCGAGCCGAACACGTGCAGCGGGCGGGTCGAATAGCTGAGCAGGAAGCGCACGGTGAGCATGTC
>CAZPTF010000584.1:0-2207 GCA_964589015.1 uncultured Anaerolineae bacterium
CGCCATTTTGGCGGACACCGGTGGGCGAGGTGTGGATGTATCGCTGGAGTACACGGGTTCGGCCGCGGCGACACAACAGAGCTTCAAAGTGCTCCGTCGAGGCGGACGCCTGGTACTGATTGGGTTGACGTCCGATCCCGTGACCCTGGATACGACGGCAGACATTGTATACAAAGAGGCAACTGTCCGTGGCGTGACCGGACGTATCATGTGGGGGACGTGGTACCAGATGGAAGCCTTGATGGCGACGGGCAAGTTCGATCCGTTACAGGTGGTGACGCACCGTTTCCCACTGTCCAAATATGACGAAGCGCTGGCTGTGGCCCGCGCAGGAGTGGGTGGCAAGGTGCTGTTGCTGGCGGAGGACTGAAACGGCGTGGTGATTTGACACCAACGCCGTTAGGCATATAATAGGTTCTGGCATGCTAAAGTGAGGAGGAATTTACGACATGGCACGTGCAACGAAAATGGGTGCGGATACCAGCGTTCGGGAGTCCCGTCGTGCGGGATCTTCCGGTCATCATTGCAAAAAGTGTGGGAATGTAGTGAGCCATGGTGAATTGCTGATGGTTCAGACGATGGTGATGGATGAGCGTGGTCGGGCCACAAAAACCAAGGTCCCTTACCATCGCGGGTGTTATAGAATCGGTTAGTTTGGTCGTATGGCCGACGCTGAGGGGGTAGATTCAGGTCTACCCCTTTTTTGTTTGTGCTTGACTTGACAAATGCTATGGCTGAATGTAACATAAGGGTAATTAAAACATCACAAAAGCAACGCGTTATGCTGCATTCATCCTGGAATGGATTGCCCGTGGTGAATCGCAGAAGGAGTTTCTGGCATGAGACGCAATCTGTGGGTGTTCCTGGTAAGTGTGCTCTTGATCGGGGCAATTGGGGCGTGCGTAAGTGAAGTTGAGGAGGAAAACGTGGAACTGCATCCGACGTTTCTGTTGACGCCGTATGCAACCGACACTCTCACACCAACGATTACGCCTCCGGTTCCTCCAACGTTTACACCGACACCGACACCGGAAACGATGATCTATACGGTGGCGCCGGGAGACACCTTGAGCGGGATCTCAGCACGGTACAATGTTTCGGTTCAGGAACTGAGAGTGTTGAACGGATTGAGTAGCGATATCTTGTCTGTTGGACAGGAGTTGAGAATTCCCAAGCAGTAAGTACGCGTCGTATGTTACAGTGGAAGGCACGGGGCGGTGAAACAAGCTTCGGAAAGGGAATTTCTCCCAACTTACCGGGTTGTCCAGGCTAATGAACGCCGGGTAGTGCTTCGAACCCGCCGTCCGCCCGGCTCTATCAGGTGTTGCGGGCCTGTCGCCATCGCGTTGGCGATGGTGGCGGGGTTTGCGCTGTTCTTTATTATGCAGGGGTACGAGACGCCGGGTGTGCGCAGCCACTACCAGTGTCTTCCGCTCGCGATCGGGTTCGTTGCGCTCGTTTTGACGGTAATCAACTTGCTCGAGTTGGTACAACGTGAAGAGGTGGTTTTCGATGGGGTAGGAAATACGGTGCTGCGCCGGGAGAGCTTCATCCCTGGGGTATTCTACATCACGCGTTGGAAAGTCCCGTTTTCACGTATCCAGGCCATTCGCTTTCGGAGGATCAGGGGTGGGGTGACTCCTGTGTGGGGTGTGTATTTGATGTTGTTCGACGAACAGATCATTCGGCTCGATCGGTCTTCCGATCATGATAAGATGTCGGCCCTGGCGAACTATCTTGCCGACTTCTTGCGTGTGGAAATCGTCGAGTGAGGTGCCATGGCGTGACGCTGTGACGCATGCCACGGATAATGAATTTGGACAGGAAGGTCGATAGATAACATGCCAGTTCTCACAGCCGACTATTTGCAGCGTTGTAGCACGATGTTGTTTGAAGCAGCGGGCGTCTCGCCCGCAGAGGCGAAGATCGTCGCGTCTGCCCTCGTTACCGGAAATCTGATGGGGATGGATTCTCACGGGATAATCCGCGTGGTACAATATCTCGATTTGATGGCCGATGGTAAGATTGTCCCAGGTGCAAAGCTGCAAGTGGTCAAAGAGACGCCTGCGGTAGTGATTGCCGAAGGCGGATGGGGCTTCGGACAGGTGATTGCTTTGCAGGCCGCGGAGTTGGCTGTCGAGAAGGCTCGTAAAACCGGTATGGCAGCGGTGAATGTCAGCCAGTGCAACCATATAGGCCGGGTCGGT
>CAZPTF010000585.1:0-2202 GCA_964589015.1 uncultured Anaerolineae bacterium
AGCCTTCCGCCAACGAGAAAGCGAGCGTTGTGGCAGTTCCGTCAAGCGGGAAGGCCGGCGTGATGATCTCGCGGCGGCCGGCAATGCCGTATTCCGCCACGACGGCATCGCCCACGCTCACCGTGAGCTGTGTCGTGGGAGCGAACGGGCGCACCGCCAGCAGCAACCGGTAATCGCCGGGGGGCGCGCCGGTAACGCGCACCGCAGCGCCAGCGCCCATCCAGCGCCACAGTTCGTGCTCGTCGCCCTCCAACGGATACCAGCCACCGTCCGGCGTCAACTGTGGCCCGCTGACCGTTCCGGCATGGACCTCGTGGACGGTGAAACGCCCATCCTCGTCGACCGGTGCGCCGAAGTAGGCGCGCAATCGCGCGCGGTAGAGACTCTTATCGGCGGAATCCCAGCCCAACCGGCGGTCGAACACCACGTAGCGGATGCCGAGCTGCGCGAAGATGCCGTTGGGAGAAACGTCCAGGTGTCCGGCAAAGACATCGCCGCCATCCCGTCCATAAGGCAGGCGGTCGTCGAGAATATCCCAGTACGCCCGCGCGGACTGCGGCGGATAGACCGCGAGCCCGTGCAGTTGCAGCGCCCACTCGCTGCCGCCGGGCGGCCAGCGGTGAATGTGCCCCTCGACCATCGGATGGCCGTGGAGGGTTTGCAGATACATCGCATATTCGTGGGACGTGAAAGTCAGAATGCCATACTCCTCCCCGTCGCCGGACAGGCCCGCCAAAAATGGCGACGGCTGTACCTCGGCCGTCGGGTACGGCACGAACGTCAGGTACTCGAACAACAACAGCGCGGACAGCACAGCGGCGAGGGCGGCCCGCCTGTGGGACGATAGCCGGCGCAGCAACGCGGCGGCACCGAGCGCGGCAAGCATCGCCAATGCCAGCTTGATCGTCATATCCATGCGCCCGGGGATACGCACCCACTCGTAGAACGGCAGACGGTGCAGCCAGGCATACGGCAGCCGCACGCCGGCCAGCGGTTGTCCAGCAACGGTCAGCACCGGTCCCAGAGCGAACAGTGTACAAACGGCAATCACCGCCACCCAGAACCAGGCACGCCGCATCCGTCGCGTCAGCGCGATCACGGCAAGAGTCACCGCCACGACGCCCAGGTACAGGCAGGTTTCGATGTAGATGTTCTCCGTCCAGACGGCCTGCATCAGTGCCTGCAGCGCCGGAATTCGTCCGAACAGCGGGTGGGTCAGCGGCGGGAGGACGAACGACAGCAGGTCCGCCGAGCTGGCCTCCAGCCCGCCCTCTTTCAGATGCCCCAGTTGACCGCCAAGGCTGCTCAGCAGGAATGGACCAAAGAACGGCAGCGTCAACCCAAACACTGCAGCAGTCGCCAGCAGTCCGGGAACGACAACGCGCCGTGAGAACAGCCGGCGCGGTGCAACCACCGCCTGGTACACCAGGAATATCGCGGTAAACGGCAGGTAAAACAGAGCGATGTGCCGGAAATCGATGAGGAGACCAATGGTCGTCACGGCGGCAAGCAGCGCGGCGTTCCGCCGGCACGGCCGATCGACGAAGCGGAGCAGAAACAAGGCGTAGAGCGGAAACATGAAGATCAGCATGTCGCCCATGTGGCCCAGACCGTGGAGCATCTTGCCCGGATAGAAAGCGAAGATCAACCCGGCGATGAGCGCCGCCGCACGCAAGCGGGTGAGCCAATACGCGAGCAGATATGCCGTAAATGCGCAGAGGACGAAGTTGAGCAGCCAGAACGCGCTGTAGGCACGCACCGCACCGAGGCACATGACCAGTGGAACCGCCAACAGCCAACCCAGTGGCGTAACATCAACGAGCGGCTGGGTGGTCTGCATGGGGTAGTAGAAGGGGAGCTGGTTGGGTGCGCTCTGCCGGTCCACCAGGCTGACCTGGTACCACCACAGCAGCCAGGTGTACTCGAACTCGTCGAAGTCCTGCAGGCCGGGGAGCGCCGTCCCATCGACCAGCCGCAGGGCAACGGGATAGGTCAGAACCAGCGCCACGAGCACGAAGAGCAGCACCAGCCAGTGTATCCTCAAGCGCCTCATTCACATCCCCCCGCGATCCTCGTCAGCCAAACGGGTCCATGCGCTCGCCCGACGACATGGACCCGCTACCTGCGGGCATTATATCACGCCGCCACGAGCGGGTCAATCGATGGGCGAGGAGAGGGTGCAGCTGGGATTTTTGGCGACAT
>CAZPTF010000586.1:0-2199 GCA_964589015.1 uncultured Anaerolineae bacterium
TGACTTCGAAGACAAAATCGAGTTCGTCGACGTCAACGTGTACGCTGCCGAGAATCAGAGCTTCATTCGCGCGGCTCAAGTCCGCGCTATTCCCACTACCTTGCTGGTGGACGCAGCCGGGGAGGGACAGACGATAATGGGCGCGATTACGACGGAACAGTTGCGCGAGCGGCTCGACCAACTGCTGGTTGGGTTCTCCAGCGAATGAATTGGGATACGAATTTGCGATTGTTTGCTAGCCATCAAGGAGATAGAAATGCCCGAAGATTTCGAGAAGGCCAGAGGCCGATCCATATCCGGGCGATTGCTGGGCGGTGATATCCGGCAATACGTCCTGGACCGCGGGGGTGCGCTGACTATCGCCACCACGACGATGCCTGGCGGCTGATGAAGTACATACACTGCACCGTCAGGTCTGACGGAGGAACCCCAGGACACGGGGGAATACGTGTCCGTCGACTGCGGAACAATTCGCGTGTTCGTCTCCCGGCAGGCGTGGGATGTGCCGCGCCGGCAGGATGATACGCTCAAGTTCGTCATCCGCCACGTCGGCTGGTTCAGTCTCGAGCTTGACGCGGAGAATGGCAGTTAGGCAGGAGCGATACAGCCCAGCACGGGGTAGGGCTGTGTCGCCTTTGGATGGGGGCACTGCGCCTGTACTTATTGCATTAGGGAGAGAAGAACTGATGAAGACGACTCAATTGCTTCTGCTTGTCATTGTGCTGGCAGCTGTTGGGGCCATCATTGGGGTGAAGACCTGGCAGGACGCACCCGCAGCCATACCCGCGCCGCAAGCGGCTGCCACTGCTGTCGCAGCGATCGGAGGTAGACCAGGTACGCTCTTGCTGTTCAACCGCAACATGGGCTGCCAATGTGTAATGAAGCTGTACGCCGCAGCCGATAGCTACTTCAACAAGTTAGACCCCGAAGTGGCCGCTGCATTTCACGCGCAGCGCATTAACGCCGACGAATCGCCGGAACTGGTGGAGGCGCATGGCGTCATCGTCGCTCCCACCATAATCATCCTCGATGAAGAAGGTAACGAGGTACTACGCCAGGAAAGCAGGATAACGATTGACGATATCAATGCAAAGCTGCATGAGATGCTGGCGCAGGAAGGGGAATTGTAGACATGCCTTTTGACCTGAATAGCCTGCAGACGGCGTCCGCGGTCGCCTACGTGCTCGTATTCCTGGGCGGCGTACTGACCAGTATCGGCCCGTGCAACGTCGCGATGATCCCTTTGCTCATCGGGTTCGTCGCCGGGAAGAAGGATATTTCCCGCACGGAAGGGTTTGCCATTTCGCTGGCCTTCACCATCGGGCTGGCGATTACTTTCAGTGCGTTGGGTGTTTTCGCGGCGGTTGTCGGGGGGCTGTTTGGCGCCGGCAACATCTGGTACTACGCGGTTGCCGTCATCTGTATCGTCATCGGCCTGCACTTGCTCGGAGTGTTGCAGATTCCGATCCCCGACCTGTTCGCGCGCCAACGCGAACGCATCCAGCGCAAAGGACTGCTCGGTGCTTTGCTGCTCGGCCTGGTGTCGGGGTTGGTTTCCTCGCAGTGCGCCACGCCGGTCCTGGCGGCCATTTTGACCCTCGTGATGGCCAAAGGCGCCGTCGTGTATGGTGCGACGCTGCTGTTCGTCTATGCGCTGGGACGGGGCGTCCCGATCATCCTCGCGGGGACGTTCACCGGCTTCATCAAGGCTCTGCCCATCTTCAGCCGCTGGGGCAACCGGCTGCAACAAGCCAGCGGCGCAATTGTCATCCTGGTCGGGTTCTATTTTCTGTGGATTGCGTGAGCAAGCGACCCGATGTCCGGTGACATCCGCCACGCGGCCAGCCCCGGTCCCCCTCCCCACTCGGCCACGTTGGTCACCCGTGACACCCTCGACAGGCACCTGGGACGGACCGCGGCGCGATGGGGGTGTGCGATGCTTTCGACAATCGAATTGGTTCCTGGCCGCAAGGCCCTTGCCACACCGTCGCTGCTGTGATATAATCACGATCGCTGAACGGGCCGGAGCTTCACCCAAATCTGCCCCTGTACCCGGCCTACGAAAGGGATGAATGGATAACAAGTGGGTATTCCTGGTGATCGGCCTGGTGATCGGTGGCATCATTTGCTCCTGCCTGTGGATCGCGGTGATGGGGGTGGCGTACATGAGCGCGGCACCCGGGGTCATGTGACGTACCC
>CAZPTF010000587.1:0-2198 GCA_964589015.1 uncultured Anaerolineae bacterium
CCATAAGCGTCGTAGCTGTAAGTGTTTACGATCTCCGTGTCGCCGGAGCCGTTGACCTTGGCTAGGTCGCGGACGGTGCCTTGGTGGTCGCCGAGCGGCCAGAGGATCTGGTCGGTATCATAGTCGCCCTGGCCGTCCGAGCTTACCTGTTCGTCCGCCAGAACCTGATCGACCGCGGGCCCCCAGAGGTAGCGGTTCGAGATTTCGCCGTCCTCGTTCAGGCGCAACGTAATTTGCCCAATATCCCGCGCGTCCGCCGCCGCGCGGTCCCACGGCGCGACCTCGTCGGGCAGCGTCGCCTGGCCGTAGACGAAGTATTCCGACGTCTCTCCGCCCGCGGTGGCCGGGTCGGTATCGACGTCGGTTGCGATCCAGCGGTTGAGGAAGTCGTAGGCGAAGGTGACGGTTTTAGTGACGGTGCCGACCGTAAACCAGGTGCGTCCCCATTGCGACGTTCAGACTCCCGCCAGAGCATCCTCACTCTTGGAACGGGTTCGACCCCGCTCCGCTTGAATCGCCACCTGTTTTCGGTGAGCGCATCCCTGCGGCGCCGCGTTTCATTCTAACCGAAACGAACAATTGGAGGATTCCCAGTAGCAGGAGAAATGAGCCGGGGCAGAACACTAGCAGAAAGTCGAACACGCGTGGGACCCCCGCGTATTTGTTCTCTGCATTGACGAAGTAGAGCGCCGCCGGGACTCCCTTCAGTTCGTCAACGCCTCTGATGACCTCGAATTCGACGGTGATGGGTTCTTCGGCAAAAAAGACCGGACCTTCGCGTATCACATCGATCAGTGTGATTCCACGGATCGGTCTGAAGGCTGGACGCTGCCAGCAGCTCTCCCGTGACTGTCTTGACACGCACGTCAAGCCACAGCCCATCCAAAACATCGAGAGATGGAAGCAAGTCCGGCCCGTACCTCTCGCAGAAGCAGAGATTCAAGTCCTCGGGCGTCGATGTAGTAGTGAAGTCAGGCTTCCACGTGAGAACTCCAGGACGCGAGAGATCGAGCGGCATCTCGATGCGATCACCTCGCGCAAATTCTCGCAAATGGAGGGATCCGTAGTACCATCTAACCAGGAGAAGAACCCCCAGAACTACGCAGATAATGCCGCCGGGGAGTGTGCAGCATCCGCTCAAGTCGGCGCAGCCGGTTTCAATGCGGGGTTTTCGTTTGGTCTCGCGGCCTTCAGCCTGTTGTTGCGAATTCATGTTCTATCCCCGCGAACGGGTCCTTGCGTTTGCCATGGCCTTCGCTTCGCCGTGTTCCGGGTTGTCCGCCAGGCGGAGCCGATTCGTGGCGGAATCCATGCTGATCAGCAAAGGGATTGTCTGTCGCTTCAATCGATAGGCCATAGGAGTCATCTCCTTTAGTACGGCCAAGTCGGGTCCACGGTGACATTCCCAGGCTTGAACTTCGGAGGCCAGTGGTTTTTCATCTTGCGCACGAGTTCATCATGGTAAGCTTTTCGAATCTCATTAGCGATTGCTTCTTTCTGTTGCGGAGACAGGGAGGATTGAGCGATCTGCGTGGGCAGATTCGGGTACTTCTGGAGTATTGTCCGGAGAGCGAACTGAAGCGCAAAGGCCTGCATTTCTGGGACGGTTGACATGTATGCGTCCTCAGGCCACTTGATAGACATCCAGTTAACCGTGGCATCGCCGAAGTAGACAAGTACCCATGCAGGAACGCCCAACCGCGACGTCTGGTACTGAAGACTGTGAAATGCCTCGTGCGCGAGGAGCGGAAGATCGGCCGCCAGTCTCTGATACGCGCCATGCGTAAAGTATATTTGGTTTCCAACGGTGACCCCTTCAGCCAAGCCCGGCACGATAAACACGGAGGCACCAAGGTGACTTAGCCCTCCGGATCCTACAGGTATGGTCGAGTGATCCCACAAACGCACTTGATTCAAAACACTCGCGATGTCGCCCATGAGCAGAATCTGTTCCTCCTGCGACAATCCCATGTCGAGGATGCTCTTGAAGACGAAAGACAGAAATCGCTGCTCGGTCGACGTTAATGCTCGACCAACGGGGGTCGTGATCCAGCTTGGTGGGTTAAAGGGCGCTGAAGTCGGGGGTAAGTAACGTACGGAACCACCCTGCAACCCGCTCGGATCCACCGAATTCACCGGGTCGTTCCCGCAGTAGCGGTATAGGTTGGCGTCACCTCCTTCAAATCCAATGAGGTCTT
>CAZPTF010000588.1:0-2194 GCA_964589015.1 uncultured Anaerolineae bacterium
AACTTCTTGCCATTTCTGGTGTTACATCATACATCTCGCCCTGCGTCCTTGCCGGGGCGAGTCTTTTTTTGACGTCCAACTCCGGCGGCTGTAAAGAAATACGTCGTCGTTCGTTGTTCTCGTAGAAGAGTCGGTGTCGTGGGAGAGGCGGGAAGGACGCGTCAGAAGTCGCTCGACGCCTGGGTAGAAAAATCCTTGCCCAAGGCGCTGGCCTTCGCGCGCTCGCTGCTGGCCGATCGCCACGCGGCCGAGGACGTGGTCCACGACTGTGTTTGCCGACTGTTGGAGCGGAAGGATCGGTACGACCTGCCACGAGATGGATTCAAGCTGTTGCTGCGATCGATCGCCAATGCGTGCATTGACCTCGGTCGGAGGGCCGGCAGAGTCCGATGGCAAACGGGCGTTGATGCGGACACCGATAGGGCTTCCGAGTTCGTTGACCGCCGGTCGATCGAGCCATATCAGTTCGCCATGCGCAAAGAACTGGAGATGGCAGTCGGTGAGGCCCTACAGCACCTTCCACTCAATCAACGCGCCGCCTTGGAATTGAAGAGCTTGGGATGCAGCCTGTCCGAAATTGCCGAAACACTCGAAGTCACCGAAAGCCACGCGGGAGTGCTCGTCCATCGGGCGCGGCGCGCGCTTTCGCGGGAACTGGAGTGCTTCTTGCGCGACGCATGAGAACCGGCGCGGGCAAACCTCTTTCTTCTACACAAGTCTCGTATCCGGGGGCCAAGCGATGAACGAGAAACCCCGCGCCGCTGGGGATCCAATCGACGATCTGGTTTGCCAGTACCTGGAACATCAGGCCGAGCGGGAGCAATGCGAACCGTTGCTAGAACGCGTGCTCGGAACGATGGAAACAACCGACGCTGACAAGCCGCAATCGCGGCCTGTCCGCGCACCCACCTCAACACATCATCAAAGGTCCTGGACGCGGTCGGTATGGCTCGCTGCAGCGGCGGCGACCGTGCTGTTGGCGTTTGTCGTCGGTCGTTTGGGCCCGCCCGCGCACGCAGAGGCTTCGGTGCTCGTACGCGCTGCACTGGCAACCCACGCCGGCCCGGTTGAACGATGCTATACGGTGACGGTCGAGCGGGATGCGGAGATCCAGGAAGAACAGCCCCATTTTCGGAACGTCCGCATCTGGACACAGGGGGACCGTTTTTGGGTGGACATAGGCGGTCAGCGAGCCTGGAAGTGGGGTCGCAGCAGCTCTGACGCGATCTGGATCACGTTGCGACGGCATCACGCGTTGGAGATCGAAGCAGAGGAAATCGGCCCGCCCCTGCGGCAGATTGCCGACTTGTACAGCCTGCATCTGGAGACGCTGCTAAAGAATGTGCTGAATCACTTCGAACTTGACCATTCGGACAGTAATAACTTCACACATGTCATCACGGCTCGACCGCGCGGACGAGTGTCCGGGTACATACGCGAAGCGGTGATCCAGGTCGATAAGGAGACCAAGGCGGTTAAGCGGCTGGAATTGCAGCGGTCGTTTCCACGGCGCGGTGATTCACGGATCACATTCACACTCGTCGACGCGCGCACGCCCGACGATTCCAAATATGAGCCGACGGGCCATCTGGACGAGCCGTTTCGAATCCTCACACGGGATCTGGCCCCAGACAAGCGACGTGACGTCTTGACATCTTGGTTTGGGTCTCAAGCAGCACGCTGGCTCGTGGAGTCACCATCATCATCGACTTCACAAGAGAATTGACAGCCGACAAACGTCCGCTCAAGCCTCACGAATTGCAGCCGATGACGAACGAACACCCGACGATGAGCGATTCAATTGAGGTAACCTGAATACTCCAAGCAAGGATCTGATATCCATGAAGATGAGCATTATGATGCTGATATGTTTGATCACCGCACCGCCGGCATTGACGGCTGGCAGACCGAACATCATCATCTTTCTGGCGGACGATCTGGGCTATGCCGATCTCGGCTGCCAGGGATGCGGCGACATCCCGACCCCGCACATCGACTCGATTGCTGATGGCGGTGTGCGGTTCACCGATGGCTACGCCACGCATCCGGTCTGCTCACCGTCGCGGGCCGGGCTATTGAGCGGGATGTATCAGCATCGATTCGGCTTCGAGCACAACTCGGGCCCGGAACGGTATGCGTCGCCGGACTTCGGCCTGCCGCGCGATGTGCCGTCGCTCGCGGAGAAGTTGAAAGC
>CAZPTF010000589.1:0-2186 GCA_964589015.1 uncultured Anaerolineae bacterium
CACCGAAGATGTGACTATTATATCAAAGGCCACGGCGATTGTCAAACGATTTTTGCGCAGCAACGCGACTTTGACAAAGTATGTGGAGCGTGCTATAATCGCGCCATACAATCGAATCACACGATCAAAACGGTGATGGAGACCAGTAAGCTGGTCGAGTTTTCCAGAGAGTCACGGGTGCTGCGACGTGATAGCTGGGCCAGACGAATCCCCTCCGGAGTGTTCGACGAAAACGGTCCGTATTCGGGCCGGCTAAGCCGAACCGGTGGCCCCCGTTAACAGGCAGGTTGCGAGGTCAAATCTCGTAACTTACCGAGGTTGGCATCGCAAGATGCCGGCAAAGAAAGGTGGCACCACGGGTAATCAGCGCTTCTCGTCCTTTCCAGACGAGAGGCGTTTCGTTTTTTGCAGCGCGATCCCAGACAGTGAGCTGGTAGCAGGAGGACACCATGTTAGACCTGAACTTCATTCGCGAGCACCCTGATGAAATCAAGGAAGCTCTGCACAAGCTGAACACCGTCGCCCCGATCGACGACATTCTGTCGTTGGACGTGCGGCGGCGGGAAACGATAAAGGAAGCGGAGCGGCTCAAAGCACAACGGAACACCGTCTCCAAAGAAATCGCACGCATGAAAGACAACGACGCCCGCCAACGTGCGATCGTCGAGATGCGCGAGACCGGCGAGCGCATCAAGGAGCTCGACGACGAGCTGCGCCAGATCGAGGGCGAGTTGAACGCGCTGCTATACGAGGTCCCCAACATGCCGCACCCCGACGTTCCGGTAGGACCGGACGAAAGCGCGAATGTGATCGTCCGCACGTGGGGCGAGCCGCCCACATTCGCTTTCCAGCCGGCTCCCCATTACGAGCTCGGCGAGAAGCTGGGCATTATCGACTTCGAGCGCGGCGTCAAGCTGTCCGGAAGCCGCTTCTACGTGCTGCGCAACCAGGGCGCACGGCTGCAACGCGCTCTGATCGCCTGGATGATCGACCTGCACGTCAGGCAGGGCTACAGCGAGGTCTATCCGCCGTTCGTGGTCCGCGAACAGTGCATGTGGAACACCGGGCAGATGCCGAAATTCGGCGAAAACCTGTACCGCGACTTCGAAGACGACCTGTGGATGATTCCCACCGCCGAGGTACCGGTGACCAACCTGTACATGGACGAGATCCTGGAGGCGGAGCAGCTGCCGATCAATCATGTCGCGTACACGCCCTGTTTCCGCCGCGAGAAGATGTCGGCGGGCAAGGAGACGCGTGGCATCAAGCGCGGTCACCAGTTCGACAAGGTCGAGATGGTGAAGTTCTGCACGCCGGAGACGTCCGACGCGGAACTGCAGCGGCTCACCGACAACGCAGAGGAAGTGTGTCGCGAGTTGAAACTGCCCTATCGCGTCGTACAGATGTGTACCGGCGACCTGTCTTTCACCGCCGCCATCAAGTACGACGTGGAAATCTGGGCTGCCGGCATCCGCGAATGGCTGGAAGTCAGCTCGTGTAGCAGCTTCCGTGACTTCCAGGCGCGCCGCGCGAATATCCGTTACCGGCCCGACCCGCAGGCAAAACCTGAGTTCGTGCACACGCTGAACGGCTCTGGGCTGGGGCTGCCACGGGTCATGATCGCTGTGCTGGAAAATTACCAGCAGGAGAATGGCAGCGTAATCGTGCCCGAGGTCCTGCGTCCGTACATGCACGGGATCGAGGTTATCCAGTGAGCGAGCGGCCGAGCGACACTGAACAAGACGATCTAAACACGCTCTCACGAGAGCGTCCCCCTACCCCGCCGTCTGCCGGGTCGCCTGATTCATGGCCTGGGCGGCCCGGCATCGACGGCTTCGAGAAATGGCTGCAGAAACACCTGATCTTCAAGCTCGGGGGCGTGATCGTGATCGCCTTCCTGTTCAAGAGCTTCGTGCCCATCGAGCTTGGTTTCACGGTGGGCTTGATCGTGGGGGCCGCCCTGCTGGCGATCATCTACGCGATCGGCTTGTACAGGAAGCGGCAGTCCTAGCATATTGCGTGGGTCAAGACTGTGCCAATCTTGGGCGCGTTCCGTTTGCGCGGAGGCCCACGGGAACGGGCCGGGCCGCCAGACCCCCGCATGGCCTGTGCGGAGATTGGCCCCGTCGTCGGCGTGAAGTCTGACTGGGCCAATCTTTGACGAGCGCGTGCGCCAGCTGGAGCGG
>CAZPTF010000590.1:0-2183 GCA_964589015.1 uncultured Anaerolineae bacterium
GATCCAGACCGTAACGGGCACACAGCGCCGTCGTTTCGGGTAAGATGGGCAGGGCATGGCTGTCGATTCGCAACCCGGCGCCGGAGGCGGTCGCCATTTCCCACAGGCCGGTAGCCAGACCACCTTCGGTGGGATCGTGCATGGCGTGGATGGCCTGAAACGGGATCGTCTCAAGTGCCAGCCGTGCTTCACGCACGATGCTGATTCCCGGCCGGTGCAGCATCTCGCGGCAGCGCGCCAGGAACGCGGGCGAATACTCGTCGCTCAACTCGGCCGCCTTCTCGCGCGCAATGATGGCCGTCGCTTCGATGGCGATCCCTTTGGACAGTAGCAGGTCATCGCCGGGGCGTCCGCCTCCGGTGGCGATCAGACGGTCCCGTTCGACCTCGCCGAGCATCTGCCCGACGATGATCGGGCGGTCCAATCCGTAGGTTACCTCGGTATGCCCGCCACACAACGCGATGCCCAAATCCGCACAGGCGGTGGACAATTGCCGGAAGAGATCCTCTACCAAAGCCTCATCGGTTGTCGCCTCGGGCAGCAGTACCGTCGCCAGAAACCAGCGTGGGATGCCTCCGGAAACGGCGATGTCGTTGGCATTGACCTGGACCGCATACCAGCCGATTTCATCCGTGGCGAAGGTGATCGGATCGGTCTTCGCGACCAGGCACGTCGCGCCGAAATCGATGACCGTGGCGTCCTCGCCGATGGTCGCCCCGACCACGATACGCTCATCTGCGTGGGTGTAACGACTGAGCAGCTGGCCCAGAAATGCATGATCCAATTTGCCCAATGGTAGCATGATGGCTTCACTTCCTCTGCGGGTAACAAAATACCGTCCGCTTCGATAGGGGGACGGGAACAGCCTGCCGCGCATTATATCAGAGGAGAAATATCCTCTTCACACAAGAATTCGACTTCAACGCCGTTTCGTCTCAGGGCATCTTTGTAGTTCCACCACTTGCTGTCCATGGCCTGAAGAATGGGTGGTCGTTGTGCATGAGTTAGAGCCACTGCGACAAACTTGCGGTCGGCGAGGTCGAAACAAGTCAAATCTGGGTCTCTGGGGAATTCCACAAAATCGACTTCATAGTTGTCTATGGGAGTTATGGATACATACTCACATCGGTCAGGATTGGCCCGATTGGTCAATACCCATTTCAGAAAGGCATCTCCAAAACCTGGTTGTCCTTCGGACCGCAAGTTTCGCTGGTATTCTCGGATGATCAACCATCGGTTATCCAAAACCAATCTTTCATTCTCAAGAACCGTGATTTTTCTGAGACGCTCAACGCAGGCTGTGACGCACTTTGGTGATGCCTGCTCTGAGTCTCCGTTCGTAACGATTGGCACGTTGGTGTCCACAACGACTGCTGACTTCATTCGATTTCTGCCATCTGCCGGCGCATCGCAGCTTCTGTCATCGCTGATAGCTCGCCCATCTCGTCACCAAAGAAGCCCTTGGGCCAATTCCTGATGTTGCCAAACATGTCTACATCGAGTCTGTCAATGCGCGAAGAGTCTGTCTCCATGCGACAGAAATACAGCGCTGTGTCATCCACGCCGATCTGTTCTTCCGCAATTCTCCGCTGCAGGCGTCGCAAGAGATGCTCGCTGTGGCTCTCCAATATGATTTGCACGTGCCGTTCTTTGACTACGTCAATGAACACATCGGCCAAACTGGCTTGCACTGAGGGATGCAGATGAATTTCCGGCTGCTCGAGCAGGATAGTAGAATGTTCCGGAGCGTAGTAACACAGGACCAGAACTGGCAAGATCTGGGACACTCCAAAACCGACATCGGTGATCAACACCTCAGAACTGGATGTGTTCTTTCTGACGCGAACCTCGTAGTCTTTACGTCCCTCTGCAATAGGCCGTAGCTCGAATGAGTCGATCAAGTCCGTCTCTTTCAGCCAGGCAGCGATGCGTTTCTCGATCGGTTCAAAGCGCCGCCGTTTCTTGACCAACCGCGGGATTTTCATTTTCTCAGACATGGCGGCCAGGAGAGCAGCCACTGCCTTATCACCACGCCTGCCGACATCGATTGGATGTTCTCCTGCCCAGACGTAGCTACGTTGGGGGTATTCCCTCAAGGGTCCCAGATAAGTCATCTGTGAGAAGACTTGCTCGAAGGCCAAGACGAAGTCAGGTAAGAAACCGGTATTCTGGTAGTAGCCCAC
>CAZPTF010000591.1:0-2183 GCA_964589015.1 uncultured Anaerolineae bacterium
ATCCGCCGAACATCCCCGGCTGGACGGCGCAGGGATCACCATGGATCGCCTGGTACGCTAAGGAGAATTCCGTCGCATGAAATCGCGCCATAGCGCCGGTCTATGTTGACTACGTTTTCCCACGCCGCGCGCGTTGCCGGTGTTGTCTCCCTGAACTCAGTGGCGTCACTAGCCGCGGACTGGCGCATGTCATGTCCACATTCGATGCACTCGCATTGTTACGCCTCCGGTCGAGTTCATCCAACAAGTATCCGGCAACGCGCGGAACAACCTCTCGTCCTGTCCATTTCAGCATCGCGCCGAGTAGTGGCAGTACAGCGATCCGCACTGCCGTGTGTCCCGCTACGCTCTGCTTAGCCAGCGGCGCTGGTAACTTCACACTAACCGGTATACGCACAGGCGTCATTGCCAGTTGATTCTCCGCCTGCACAACAGCTAGTGCTTCCGCCGGGCAAACCGCCACACAGGCGCTGCACTCACTGCACAGCGTCTCGTCTATCGCCACTTTCCCATCAACGAGGTACAGGGCACCCGTCGCGCACACGTCCAAACACAGTCCGCAACCCGTACAGCGTTCCGCCCTGATCTCAATCACGTTCGCTCACCTCCTCACAACCCGCAGTTCAACGACCTCTACCGCCACCGCGGCCCATTCCGCCACCGCCGCCACGGCCCATACCACCTCCGCCGCCGCGACCCATGCCACCACCCCCACGGCCCATGCCAGCGCCCAACCCACCTCCCAGCGCACCACCGATCCCGCTGTGCGCTGCGACGTTGGCGTTCGACAGCGACGGAAGCTGGCCGGCAACGAAGGCTTCAACCGCCTCACGCACCGTTCCTTCCGGCACCACATAGCACGGCACATTTGCCGCTCCGAGCACGCCAAAGGCGTTCGGACCCACGTTGGCGGCCAGGACCGCTTCCGCGCCTTGCTGCACGACGAACTGCGCCGCCTGAATCCCTGCACCCGAACCCTGATTCACTGCCGGGTTCGCGAACGGCGTAAACGACATGCTCTCCGTGTCGATGAGAACGTAGAATGGACACCGCCCAAAAACCATACTGGTCTGCGCCTCCAATGTGTCACCCTGGGCAGAAACTGCAATCTTCATCATTCCCTCCTGAACTCAGTAAGTATGTTCGCGGTCAGTCGCAACAGCGACTCGACTCGTACACCCCTCTCCATAGGGCTATTCTCCTCAGCTGCACAAAGCGTGCAGATTACCCTAAGCGTGTTGTTCCATGTGCCTGTCATAGTTGCTCAGAAAACTGTGCAGCACCCGGTCAGTCTCGCGCAGGTCTTCAGCCCATGAGGCGAGATATGCATCCCCGCGCGTCGTCAGCCGGTACAGCCGTCGCGCCGGTCCGGAGTTCGCGGTATCCCAACGCGATGTGACGAACTCGCGCTGTTCCAGTTCGCGCAGCACACGATAGACCGTACTCGATCCACCGGCACTCTGCTCGAATCCGAACGAATGCAGCCCCTCGACCAGATCGTAGCCGTGTACTTCCCTGCAGTGCAGCAGCAACAGCAGGCACGGTTCGATGAACCGCAGAATACGGCGTGGAAAAGCTTCATCCTGCCGGGATTCCCCTCTGTGACGCCATGAATTGGGCATACAACGATCTCCATTCTTCGCCAACGCAACTCCTGGCTACATGCTAGCACACTTTATCTGCAATGTCAAGATAGCAACGAACTTACTTTAGATGCAGTTAAATGATAAATGTATGATACCATTATATGCAACGAACCAGGCTCACCCGTCAGCCGGAATCCGCTCGCTTGTCGCCGTTTCGCGGTGACGCACTCCGGCGGATCGGCGTGAACAGCGGTCGGCGTGCACCCATTCGAGTACCGGCCCGCGACACGTGGGCATCGTGTTGGATGCGTGGCTGGCAAGACCCTGTCGCACCGCGATCGCGCGCGGCTTATGGGACAGCCCTTACCTGCTGGTGCAGGCAAAACGGATCTCATCGGTAAGAGGAGTGATGCCCTTAGAATAGATTTTGGGGGCAGCGAGCAATGGGCAGGTCGTGTTTTCAGCGTGATCTGCCAGGTTCACACGAATATCCTTGTGCCGGTCACGACTGTGCCAATCTTTGACGAGCGCGTGCGCCATCCGGAGCAGCGGAATGCGCCAGAGCGCACGCTGCGCGTAACCGTGGTAGATTGGCAC
>CAZPTF010000592.1:0-2177 GCA_964589015.1 uncultured Anaerolineae bacterium
TATTTTCCAACCTCATCACCTCCAGAAATCGCCTACATCGTGACCGCCGGCCCGGTTACACTTTCTCCAACAGCCCATCGAGCCGTGTTGGGGGCGTATCATGGAGGAACAATTCTATGCCGACCGCACGTACTTGCGTCAGTTGCTCGCGCGGCATCCTGAATGAACCATTCAGCAATATATGGACGCCACGGGACGATCACGCAGCTGGGTCAAGAAGTGGCGTCAGCGGCTGCGGCAGGCGCCAGACGATGACCCGAGCGTGCTGCACGGTTTGTCGCGGGCGCGCCACAGGCGGCCGGACCCGATCCATCCGCGCGTGATTGAGCGGATTCTGGCGATACGCGACCAACCGCCGGGCAATCTGCAGCGCGTGCCTGGTCCCAAAACCATCCTCTACTATCTCCACCAGGATGAAAGCTTGAAACAGGGCGGTTGGCATGTGCCGACCTCGACCAGCACAGTGTGGCGTATCCTGGACCGACACAACCGGATCATCCGCCGCACTCACTCAGAACATACGCCCGTCGAACGCCCGGCGCCGATGGTGAGCTGGCAAATGGACTTCAAGGATGTGTCGAGCGTGCCGCCCGATCCCGAAGGGAAACAACAGCATGTCGTCGAAACGCTGAACATGGTCGATGTCGGGACATCCCGTGTGGTGGACGCCGTGGTTCGAGACGACTTCACCAACGAGACGACCATCGAGGCGTTGACACACATCTTCCTGGCGCATGGTCTGCCAGAACGTCTCACCTGCGACCGGGATCCGAGGTTCGTTGGCAGTTGGTCGGGTCGCGATTTCCCGACGCCTGTCATCCGTTTCCTGCTCTGCCTGGGAATTGAGGTCGCTCTCTGTCCGCCCCACCGGCCCGATCTGAATGCCTTCGTGGAGCGCTATCACCGCAACTACGCTGAAGAGTGCCTCGACCGCCACAGCCCCACGACGCTGGATCACACCCGCCAGGTCACCCAGGCGTACATCGTGCACTACAATCGGGAACGCCCCAACCAGGCGCTGACGTGTCACAACCTGCCCCCGCAGGTGGCGTTCCCCGACGTGCCACCCCGGCCCCGCCTCCCTGTCTTTGTCGATCCGGATCGCTGGCTCCAAACGGTTCACGGACAGCGCTACTGCCGTCGTCTCAATAGCCGGGGCAGCCTTCAACTCGGCCATCACCGCTACTATGTCAAACAAGCCCTCGCCGGTCAGACGGTGACCGTCGTCATCGATGCTGAGCGGCATGAACTCATCATCGAACATCACAAGCAACCGATCAAACGGATCGCGATCAAGGGATTGTACGACGACCTGTTGCCCTTCGACACCTACTTCGAGGCCGTTCGGGAAGAGGCGCGCTTAGACTGGCGTCGCGCCATGCAGAAACAGCGGCGGGTCACGATGTGGTCGAACAGCACCAGGTGATGAGGTTGGAAAATAATACAAACTGGCTCGTCACCGGTTGAGTGTGCTGGAGCTGGCCGAGCAGTTGGGCAACGTGCGCGAAGCCTGCCGCCAGCGCGGGGTATCGCGGACCCAGTTCTACGAGTACAAGCGGCGCTTTCAGACGCACGGGCTGGAAGGGCTCAAAGACCTGCCGCCCATTCACAAGTCGCATCCGCAGACGACACCGCCCGAAGTGGTGGAGCGCATTCTGGCGTTGAGCCTGGCGCATCCGACGCGGGGCTGCAACTGGCTGCATGACCGGCTGCAGCTGGAAGGGGTGAATGTCAGTGCGCCGACGATTCAAACCATCTTGAACAAGCATGACCTGGGCAGTCGCTACGAGCGCTTGCTGAAGCTGGAAAGCCAGGCCTGTCAGCACGAAATCGAGTTGACCGCCGAGCAGGTGGCCTGGATCGAGAAAGCCAATCCCTGTTTTCGCGAACGGCATGTGGAGAGCAGTCGTCCGGGTGAGCTGCTGTGCGCGGATACCTTCTTTGTGGGCACGCTCAAGGGAGTGGGGAAGGTGTATCTGCACGCGGTGATAGACACCTATGGCAGCTATGCCTTTGGTTATCTGCACACCTCCAAGCAGCCCGAAGCCGCCGCGTTAGTGCTGCACAACGATGTGCTGCCTTTCTACCAGCAGCATGGCTTGACGGTGGGCGCGGTGCTGACGGACAATGGACGCGAGTTCTGTGGCACTGAAACGCATCCCTACGAACTCTACCTG
>CAZPTF010000593.1:0-2168 GCA_964589015.1 uncultured Anaerolineae bacterium
CGCGGATCACGCGGCATTGTGCGCCAACGCGAAGGCGTGCTCATCATGGAGACGCGCCACGGCTGGATTTGCGCCAACGCCGGTGTGGATCGCTCCAACGTGGCCGGGCCGGAAGGCGAAATTGCCCTGACGCTGCCGGAGGATCCCGACGCCTCGGCGCAGCACATCCGCGCGGGGTTGATGGCGGCGACCAAAACGGACGTCGCCGTCATCATCACCGACACGCACGGGCGGCCCTGGCGGCTGGGGACGGTCAACGTGGCGCTCGGCGTTGCCGGGATGCTGCCCATCGCCGATCTGCGCGGGCAGCCGGATATGTTCGGCTACGCGCTGCGCGTCACCACCGTCGCCCGCGCCGACGAGCTGGCGGCAGCAGCAGGCCTCGTCACCGGGCAAGCGGCAGAGGGCCTGCCTGTCGTCGTCATCCGTGGCGCAGAATACCCGCGCGGCGACGGTCGCGCCACGGACATGCAACGCCCGCCGGAGAAAGACTTGTTCAGATAAAAAGAATCAGCGGAGAGAAGAATCAGCGAGTCAAAGAATATCACGCTCATTCGCTATTCGCCATTCGCTATTTGCCATTTTCAGAGGAGACGCCGGTGCTGGTGCACTCCATGCAAGCACGAAAATAGCGGGTGACAGCTGTAACGCATTGAGTATACTTGGGAGACGGTTGGTCTCAGGGCGCTACGACGCTGGTGCCGCGAGCCCGAAGAGGAGACTGCCATGGGGATCCTGAGGCACCGTACAATGTTGCTGCGAGCACGTGAAGGAGTTTCTCTATCGAGGGGGTCCCCGGCCAACCACATTTCAGGTATAGGGAGGTAACGATGCGGATCACCTACGAGCGGGTTGCTGGCATGGATGTGCATAAGAAGACGGTGGTCGTTACACGGATGCGGGTCACGGAAGAGCAGCGCATCGAGTGGGAGACGCAAACCTTTGGGACGACCACTCCGGAATTGCTGCAGTTACATGATTGGCTAGCGGAGTGGGCGTGCAGCCATGTGGCGTTGGAGAGCACAGGCGACTACTGGAAGCCCGTATACAACCTGTTAGAGGAAACGTTCACGGTGTGGGTAGTCAATGCGCAGCACGTAAAGCGTGTGCCGGGACGGAAGACGGACGCGACCGACTCGGAATGGTTAGCGGAGTTGCTGTTGCACGGTCTACTCAAAGCGAGCTTCATTCCGCCGAAGCCCCAACGCGCGTTGCGCGAGTTGACCCGCTATCGCACGCGATTGATACAAGAGCGCAGTCGTACCGTGAACCGCGTGCAGAAGTTGTTGGAAGGGGCCAACATCAAGTTGGCCTCGGTGGTCACGGACGTGCAAGGGGTCTCGGCGCGCGCGATGTTGGCTGAGATAGCAGCCGGGAACACCGACGCAGAAGCGCTGGCTGACTTGGCCCGGGGGCGCTTGCGCAACAAGCTGGTGGAGTTAGAGAAAGCGCTCACCGGCAGAGTCGAAGCGCAGCATCGGTTTCTTTTAAGCCAACAGTTGGAGCATATCGATTTCTTGGATGAGCAAGTTGCGGAGATCGAAGCGGAGATTGAGCGGCGACTGGGGATGATGGGTAAGCTGCCGGATGCGTCGACCGGGGAGGGGGCCGAGGCGGCTCCGCCACCAGACGAAGGGACACCGACGCACTGGCAGGCGGCGGTAGATTTGTTGGACACTATACCGGGTATCAATCCTCAGGCCGCCCAGATCATCTTGGCGGAAATTGGCATTGACATGGCCCAGTTCCCGACCGATGGTCATTTGAGCCGCTGGGCAGGAGTAGCACCCGGCAACAACGAGAGTGGCGGCAAGCGCTACTCCGGGCGGACGACAAAGGGTAACCGCACGCTAAAGAGCATCTTGGTGCAGTGTGCGTATGCCGCGATTCGCACCAAAGACAGTTTCTTCAAGGCGCGCTACCAGCGCTTAGTAGCACGTCGCGGCAAGAAGCGGGCCATTATGGCAATAGCCCACTCGATGTTGAAAGCCATTTGGCACATGTTGAGTACCGGTGAAGTGTATCGCGATCTGGGTGTCGAGTACTACAACCAGCGCAACAAGGAGGTTAAAGTGGCCTACCACACGCGACAGTTGGAGAAACTCACCGGTGCTACGGTTCAGATTGCTCTCGGTGGGGCAACGACCTAACCGAGATTATTTTCGAAG
>CAZPTF010000594.1:0-2168 GCA_964589015.1 uncultured Anaerolineae bacterium
GCTCGCATTTCGACGACTGCGGATCGACCCGGGGGCCCGCCAGATATGGAAGGACGACGCACCGGTCAACCTGACCACCATCGAGTTCGATATTCTTCACGCTCTGGCACGGCATCCCAGGCGCGTACTGAGCAGGGAACAGCTCATCGAGCAAGTGTGGGGGTACGACTACTACGGTGACGACCGGGTGATCGATGTGCACATCGGCCGCATCCGGAAGAAGATCGAAGACAACCCCGACAACCCACGCCTGATCGTAACAGTTCGGGGCGCAGGCTACCGCTTCGAGGAGGAGTCGTAGTGAAGTGGATTGAAGCGCTCCGGCAACACCTCGGCTGGAAATTGTTTCTGTCTTACCTCGCCGTCGTGGCTGTGGGGGCAGCAGTACTGGTCGCAACGGCGCAGCTTCAAGCTCCAAATGCGCTGGCGCGCCACGTCGCCCGCATGCAAGCCCTGGCCGGGGACAATCCCACCCTCACCGACAACCTGTACGAGAATTTCGCCACGGCGGTGAGCGAAATCATGCTGTTCGCCATCCTGGCTGCAGTCTGCGCAGCGGCGGTGGCCAGCCTCTTCGTAGCACGGCGCATCGTCAGCCCCGTTGCGGCGATGACGCAGGTCAGCCAAAGCATTGCGGATGGGGATTATCACCAGCGGATCCAGGTAGCCAGCCCTGACGAGCTTGGCATGCTGGCACAGGCATTCAACCGCATGGCAGAAACGTTAGAACAGAGCGAGCAGCGTCGCATGGAATTGATTGGAGATGTGGCCCACGAGTTGCGAACGCCGCTGACCAACATTCGAAACATCACCGAAGGGTTGATAGACGACGTGTACCCCCCGGACTCCGAGACTTTCGTCCGAATCCAGCAGGAAGTGGGGCGTCTTCAACGGCTCGTCCATGACCTGGAAGACCTTTCTCGCGCCGAAGCAAGTCAGATTCCCCTTGATCTCCGTCCGTTGTCGCTGAACGACGCGATTCGTAGAGCGGCCGAGCGCTTGGCGGCCCAGTTCGAGGACAAAGGTATAACCCTCGAAGTGGACCTCGCGCCCGGTCTGCCTGTGGTGCAAGCCGATGCAGATCGCTTCATGCAGGTACTGACCAATCTGCTAGGTAACGCTCTCCAGTATACCCCGACAGGAGGCCGGGTCACTGTCACAGCGAGGGTCAAGAACCGTATGCTTATGGTCGCCGTACAGGACACCGGCATCGGCATCTCGACTGGGGATTTGCCCCATATCTTCGAACGCTTCTACCGCGCGGACAAATCGCGATCGCGTGCAGGTGGCGGCAGCGGGATCGGCCTCACCATCTCCAAGCACCTCGTTGAGGCACACGGCGGCCGCATCTGGGCGGACAGCCCCGGTCCCGGTAAGGGTACCACGATCAGCTTCATCTTGCCATTTTCTTTCTAACCGCTCCCGAAACCTTCATCAAACCGTCACAATAGCGTCAATCTCCTGTCATATTCATCTGCTATACTCAGACCATCAAGAGTTGAAGAGGGTGTTGAGATAGCAAATGAAATCATTGTACTTCTACTGATTCGACACCTTCGGCACGGGCTGATGGTATCGACAGAGTTTTCAAGCGAAGGGAGATCGATCATGATGATGGGCTTTGGCGGATTTGGGATGATTTTCATGCTCATTTTCTGGGTGGTAGTTGTCGGTCTGGCCGTATGGCTACTCAGCGAGTTGTTCCCCCGGATACGGGACAGCCAATCCGGACAGGGAACCCCGCAGCATATCCAGCCATCGAACACGGCGCTGGACATTCTCCAGGGGCGTTACGCGCGCAGCGAGATCACCAAAGAGGAGTACGACAGGATCCGGCAGGATCTGGCGACGTAGTATGCCCCTTGACGGATGCAACCCAGGTATGCCACCAGGAAAGGGAATCTGAACATGTTCATGGGATTTGGTGCAATATTCACACTATTGGGTCTGGGTGGACTCGCCTACATGTTAGGTTGGCGTCCGCAGTCCACCCAGCAGGTGACTCCGCTGGCCGGGTCAGGAAGCGAGACTGCCCTGGACATTCTGCAGAAACGCTACGCACGCGGCGAGATCACAAAGACAGAGTATGAAGAAATACGGGACCACCTACAACCGTAACACAAAAAGAAAGATGAGCAACAGCTCCACATGGGTGGTGTCGGATAGAC
>CAZPTF010000595.1:0-2157 GCA_964589015.1 uncultured Anaerolineae bacterium
TGGTAATGATCCAGTGCTTCTTCCCATCGTTCCTGTTTTTGTAACACATTGCCTCGTCCAGTAATGCCGTAGGAGCCGCCGGGATCCAGCGCCCATGTGCGCTGAACAAGAGTGTCGGAATTGCGCCAGAAACGCAGATTATATGCGGTCAAGGTTCCGCAAGTGCCCAGCGCTAGCACAGCCAAAATCCAAAGAATAATTCTCTCCTTGGGATGGTTCGAAAACCAATGGGACAAGCCGAAGACGAGCAAGAGCGAGAGCCCGATCGAGGGCAGGTAGACAAATCGGTTGGCATAGGCAGCCAACCCGAGACGGACGCCGCGAATGACGGGGAAAAGGGCAAGGAGAAACCAAAGCCATCCGACAATACCATACGGGGCCTTTTTTCGGAGGTGGAGCAGAAGCAGGGTGATGCCCAGCAAGCCCATGGCGGCGGTAGCCGAGTTCACCCAATTCACGACGTCATATTCAGGATAGACGATCGAAAGCCTCGTCGGCCAGAATATCTTGCCCACGTATACCCAGTAATTGGGTGGGATGAGGCCTAGCCGAGTTGCCACCGACAGGTTAGCGCCGGTCCCACGGCCTGACACATGGGTGAACAGATTGAGGAGGATGAACACCGCAGAAAGCAAGAAAAGGACGGTTTTCTCCTTGATCAGATGCCGCCAAACTGGCCATTCCATTCGGTCCAGCGGATCTCCCGCGCGCCGTAGGGGCCAATAATCGAGGAACAGCAGGAGGAACGGCAGAACGATGACAATGGCCTTGGAAACCAAGCCCAGCAGCATCAGCCCGGCCAGCAGCGAGAGCCGCGCGGCGGACGGCCGCTCGACATGCCGCAGGTAGGCGAGTAGGGCCAGGAAGAAAAACAGTCCGCTCAGCACGTCCTTGCGCGCGCTGATCCAGACCACGGACTCGACGCGCAAGGGATGGATGGCAAACAAGGCGGCAACGCAGGCGCTGGCCCAGGGCGCGCCCGTGGCACGGCGAAGCACCCAAAACAGCAATGCCACATTGGTTGTGTGCAAGAGGATATTGACCAAATGGAATCCCCATGGCTCCCGCCCCAGCAGGGTTGCGTCTGTCATGAAGGAAATCCAAAGCGCAGGTAACCACCAGGCTTCGTGAACGTGCGTGAAGGCCCAGCGGATGTTTTCAGCGGTTAAGCCGGTCAACACGCGCGAGTTGCCAAAAACATACTGAGGGTCATCTAGATTGATGTAGTCGAAGCCGACGGCGAGCGCAAAGAGCGCGATCGTCGAGAGACCCAGAAGCAGAAACAAAAAGGCGTCAAGCCGTGTCAAGGATGTCGGAGAGCGTTCCATACGGGCCCCGGGGGTGCTATTTCCAGAACCAAAGCTCCCGGAAGATCTGGGCCAGGTAGCCCGCGCCCCAGCGGAAGGGCTGGAGTTTGCGTTCGCCGCCGATGCGCGCGGGCTCGTCGACTGGGATCTCCGCGATGCGCAGCTTGCGCTTGGCGGCGCGGACGGAAAGGAGGGGCTCCACGCCGAGGAGGGTGCCGAACCACTTTTCGGTGATGTAGCCATCGGCCTTGTCCAGGTCCAATTCGTAGAACAGCTTCGTGCGATAGATGCGATAGATCACCATCGCGTCGGTGTAGGGCCGGCTCCAGGCATGGCCGTGCAGGACGTTGATGGTGTGGGTGAACAGCCAGTTGCCGAAGGAGGTCATCCAATCGTCGTCCGCGCTTTTCGCAGGTGGAAGATAACGGGACGCGATCACCATGTCATGGCCCTCCTTCATCTTTTCGATCAGGAGGGGAATAGCCTCGACGGGAGAATTGCCGTCGGGACTGAACGTGATGACGAGATCGCCGCGGACCTTGGCGAAGCCCTCGACATAGGCTGCGCGGAGACCTTTGGCCTGCTGGCGAACCACGTCGCAGCCGATGGACTCGGCGTATTCGGCCGTCCCGTCGGTGGAATCGTCCACCACCACGACCTGGTCGATCCACGCGCGGTCGATCTGCGGCATGATGACGCGCATGGCCTCGATCTCGTTCTTGGCCGGAATGAACAAAGTGGTCGTGGACATTCACCTGCATAAAGCAAAGAATCGTTATCCCGTAAAGGGGTCAGCCCGTGAATTGTAGCATTTTGGGGTTGTGGGTGGATTGACAAAGTAAGCGCGCCC
>CAZPTF010000596.1:0-2150 GCA_964589015.1 uncultured Anaerolineae bacterium
CCGCCCCCGGCACTGCCGACGCCAACCCCTCCGCCCACAGCAGTTCCTGTACCACCCACTCTCGAAGGAGGCTGGGGTGGAGGTCTTCCAACGCCTGAAACCAGCGATCCGACGGGTTGGCCAATCGTGTTCTTCGATACCTTCGACGATAACGGGAATGCCTGGGTCACCGGCGAGGACTTCGACAGGTTGCTCGAGTCCTCCAAGGTAATCGACGAGACCTTCGCCTGGCAGTTCAAGGGGATCCAGGGCGTGCACACGATCGCCGAAGTGCCATTCCCTGCCGTTTCCGATTTCTACGCCGCATTCGACGCCAAGCGCTACAGCGGACCCGAGGATGTCCAATACGGCCTGACGTTCCGCCGCGTGGATGCGGATAACTTCTATTCGTTCCTGATCAGTGACGAGCAGAAGTTCGAGGCAACGGTGCAGGCCAAAGACAGGTGGTACCCATTGCTCCCACAGACGAAGAGCCAGGCCATTCGCCCAGGTGAATCGAACCACATCGCAGTCAAATGCGAAGGGCCGAAGATCACCTTCTTCATCAACGGGCAACAAGTCGCAGAGGTTGAGGATATCCGTTTCAGGAAAGGGACACTCGCGCTCACGCTCTCCATCCAGCAGGGAGACAGCGGGATCATGGAGTTCGATAACTTCGAGTTGCGCGCACCCGCGGCGCAGTGATGTGGCTCCATCGCCTGGCGTCCTCACCCGGGCGATGTGATCAGAACTCAGAGGCGAGCCCATGAGACTGCTTGAGGTCAGGACCAGGCGAATTCCTACACCCACTGGCTCCGGGGAGCCAGTGGGTACAACCCAACAACATCCTGTGCTGATAGTCGCGCTGGTTGTGGCGCTGCTATATGCAGCGCTTTGGTGCAGAGCTGATCCAGCGCAGGGCAGCAGCGGAACTACTCCTGATTCCGTACCAGCGGGGTCTCCAGCGGGCAGGCCGACCGCCGTGCTTGACATCCAGTTGTCACCGCAGCCGGCTCCAACACCCATGACCGGACAATTGCCAGCAGTAGACCAGCCATTGCTGGTGAATCCCACAGCAGATGGCTGGCCCGTTATGTGGAGTGACGCATTCGACGACAACGTGAGTGGTTGGGACGTAGGTTCCGTCAATCTCGACGTCGGAACTGTGCGGCGGGCGATTGCGCACGGCGTGTATTCGTGGGAAATCGAAACACGCAAACCCCTGTTGACCTGGAGTGAGTTTGCCCCCATCCAGTTCACTGACTTGTACGCTGCTGTAGATTTCTACCCAACCAACGAGTCCACCTCCAACGCGGCATTTGGATTGATCTTGAGAATCGGTGATCTCGATACAGTGTACGTATTTCTGGCGGCCAGCTCAGGGGGTATCAGACTCCAGCGTGGGCTGAACGACGCAGCGGAAACGCTCATCGAGCGTGAAGCGGTGGATGTCATACGGCCGGACGAGTGGAATCGCCTCGCCGTCCAGGCAACCGGCCCGCAACTTACGTTCTACATCAACGACCAGCAAATCGCCGAATATCCAACTGCCATTGTTGGCGAACACCACATCGGCGTTGCTGTTCAGACCAATGCACCTGGGCATTGCACCGCCCAGTTCGACAATTTTGAAGCGCGAGCCGCCCCGGGCAGCCCGCTCGTAACCCGGGCATCACGCCAGGACATGCTCAATACCGTTACCCCCACCCCAAAACCAACCGCGCAGATCACCTGGGGAAGGATCGAGACAGCCAGCCCTGATACTGTGCCGCCAACTTGGCCGATTCGATTCATCGACACATTTGTGGACAATGGTAATCAGTGGGTAACTGAAGCCGTATTCGACCGCTTGATGGAGAGCTCGAAGGTCATCGAAGGAACGTTCGCCTGGCAGTTCAAGGCGTTGCAGACCACTGACATGGTGGCGGAGGTCCCGTGCCCAGCCGTATCTGATTTCTATGCCGCGGTTGACGTGAGGCCATACGATGCACCGCAGGATGTATGGTACGGCCTCGCATTCCGTCGCATGGACAGGGAGCGCTTTTACACATTTCAGGTGAACGGTCGTCAGACCTATCAGGTAACAGCCAGGGCTGCTGGCAAACAATACCAATTAGCCGGTCCAACCCAGAGCGAAGCCATCCGCTCGGGTGAGGCAAACCACCTGGGCA
>CAZPTF010000597.1:0-2140 GCA_964589015.1 uncultured Anaerolineae bacterium
CGGGCTGGGCCCCAGCGGTGAGCTGCGCACGCTCGGCGAGGAACTCGGGTTGGACTTCGACGTACACGGCTTCTGCCAGAGCACCCGCGAGGGGGTCTTCGTCGGAGGGATGCTGCGCGAGCCGCTGGATATCCCGGAGACTGTCGTCGACGCGGCGCGTGTCGCGGCGGAGGTGGCGATGTACCTCGGTCCGGTCGCACCACCTGCCCTCCCCGTACATGGACGGGAGGCGGATAAGGGCACACTCCGAGACGGACGGAAAGAGGCAGGAAACGAGGCAGGCGACTCCTACCCCTCCGTGGAGGGGGGGAACGTTGCATCCATCGTCAGCCCTTCGGGACCGGCTACCGCGCGGACCGAGCTGTGGGATGAGCCCGCGCGGGTGGGGGTATTCCTCCAGGCAGAGGGGCAGGCCAGTTGGCCGGGAGCAACTCCCGCCACATCCCCCACGTCCACGGAGGGGCAAGGATGGGAACACCTACTCATCGAAACACAGCCGGGTGTGAGCCTCGTGCAGCACGTCGCCGGAGGACACACTGAACTGGAGCACGCGATCCGCTCCGCCATCGCGCGGAAAGCGATCAATCGTGCCGTGATCGTGGGCGGAGATCGCCTCGTGTATCGCTCGGCCCTGGGTGCAACGCTCGGTGACATGGGATTACTGCCGGGTATGGTCGAATGGGTCGATCTGGCTGCGGGATGCGGCTGGGTACACGCGGAGGCCTCCACACAGAGCCGCCATAAAGCCCGTCAGATGCTGGCGATGGCTATCGCTCGCGTCCGCGACGAGCGCTGGATTCGCGGAGCGGCGGTTCGGTCCGGCGGCACGTCCGAACGGGCAGTGCTGGTCATCGGCGGCGGCCCGGCGGGGATGTCCGCCACACTGACGTTGGCACGATCAGGTTGGCCCGTGAATCTCGTCGAACGGAGCGGCTGTCTCGGTGGGCAGGGTCGTGAACTACGCATGTTGCTGTCCGGAGAAGACCCGCAGCATCTGCTGGCATCGCTCCAGGAAGAGATCGAGACGTCCGCGAATATCACCGTCCACCTGAACACGCAGGTGCGGAGATCGACAGGACATGCCGGGCGGTTCGTGACCGAGCTGGACTGTGCAGGGAAGATCGTACACATCAGCCACGGCGCGACAATCGTCGCCACAGGCGGTGTGCCCGCCGATCCACTGGAATACGGCGAAGACCCCGCCATTTGGACGCAGCGCGAGCTGGAGCAGTGGCTCGCAGAAAAGTGGCGTGGGGTGGATTGTGTGGTAATGATCCAGTGCGCCGGGTCGCGCGATGCGGACCGGCCCTATTGCAGCCGCATTTGCTGCAGCCACGCAGTGAAGAATGCGCTCGAAATCAAGCGTCGCTCCCCGGAGACTGCGGTCCACATCCTGTACCGCGACGTGCGCACGCCGGGCCTGCAGGAGTTGGCATATCAGGAAGCTCGCCAGGCAGGCGTGGCCTTTCACCGCTACGAACCGCCAAATAGCCCATCCGTGCGGCGCGAGGGAGAGCGGCTGACCGTCGAATTCATCGAAGCCATGCTCGGTGAGCCCATCCGCATCGTCGCGGACAGGGTCGTGCTGAGTACCGGCATCGACGGCCACAACCGCGACCTGGCGCAGGCTCTTGGCGTACCACTTGACGCAAACGGATTCTTTCGCGAGGCCCATGCCAAGCTCCGCCCACTGGACTTTGCCAGACCCGGCATTTATGCCTGCGGCCTGGCGCATGCGCCGTGCAGCTTGCCGGAGAGCATCGCACAAGGCGAAGCTGCCGCGATGCGTGCGGCGGTATTCCTGTCGGCAGGGGCGCTTCGACCGGTGCAGACCAGTGTTGCAATCAACGAACGGCTGTGCTCCGGCTGCGGGCTGTGCGTGGCCGAATGTCCGTATGGCGCGCGCTTCCTCGACACAGAGCGCGGCATAGCGCAGGTGATCGAAGCGTTGTGCCTGGGGTGCGGCGCGTGTGCCGTCGTCTGCCGGAACAACGCGACACAGCAGCGCGGCTATGAGAAAGCGCGCGTCATCGCCGCTCTGGAGGCCGCGCTGGATTGAGACGGGCGTCGACGTGAGGGTCTCCGCCGGGCGGGGCATTTGGGTGAACCGTGGCCCGCTGATCACGTCGCCGATGGCGGG
>CAZPTF010000598.1:0-2137 GCA_964589015.1 uncultured Anaerolineae bacterium
GAAGGAAACCTCCGGTTGGACGCATTCCGCGCGCGAGGTGGCCGGCGTAAACGGGCTGCCAGGCATCCACACGGCCAGCGTCGTTGTGCCCGGGGCTGCCAGGCCGCGCGCCGGTCCGCACCGCAGTCGCCGGGCACAGCTGGCTACAAAGTGTATGCGCTTCAGCGCATTGCCCGGCGTCAAAGGTGCTGCAATTGTCACCAAAATTCATGAACGCACCGTCCATTTGGCCCCTTGCTGCGATCACGCTATAATAGGTCAGCATCCAAACTCGCCGAGGGAAAACCCTGTTCATGACTGTTCGTTCCTATCACGTGCTGCTGCTTGTCGTTCTCGTATTCGCGTTCTGCGCAACAATCGCGTGTGGTACTCCTCCCTTGCCAACCGCAGAGCACAGGGCGGAAGTGACTCCGACGGTTACAGAGATTCCGGCAACCGCTACGCGGATTCCTCCGACTAAGACCCCCTCTCCTACGCCAACACCAACTCCCTCGTTCACGCAGGATGGCCTGCGCCAGATGACCGTTGCTGAAGCCGGGGAAAATGCGTACAGCCCGGTAATGGTCGCAGCTGATCCCGGCCTGCAACACATTTATGTCTACAGCAGTTATAACAATGATGACGGACAAGACACGCTCTCCGTCATCCAGGCGGATACCCAAGAAATCATCAAGACGATCCGACTGGGTGGCAGCCAGACCATTCCCTCGCTGGCCAGCGAATTATTAGTTGACCCGATCAGCCACCGAATTTATGCGCTCAACGGAGACAGCCGGGCCCTGCTCATTCTGGACGGCGAGACACAGGATATTCTGTTCATCATCCACGGCGCAATTCACGTGGCGCTTGCCCCGGAGCAAGATCGCGTGTATCTGATCAACGAGATTGGGCAGATCAAGGTCCTGTCCGCAACGGATTACGCCTCGCTCCGGAATCTGGATTGGGAACACAATTTCGAAGCGAGCTTCATCGCCTACAACGCCGCGAATGACCGGCTTTACCTTGCCAGATGGGACTTCGTTCATGGGGGCGGTGTGGTCATCCTCGACGGGACAACGCTGGACAAACAGGGCGAGTTGCCGTTGCCTTCCGCTCCCCATGCGTTGGAAGTCGACCCAGCCCGCAATGAAATCTACGTCGCGACGAATACCGGTGTCACGGTCATCGACGGTGCTACGGACAGCATCGTCGACAACGTCAACCTGGCCATCGATAGCTTCAATCCAACCCGCAGCATGGCGCTGGTCCCGCAGAAAGACCGCCTGTACCTGAGCTACAATTGGGGCTTGGCGCGGGCGACAGGTGGCGGCCTGATTATCCTCGATACCACAACCAGGAAGATACTGGAGCGGGTCAAAACGCAGCACTTCTGGCAAGATATCCTGTATGTGCCGGAGTACGATGCCCTGTACGCAACGCCATCCGGCAATGAGTCCCTACTGGTGATTGCAGAGGATGGCCACGTACGGAAACGTACGATGCTGGGGTTGCGCTTACTGGATATGCAGGTGGACCCCAAGACCGACTATCTCTGGGTCGTCGATTCGACGGGAACGATCCACGTCCACTCCAATGACCCGCAGATGACCGAGTTGCAGCGTGTGGAGGGTGTCATCGGGACAGTCGATGGAGCCGTCGAGGTCGCAGATCTGGTGTTGACCGAACATGGCGCGTATGTGACCGACGAGGCCAAAGAGCGAACGGTCTCGTTGGATACGGAAACAGTGGAACTGCGCCAGAAGTTCAAGGCTGCCGGTCCTATCGCGGTCGACACGCGGGGGCAGCGGCTCTTTGTCGTCGATGGGAACATCGCCATCTACGGATTGGGTACCGGAAAGCCATTGTCACATATCAAAGTGTCTCCCAGTGGAGACGAATCGCAAGCCATTGGCATCAGCTACGAGTCGTCTGCGGATGGAATTTTCCTGCAAATGCGTAACGACGTCAACAGCTCGGCGAACTACCGGACGTACTGGCGACTGTACAACAGCCAAACCGGAAGATATAGCACTGTCTTCAACCCGGATAAACGCGACGTTACCGGCATTGCTGCCATGCCAGACGCGCGGCGCGTCTATTTGACCTATGCCGGTTCATCCGAATGGGATCAGGGCATGATCGTGTACGACGCGGGTGG
>CAZPTF010000599.1:0-2118 GCA_964589015.1 uncultured Anaerolineae bacterium
GACTGGCTGTGAGGCAGATCCCGCCCTTTTTGGGTCCTCTATGATACATAATCTCTCTGACGTGGTTGTCTGACTGATATTGGCACAGCCAGTGGCGCACAGCGCTTGACGAACGCCTGCTGCAATGCTAAGATCAGCGCGATACGCGCGCCTGGCTCGGGCGCATGCCTATCGTCGAGACTGAGAGAATTGCAGCCATGATCGATCGTTCACACCCTAAACTGGTTATCTACGGTGACATCGCCATCGATGTCACCATCGAAGCGGATCACGCCCCACTGCTCGGGCAGGATGCTGCGGACACGCGTATCGCGCTGTTGCCAGGCGGCTCGGCGGCCAACTGCGCGGCCACGGCGGCCCGCCTCGGTGCCCCGGTCGAGTTCGTCGGCGTCACCGGCTCGGATTTCCTGGCCCGCATACTCGTCGAAGACATGCAAAAGCACCAGGTCGGCATCCAACATCTCAAGCAAACCAGCGGACCGACAGCGATCGTGGCGGTGATCGTTCATGCCGGCGGGGAGCGCACGTTTTATTCGTTCCGTGGCGCGGCGACGACCATCCGCTACGGCCCCATAGCGGATGGGCTGATCCAACGCGGCGACTGTCTGCATCTCTCGGGGTATAGCTTTCAGGATGAACGTTCCCGCGAGACCGCTATGGAATTGATTGCCGCCGCCAGGCGCGTGGGAGCGTGGGTTTCGCTCGATCCCTCATTCCACTCGGCACAGGATTTTCGCGATAAACAACAACCGGTCCTTCGGGCTGTCGATATCATCTTCCCCAACGAAACAGAAGCCCTGCGCATGACCGGACACGCTGATCCGGAACGGGCTGCCGCTGCAATTCATGAGTTGGGGCCGAGGCTGGTTGTGGTCAAGCGCGGGGAACAGGGGTGTCTCGTCTTCTCCGCTGCGGAGCGCATTTTCGTTCCGGCATATCCCACGGAAAACGTCGTCGACACGACCGGTGCCGGCGATGCATTCTGCGGCGGGTGTCTGACCGGCTTGCTCTACGGGATGACACCCCGTGAAGCAGCCCGCTGCGGACATGCGGCTGCTGCCTGCGTCGTCGCCATGCAGGGCGGCCACACTGGCGCCGCCACAATTACGGAGGTCATCCGTTTCTTGCGCGAATACGATGATGCCGCAACCATCTCCGCTATTCAACGTACCGGACTCGTCTTGGGAGAAAGGAGCATACGGTGAGACCCAGTATGATTCGAGTGAGTTCTGAAGTCCAGGAGGCGTTAGCGCACGGACGTCCGGTCGTCGCACTCGAAACGACGATCATCGCCCACGGCATGCCATACCCGACCAACCTGGAGACCGCCCTCGCCGTGGAGCACATCGTGCGCAGCAATGGTGCCGTGCCGGCGACCGTGGGTATCGTCGCCGGCGAGATCACTGTCGGCATGACCGAAGCGCAGCTGCGTTTTTTTGCCACGAGCGATCAGGTCCTGAAGGTCGTCGAGCGCGATATCCCGCTCGTCGTCTCGCAGAAACGGCATGCGGCGACTACTGTCGGCGCGAGCCTGGCGATCGCGTCCGCTGTTGGCATCAAAGTATTCGTAACCGGTGGGATCGGCGCGGTTGCACCCGGAGCGGGCCAGACCTTCGATATCTCTGCCGACCTGCAAGCCATCGCCTCGTACCCGTGCATGACTGTCTGTGCCGGAGCCAAGGCGTTCATGGATATCGCCGCAACCCTGGAGTACCTGGAGACCTACAGCGTACCGCTCATCGTCTACCGTTCCGATACCTTCCCACTGTTCTACTCGCGCAGCAGCGGGCACAAAGTCGAGTGGGTTGCGCAGGAGGTAGCAGAGATTGCCGCCGCCTTCGCGGTGCAATTGGCTCTCGGTATCGAACGGGGGATGTTGGTCGGCGTGCCCGTTCCGGAGGCTGCCGCACTCCCCACGGATATCGTGCGACTGGCAATCGAGCAGGCGCTTGAGAAAGCACGGCTGGCCGGTGTCACCGGCAAAGAAATGACGCCATTCGTACTGGCGGCAATCAAGGAAGAGACCTCCGGCGAGAGCCTCGCTGCCAATGTCGCGCTGGTCAAAAACAACGCCGAGATTGGCACGCGGATCGCCGTCGCCCTTTCCGAACGGAATCC
>CAZPTF010000600.1:0-2112 GCA_964589015.1 uncultured Anaerolineae bacterium
TAAAGATGGATTGTTCCACCAAGGAGCGCCATTGCCGGCCTACATCCTGGAGTGCAGCATGGCCCGCGCTGGGTGCGCGGCTGTCCGGTGCGGCGTCGACGGCATGCGTGATGCCGTGCACTAACGGTGGCTGGGGAGAGTGCGCCGGGCTCGACATGGGGTCGAAGCGCGCGCCTTGCTGGCTGTCACGCAGCGCGGGCGCAGTAGGGCTCGCTCGCAGCACGTCGATTTCGGCCTGGAGCTCACGGTTGGCCAGCTCCAATGCGCTTACTTCCCGCCGCAAACGTTCGAGTTCCGCGCTCAGTTGGCCCTGGTTCGCATCGTCACCCATCAGACGTCCGTCACCCTTCCCACCGCGCTGCCCGAACGGTTGAGTGTCATTCAAGGGTATTATACACGACGGTAACGGTTGTGTCCAGAACCCGTGAGCAGACGGGGCCAATCTCCGGTCATGCCCTGGCGTATGCCTGGCAGCCTGTTCGCGTAGATCGCCGTGCAGGCGGAGTGCGTTCAGGATTGGCACCATCTCTGCTCCGGCGACCAGACTATGCGCTGTTGTCATGTTTGTAACATGATGCAATTTGTATTATAATTACAACCGGTATCGTAAGATTGCGATGACACCGTAACTCCCAGGTGAGGTGAAGATGGCGAAAAGACCGGCTCCGCAGAGCAAACGTGCTCAGCATACGGACCGCCCGTTGCGTGGAATAGGCCAGCAAGATACACCGGTAGATGAATCCATTACCTCATCCGCAGGGCAGACCCGCCAACGTGCGCACCGTGTCGCCCCGGAACCACCACTTAGTGGTGCTTTCGGCGAGCAGGAGATGCTGAATGCCCTCTTGAACGAGATCGGTGACCTGTTTCTCGTCAAAGACAGTAACTCGGTCGTCTTGCGCTGCAGCGCAAGCTACGGGCAACTTCACGGCAAACCCAGCGAAGACTTCATTGGCAAGACCGATTTCGATGTGTTTCCGCGTGAAGAGGCCGAGCGCTACCGGCAGGAAGAGATCCAGGTCATCGAGACCGGACGGACCGTAGTTGCCGAGCATCTGCTCGACACCGTGTGGGGCAAGCGTTGGTACGAAGCCAAGAAGGTGCCCTGGCGAGACACAGCCGGCCATATTATCGGTCTGTTCTCGGCCGAACGGGATATCACCGAAAGAAAGGCCATGCAGGATAGCCTGTTGCGGCATCAGCAAGGGCTGGAAGCCCTGTACCAGATTTCGCTTCGGGTTACCGCACAACATGAGCTCTCCACGGTACTGCAGATGATCGCGCGCAAAGCAGCCGAGTTGAGTTCCGCACGCATGGGAGGGATTTATCTGTTGCAGCCCGACCAGCAAACGCTAAAACTTGTGGTTGGCCACGGTCTCGAGCACGTTTTTGAGAACGCCATATTGCGGTTGGGGGAGGGGGTTGCCGGACGGGCGGTACTCAGCGGGACGACGTTTGCAGTCGAGGACTACGCGGTTTGGGAGGGGCGTGCCCCGCAATTTCCTGCGGCTTCCGTCCAGCGCGTGTTAGCGGTGCCGATTCGCACTGCGGATGGGATCATCGGGACTCTCAACGTGGGCGACAAAGATAAGAAAGGCCCTTTCGATGCGGAAGATGTGCGCTTGCTGGAGTTGTTTGCCGATCAGGCGGGCGTGGCTATCGAGTCCGCGCGGCTGTACGACGAAGTCAGGCGCGAGCTGGCCGAGCGCAAGCTGGCGGAACATGCGTTGCGTGAATCGAAGACGCTCTATTCCTCGCTCGTCGAAAACCTGCCCCAGTGTATCATCCGCAAAAATCTGCAGGGACAATATACCTTCGTCAATCAGTATTTCTGTGCGCTCGAAGGGAGGTCGGCGGCTGAAACACTCGGCAAGACCGACTTCGACCTCTATCCGTCCGAGCTGGCGCAGAAATACCAGCGGGATGACCGGCAGGTCCTCGAAAGCGGGCAAACGTACCGTGGCGAAGAGGAGCATCGCCTGCCAGACGGCAGAACCATCTACGTCAGTGTGATCAAGACGCCCATCCACGATTCACGTGGCCAAATAAGTGGCGTACAGTGCGTATTCTGGGACATCACCGAATTGAGCCGGGCTGAGGACGAACGCGAAG
>CAZPTF010000601.1:0-2079 GCA_964589015.1 uncultured Anaerolineae bacterium
TTTCTCAAAGGTCAGCTGTCTATCCATGCCAACTACCACGCAATCGCCGCCGTGATCCACCAATTCAAACCCTTTCGCCGCCAGTGCAGCGTGCAATCCATTTTCCCCGATCACCTGCACCTGCGCACGAGGAGCCACAACTCGCGCCAGATACTCGGCTGTCGCAATGCTCGAAGTCAGCACATTTTCACACGTCACCGCTATCCCCATCCGGCCTACTTTGGCAACGTATTCGTCAGGGGTTAGCGTCGAATTGTTGGTCACCAGGAGAAACGGGGTCTTCTCTTCCTGCAGGGCAGCGACGAAATCGGCCGCTCCTGGCACGGGTTGATTTCCATGATACAAAACGCCATCCATATCGATCAGCCAATGGCGTATGGTTTCAAGCACATTCATGACAGGCCAAATCCCCAATCCAGAGAGTCCTAAGATTGATTCATTATATCTATATTTCTTCAGGATGCAATCGCACAAAACAGAGGGTTGAGAAGAACCTTACGATCCCAAGCGCACTCAGTCCGCCGCCAACGACTACCTCTCCTGTCAGCAACACATATATTCCCGCATACACCGCCGCAAACAAGACGTAGAAAACGTTGGTCAAAACGAACGCAAGCTGCCGAGACGCCCCCTGCGCACCGCCGGCCAGCTTTCTCAACGCGAAAATCATCATCGGGATCTCAGCCAGCGAGAACGTCAGACAAAAAAGAAACGCGAGCAGAGCCATCCACCCACGCAATAAGACCGGGACGAAATGAATCTGAAACAAACTGGCAGACAGGAAGAACGCGAAATTCCCGCCCAAACCGATTATCCCTGAAAACAGCAAAGGGGCCGGTATCCTCATGTCTTTCCGCTTCTCATTCATTGCCAACCCAGACTGCCCGTGGAGCGCTCCCAAGATATTGAATCGCGCTAGGGCTTCCGCACAGACCATGCGATTTCAGTCCGCGAGGCACTACCAGGCCCGGACCGGCTCCCCCCAAAGCAGCTCCCCAAGAATCGCAGAAACAGCCACGGTTCTGTCCAACTGCCGGGCACGATCCTCAACAATCGTCCTCTGCGCCCGCCTGTGGTGTTGGCGTCTCGACTGCCGCCACGTCTTGCTCAACTTCTACCACAGCGGTAGCGATGGCCCAACTGACCACGCCCCACGTGCCACCAGAAATGACCAGGGCCATGAGTATGGATCGAACGCTCAGGGGAGTCGTTACCGCCCCCTTCAACAATCCGATGAGAGCCATGACGATCGCAATCAGCGCAAACGCCAATCCGACCTTCACAGGCCCACTCAGCCGGTTCCACAGGTTAGGCTTCCGCTCAGATTTCTTTACACTGTTATCGCTCATCTGTTCCTCCAATGCTGATACATCGTTCTGTTCCGCCATCCGCGAGAGAGGTCCAACGCGCTCACTCCCGACCAGATGGTTTCAGTCGTAATGGCGTCGTTGTCGCCACCACCACCAGATATACGTCCCTCCAAAGTAGACCAACGCTCCGGCGAACAACAAGAGAATGTACATCCGCAGGCAGATTCCCGGATCGGAACGGGGCGTCAGCATGGGTTCAGGCGTCGGGGTGCGCGTAGCGGTCGGCGTCGGCGTAATCGTTGGGGACGGAGTAGAGGTCGGCGTGAGCGATGGCGTTACCGTTGGTGTTGCGGTAGCAGTTGGTGTTGGTGTTGATGTCGGCGTTGGTGGCAACATGGTAGCCGTCGGCGTCGCAGACGGCAACACGGTGGATGTCGCTGTTGCAGGAAGCGGTGTCGGTGCTGGTAAGAGCTTGCCTCTGTCCTGTGGCTGTCCCACCTCGACAAGCACCCACGGACTGCCACCAATGATACAGCCAGGATGGGTACAAACTGCGCCTTCCAGAATCAACTCGTAACGCCCTGCCTCCGGCTCAATCTCCCTCGTGTTCCCCAGTTTGTCTACCAGCAATGCCCGATCGGCAATCGCTGGCAGGGTATAGGTTTGCTGCTCGGGACTATTCGTCCACACGACAGTTGTCGTCGTGTTTCCCCCATCGATGGTTACAACCTGAATCGATCCCTTCTGCTCGAGTTGGGCGCTTCGAAAC
>CAZPTF010000602.1:0-2056 GCA_964589015.1 uncultured Anaerolineae bacterium
CTGACCTGTGGCACATGTCAAACCATTCCGAAGACGGAGGCTAACCCGATGAACCAGAATCAATTGGACCAATTGTGCATCAACACCATCCGCGCCCTCTCTATGGACGGTGTCCAGAAGGCCAACTCCGGACACCCGGGCATGCCGATGGGCGCTGCCGACATGGCCTATGTGCTATGGACTCGTTTTCTCAAACACAACCCCACAAACCCCCATTGGGTCGATCGTGATCGCTTTGTGCTGTCTGCCGGGCACGGTTCCATGCTGCTGTACAGCCTGCTTCATCTGACCGGCTACGATCTTGCGCTCGAGGACCTGAAGAACTTCCGGCAGTGGGGCAGCCGCACGCCGGGACATCCCGAGTACGAGCTGACTCCCGGGGTCGAAACGACAACCGGACCGCTCGGGCAAGGCATTTCGACGAGCGTAGGTATGGCGTTGGCGGAACGCTTTCTCGCCACCTATTTCAATCGCCCCAACCACCCAATCATCGATCACTACTGCTACGGCATCTGTGGCGATGGCGACATGATGGAAGGCGTTGCTTCCGAAGCAGCATCGCTCGCCGGCCATTTGAAGTTGGGTAAACTCATCTACCTCTACGACAGCAACCGCATCACCATCGATGGTTCGACCGACCTGGCTTTCACCGAAGACGTCGGCAAACGTTTCGCGGCTTACGGCTGGCACGTCCAGCACGTCGATGGGTACGACCTGGAAGCCATCGCTCACGCGCTGCGAGCGGCGCAGATAGAGGTGGACAAACCATCGCTCATTATCGCCGAGACGAATATCGCCAAATATAGCCCGAACAAGCAGGACTCCTCCAGCTCGCACGGCGCGCCGCTTGGCGAAGAAGAGGTGAAGCTGACGAAGCAGGCCATGAATTGGCCGCTGGAGCCCACCTTCTACGTGCCCGAGGAGGCCCAGGCCCATTTCCTCCGCGCCGTAGAGGACGGTCAGGCACTGGAAACGGAATGGCAGGAACGGTTCGCCCAATACAAGGCGGCCTACCCCGACCTGGCACGCGAGTTCGCACAGGTCATGTCGGACGAGTTGCCCGCGGGCTGGACTGACGGACTGCCCACGTACACGCCAGCCAACGGTGAGGTCGCCACGCGCAGTGCCTCCGGCGCCGCCCTGCAAGTGCTGGCAAAGCACCTGCCTACACTGCTCGGTGGCTCTGCCGACCTCTCGCCGTCCAACAGCACAACGCTCAAAGGTCTTGGCGACCTGAGCAGTGACAACTTCGGCGGGCGGAACGTCCATTTCGGTGTTCGTGAGCATGGCATGGGCGCGATTCTGAACGGCATGGCGCTGCATGGCGGTATCATCCCGTATGGGGCGACGTTCCTCACGTTTGCCGACTACATGCGCCCGCCGATGCGCCTCGCGGCGCTGATGAAGCTGCGCGTTATCTACGTATTCACGCATGACAGCATCGCCGTCGGCGAAGATGGCCCCACCCACCAGCCGATCGCCCATCTAGCGTCGCTGCGTGCCATCCCCAACATGACTGTAATCCGCCCGGCTGATGCGAACGAGACCGTCGTCGCCTGGAAGGTCGCGCTCGAGCACACGAGCGGCCCCACCTGTCTGGTACTCTCGCGCCAGAATCTGCCCGTGCTCGACCAGAGCGCCTTACCCTCGGCGGAAGGTCTGCGCCAGGGTGCCTACATCCTCGTCGATGCCGCGGACGGCAAGCCGGACATCATCCTGCTGGGGACCGGTTCCGAGTTGCCGCTGTGTTTGGGCGCCGCGCAGGAGCTGGCGAAAGCCGGCGTCAAAGCGCGGGTCGTTAGCATGCCCAGCTTCGAGCTGTTCAACGCCCAGCCGCAGGCATACCGCGACCAGGTGCTACCGCCCGGCATCACCGCGCGACTGGCCGTGGAAGCCGGAGCAACACAATGCTGGTACCGCTACATTGGATTGGATGGCGACGTCATTGGGATGGATCATTTCGGCGCATCAGCGCCCGGTGAGGTCGTCCAGCAGAAGTTCGGGTTCACCACCGCCAACGTGGTACAGCGTGCCCTGGCACTGCTCGGCCGGTAGC
>CAZPTF010000603.1:0-2055 GCA_964589015.1 uncultured Anaerolineae bacterium
TGCGTTATGGCGAGAATCCGCACCAACGTGCTGCGTTCTACCGGCTGCCGGGCACGTCAGGTTTGCCCGATGCGCGGATACTGCACGGCAAGGCGCTGTCCTTCAACAACCTGCTCGATCTGGATGCGGCCTGGGGGATGGTCATCGATTTCGACGCACCGGCCGTGGCGGTCATCAAGCACAACAACCCGTGTGGTTTGGCTGCGGCGCGGGAGTTGAGTGTGGCGTACAACACCGCCGTCGCCTGCGATCCGCTCTCGGCATACGGCAGTGTCATCGCGTGCAACGTCGCCGTCGATCGCGCCACGGCGGAGGCAATGAGCGAGTTGTTCATCGAGGCGATCATCGCGCCGCGCTTTGAGGACAGCGCGCTCGAGGTGCTGCAGCAGAAGAAAAACATCAGGTTGCTGGAAATGCCGGCGACTGAAGGTACCGATGCGAATTGGCTGGCGGGTGCGGACATCCGCCACGTGCGTGGGGGGCTGTTGTTGCAGGACACGGATCAGCTTGGGAGCGAGCGCGGCTGGCAGGTGGTGACCACGCGACAGCCTGCCGCTGAGGAGCGTGACGACCTGTCGTTTGCGTGGCGAGTGGTGGCGCACGTGAAGTCCAATGCGATTGTGCTTGCTAAGAACCACGCTACCGTGGGTATCGGCGCGGGACAGATGAGCCGGGTCGATGCGACGGATCTGGCGATCACGAAAGCCGGGGCTGAACGCTGCCAGGGTGCGGTTTTGGCCTCCGACGCATTTTTCCCGTTCGCTGACAGCATCGAGCGCGCGGCGGAGGCTGGTGTGACGGCGATCATCCAGCCCGGCGGCTCGATTCGGGACGATGAGGTCATCGCCGCGGCGAACCGTCACGGGCTGGCGATGGTCTGCACCGGCGAGCGGCACTTCTTGCATTGACGCTCCGCCCATCAGGTGCGGTCTCGCGCGCTCGGCGCAGCCGGATTCACCCGCCGCCGCATGTCTCCCCCGTCCACGGGGGAGGTTGGAGGGGGTAAGCATCCGTCGCACGGAGCGCTGGTGCGCACGCCCGCACGACACAGCCGGATTCATCGCCGGTCGATCTCTAGCTGAGGCTGCACACCGCGGTGGCGAGCTCGACGCTTTTGTCCGGCGAGACCTTGAGCTGGGCATCGACGATCACGCCGTTTTCGTCGATCACGAAATGGCTGCGCACGATGCCCATGTATGCCTTCCCGTACATCTTCTTCTCCCCCCAGACACCGTAGGCTTCTGCGACGGCGTGGGTTTCGTCCGAAAGCAAGATGAAATTGAGCGCTTGTTTGGCACGGAAATTCCGCAGCGCCTTGAGCGGGTCGGGACTGACGCCGATGACGATGGCGTTGTGGTCCTGCAGGGTGTCCAATGCATCGCGAAAGCCGAGCGCTTGTTTGGTGCACCCGCTGGTGCCTGCCTTCGGATAGAAATAGAGAATGACCTTGTGCCCCCTGAACGCCGACAGCGTGACCTGGCTGCCATCATCGGATGGTAGCGTGAAGTCGGGTGCGGTTGCGCCGATTTGAACGCCCATTGTGCTTCGACTCCTTTCTGAGTGCGAACGGAATTCACTCGCTGCACGAGCACGCGAAAACCCCGGCGTATCGATTATACCACCGAAGTGGCCTTAGCCCGAAAACGCAGCTACGTGTTGGGACCACCAAATGCGCTGTTACCAGTGAAATCCGAACGGCCTCCAAACGTCTGGCGCCAGGCATCCTCCAATGTCCGCGGTGGATTCTCTTTCTTCGCTGTATGGGTGGTGAGGCGAGAGCCACAATGGGCACACGGTCCGCCGGGGTGAGTCCGGAAATCTCGGGGCTGGCAAGCAATGGGCAGGTCATGTTTTCGGCGTGATCTGCCAGGTGTACACGAATGTCTTCTTGTTGGTCAAGACTGTGCCAATCTTGGACGCGTTCCGCCTGCGAGGTAGCCCACGCGAACGGTCTACCAGACACCCACACGACCTATGCGGAGATTGGCCCAGTCTGCTCCAGTGGGCGTGCTCTCTAGCGCAGGAGCACGTACAGTCAGACGAGGAGTTCTATCG
>CAZPTF010000604.1:0-2047 GCA_964589015.1 uncultured Anaerolineae bacterium
AGCCCGCTTGACATCCAACCGGATCGGGGGTATGGTAGAATCACCTCGTATGGCCGGAAAGGAGCACTACAATGCCGTATACCAGCTACCAACGGGTCAAGACTGCCCTGGAACACCGCGAACCCGACCGCATCCCCTTCGATTTGGGTGGGGCGATGGTCACCGGCATCAATATCCACGCGTTACGTAACCTGAAACAGCTCCTGGGGATTCCTGGCGAGACGTGGCTGTGGGATCAAGTGACGCAGCTCGGCGTCACGGACGATGCGACCGTCGAGCGGTTGGGCGTGGACGTCCGCAATGTCGGCCCACGTCCGCCCGCCAATCCGGGACCGGCCCGTGATCTGGGGCTGGTCGAAAACCACTACCGTCTGATCGACGAATGGGGGATGGGCTGGCAGATGCCCAGAGAGAACGGCCACTACTACGACCTCTATCTGAGTCCGCTCGCCCGCGCGGAGACCGTCGCGGACATCGAAGCCTACCCCTGGCCCGACCCGCTCGATCCGGCGCGTTTCGTCGGCATGAAAGAGGCGGCGCACCACGTCATTCACAACGAACAGCGTGCCTTCGTCCTGGAGCGGATGAGCTCGGGTATGTGGGAGCACGCCATGTGGATGACCGGCTACGAGAAATTCTTCATCGACATGATCGCCAACAAACCGCTTGTCCACGCGATCATGAGCAAGATCCTCGAAATCAAGATGCAGTATTGGGAAAAGGCGATGGAGACCATCGGCGAGCACGAATTTCTGGTGATCTCGTGTGCGGATGACCTCGGCCACCAGCGCGGGCTGCTCGTCTCGCTCGACATGTACAAAGAGATGATCTGGCCCTATCACCGGCGGCTGTTCCAGTTCATCAAGAGCACGGCCAAGGGCAAGGCATACATCTTCTTCCACAACGATGGCGCCATCTATGAAACCATCCCGCTGCTAATCGAGGCGGGCGTCGATATCCTGAACCCGTGGCAGGTGAGTCCCGCCGGCATGGACGACACGGCGAAGTTCAAACGCGAGTATGGCCGGGAGCTGACGATCTGGGGTGGGAGCTGCGATACACAGCGCATTCTACCGTTCGGTACTCCGCAAGAGGTACGTGACGAAACCCGGCGGCGCATCGAGGACCTGGCGCCGGGCGGCGGCTTCATCTTCGCACCCATTCACATCATCCAGAGCGAGGTTCCGCCGGAGAACATCGTCGCCTGGTGGGAGACGCTTCAGGAGTACGGCGGCTATTAGCGCGCGCACAGATCCCGCACTTTGACAAAGACAGACAACTGTGTTACCATGTTCACGAGTGTATTCAGAGTTCATCCCATAATCCCATAACGGAGGCATAGTAATGGCGGAGCTTAGTGAGCTATCAACGGCAATTCTCGACGGCAATATGGAATCGGCAAAGAAGCTGACGCAGCAGCTCCTGGACCAGGGCGTTGCTCCCAGTTCGATCGTAAACAACGGACTGATCGTCGGTATGAATGAGGTCGGACGCCTGTTCAAGGCGAATGAGTACTTTGTTCCCGAAGTGCTGATCTCCGCACGAGCCATGAAAGGCGCTATGGAAATGGTCCGCCCGCTTCTCGCCGCCGGCGAAAGCTCGAGCGTGGGCACGGTCGTGATCGGTACCGTCCAGGGTGACCTGCACGACATCGGCAAAAACCTGGTCGGCATGATGCTGGAAGGCGCCGGGTTCGAGATCATCGACCTCCAAACCGACGTAGCCCCGAACAAGTTCGTGGACGCGGTCAAGGAACACAAGCCGTCGATCGTCGCCATGTCCGCACTGTTGACGACCACGATGACCGCCATGAAGTCGACCATCGAGGCACTCAAGGAGGCCGGCGTTCGCGAGAACGTCAAGATCATGGTCGGCGGCGCGCCCGTCACCCAGAAATTCGCCGACGAGATTGGTGCCGATGGTTTCGCTCCCGAGGCCGCCAGCGCGACGGAAGTCGCCAAAGCCCTGGTTGCCGCCTGACCCTCGTCTGACCCTCCCAAACAGCAAGCAACGGGGAAGCTCGATTGAGCTTCCCCGTTTTTGTGCC
>CAZPTF010000605.1:0-2038 GCA_964589015.1 uncultured Anaerolineae bacterium
CTCCACGTGCTGTGTGGACAGTCCCAACTCCACTGCTCGGAGCATCCAACGAACTCCGGACGCACGCAAGCATCTCCACCAAAAAGAGGCCGGGTGATGCCCGGCCTCTCCTCCATACACCAGCCTAGTAGGCGCCCTGCGTGTCTTCCCAGAGCTGCATCTCGGCAGCGATGTTTGTGGAATCGAGCTCGTAGTTGTTGGCATAGTAGAAACCGCTCAGCAGACCGTAAAGGGCCTTGGCGGACTGATAGCCATAACCATACCAGGAATAGCCAATCAGGCCGTCGATGTAACCTTCCCGCAGGTAAACCAGGGCATCGCGCAGGTTATCGACCGAGACGATCTTGCTGCCGTTCTCGTGTGCCTTGATCATCGTCGGCAGTGAGTTCGGGTCGGCAAACAGTGGCCACATGCCGATGAAGAAATAGCCGCCCAGGTCGGGCATGGCTCGAAAACGCGCTTCGACCTGTTCAACCGCTTTGTTGATGTCATCCATGCAGGCATCGCTGGCAACGATTTCGATGTCGGGATACTCGGCAATCGCATCCTTGAAGCCACGAATACGCTCTTCCAGGTTGAACGCCCCCGGCACCCCGGTCAGGTACCCACAAGTGCCTTTCTCGCCCATGAATTTGGCGAGCATGTGGCCGCCTTTCCAGCCGTTGTTGTACTGGTCGACGCCGTAGTTGAAGATTCGCTTGCTGTCCGGTGCATCCGCGTCCCAGGTGATGACCTTAATACCCTTATCCATCGCCTTGTCGATGACAGGAGCCAGCGTCGCCGGATCGTTGCAGGAGACGGCGATTGCATCCACCTGCCGCGCCATTACATCCTCCATCACGCGGACTTGCTCTGCGGCATCCGACTTCACCGGGCCATCCCAGGTCACTTCGAAGCCCAGCTCTGCACCGGCATCTTCGGCACCCTTTTTGGACAGGTCGAATACGGGGTTGTTCAACGCCTTGGGGATATAGGAAACCTTGTAGACCTTGCCGTCTTCCCTCGGCATCACGGGCATGTGCATGTTGGGCAAATCCATCCCCATGATCCTGGGGGTATTCATGACCAGGCCGGCTGTCGCCAGCGAAGCGCTGGTCAGAAACTGACGTCGGTTCAGTTTAGGTGTTTTCATCGTTCGATCACTCCTTCGTAGTACACTCAATGAGATGGTGCCTATAACAATATCGCCAATGCTTACCGTTACAGCCTACAACGATTCGTCCACTCCGCAGATATTCGGGCTTCGACCACCTCCTCTCAGACACTTCCGCGTTGTATCCAGACAAACTGGGAATCATCCCCTCCGAGGGACAATGTGCTGACCTGACAGCAGACGGGAACTCGTCGCTACGTGCGGCGCACGGAACGGAACTGGTCGAGCGCGGCAGCCGCGATGATGACCAGACCGATGAACGACTCGCGCCAATACGCCGGAACGTTCCACAATACCAGGCCGTTGCGCAGCACTCCCATGATGGCGGCTCCGACGAGTACGCCCCAAACGCTGCCTTCACCACCCGCCAGGCTCGTCCCACCGATGACCACCGCAGCGATCACGTCCAGCTCATAACCTTGCCCGGCCGTCGGCATCGCCACACCGAGCTTAGCGCTCATCAGAATGCCGCCCATGCCCGCGAGCGCACCGCACAGCACGTAGGCCAGGAACTTGGTGTTACGCACGGATACACCGGACATCTGGGCCGCAGCCTCGCTACCACCCACCGCGAATATGTTCGTTCCCCACACCGTACGCGTCAGAAATAACCAGACCAGCACGGCCAGGATCACCATGATGATGATCGGGATCGGGACCCGGCCCAGATAACCCTGCCCCATGTACAGAAACTGCGGCTGGTAGATGCGCTGTGTCCAACCCTCGGTGAATCCCACCAGAATACCCCGAAAGATACCCAACGTACCCAGCGTCGCGATGAAAGGCGCAAGACGAACGCGGGTGATCAGAAACCCGTTCACGGCCCCGATCCCGGCACCCGCCAGCAGCCCGATCGCCAGCGAAAGCGGGAAGTTCAGCGGCCCA
>CAZPTF010000606.1:0-2030 GCA_964589015.1 uncultured Anaerolineae bacterium
CTGACCTTTGCTTTCCAGAACACCAAGCTGATCGCCCTATCCGGCTTAATCACTGGCATCGCGGCTTCGCTGTCGATGGCGGTGTCCGAATACCTGTCGACGCGGACCGAAGGCGGCAAGGATGCGCTGACCTCCTCGCTGTATACCGGATCCGCCTACGTCGTCACCGTGTTCCTGCTGATTCTGCCTTACCTGTTCATCTCCAACTACCTGATCTGCCTGGCAATCACCCTGATCGTCGCCATCCTGATCATCCTGGTGTTCAACTTCTACGTGTCCGTCGCGAAGGACTACTCGTTCAAGCGACGGTTCATCGAGATGGCCGCGCTGAGTCTCGGCGTCGCGCTCGTGTCGTTCATCGTCGGCTACCTGCTGAGGATTGTAGTCGGGGTCGATATCTAGGGATGGAATCGTGTGGTTCTGGATAGGCAAGCACAGCGAATATGACCAGCTCGTCAAGCGATAACCCGTTTTGCTGCACACTCGCCCGTACAGCGACGCGCGTCGTGCCTGCGCCATTCGCATTCAGCGCGGCAGTTCGGCTTTTGTTGTCACAGACTCTCGGGAGCTTTCTTCCCAACAGCGCGTGGTGAGGGACCATCCTCACGACGGGTTAGCCGCCGCGCGAACACCTACCGCGATTGCTGCGCCCACCGCTTCGCTCTCGACTTCGACTTCCCCTCGAGCAGATCGAACCACCCGCCCTACTACAACTTCCTCGCCGCCCTGAGCACCAGTACGGTACGCAGGCAGGCCCAGATTCCGGCGAACGTGCCGCAGATCAGCGCGAGCCACGCGACGTCGGGCAGGAAGAGTTTCATCAGCCGGAGGGTTCCGCTGCGCTGCAAGAACAGCGGGAGCGCTGCCAGCGACAGGTTCGGGAGCAGCGGAAGCAGGACGTGCCGCCCCCACAGACGCCCACGGTCCGGGCGGAGCGCCGGATCGCGGTGCCAGCGGCCTAACAGCCATAGTGTGGCGGCAACGCCGGCGATCTGCAGCAGCGGGATCAGCAGCAGGCTGCGGAACACCCACGGGACGTAGCCGAACGGGCCCGGTGCCGGCTCCTGCCCGCCGAGCAGGCTTGCCGCACCCAGCCCGGCCTCAGCGATCACCGGGGGCAGCATGTAGTGGTCGGCGTTGAACAGCAGGACGATACCCTTCTTCTGCTCAGGCAACAGCGCTATGAACGAGGAGAAGTCGGGCACGGTACCGGAGTGCCCGATGATCGTGGTGGGGCCCTCGTCCGTGACGAACCAGCCCATACCGTACTTCACGGTGATACCCAGTGTCGTGTTCTCCACCGCCCCACGGTGCAGCTCGTCGATGCCGGCGCTCGACAGGAGCTGCGCGCTACCGTAGCGGCCTCCGTTCAAGTGTGCGCTCAGGTAGCGCCCCATGTCCTCGGCGCAGGAGATGAGCTGGCCAGACGGCAATGAGCCGCGTGGCATGCGCAGCCAGGGTACAGCAACGGGGTGGGTGAACCAGTGGCGGTGACCCACTGCCAGCCCATCCCGCTTCGCCGCAGCCTGCGAGGTGAAGCTGTGGCTCATTCCCAGCGGGTCGAAGATGTGCGTCTGAACATAGTCCGCGTACGATTCTCCGCTGGCCGCTTCGACGATCAACCCCAACACATTGTAGTTCGCATTGCTATACTCGAACGCCGAGCCAACCGGGTGGGACAACTCGACAGAAGCCAACGCCCGCGCCTGGCGCTCGGTGGCAGCGGGGCTGTCGTCGAAATCCGTGAGCGCGAGCAAGCCGGGCAGCTGTGGCAGGCCGCTGGTCTGATTGAGCAGATGGCGCACGGATATCTGTGCGGAGGCGTGTCGATCGGCGACGCGGAACCACGGCAGGTAGCGCCGGACCAGCGCGTCCAGCTCGATCTTCCCGGCCTCGACGAGCTGCATCACAGCCAGGGCGGTAAACGATTTGGTGGTCGATCCCAGCACGAAGGGTGTCTGCAGCGAGGGCGCTCCGCCGCCGGGGCGGGCACGGCCGAAGCCGCGCGTGTGCACAATCCGCTCGTCTTC
>CAZPTF010000607.1:0-2027 GCA_964589015.1 uncultured Anaerolineae bacterium
TCCCGTTCCGCCGCACATCCCACTTGCGAGTTCAGCAAGCGCCCGAAATCCCGCAAACATTTGTGGTATACTTGTACTTGCAAAATTATACAAATCGAGTATAATGAGGTTGTTCTCCGAATCGCGTTACCTAATGGGCTATTTACCCAATGGTATGCGGTCACAGTGTCAGGGCACTCGCCCCTGACCCATTGGCTATGCTGGAAACGGCTTAACCACCCGTACCTGGAAAGGAGAAACAACTATGGCAATGTTTGGCCTAACACATCCAGCCCAGCAAGATTTTGAAGCTGTTCTGCCAATCTCCTTCCAATCAGAGTACGAGAGGAGGCGATGATGGACGTAGAGCAGTTTCTTTTTGTGCAACCAGCGTGTTGTTGACAACCCATTTCGTAGCGACAAGGAGGTAAACTGTCATGACCCAATCAAGATTCAAACTCGTCACACTGCTCGTTCTGTTGACCCTGCTCATGTCACTGATTCCGATGGGCGTGCTCGCCCAGGAGCCGCAAAAGCTGATCCTGGCAACGACCACCAGCACAGCGGACAGCGGTCTGCTGGACAACATTCTCCCCGATTTCGAGAATGAATACAACGCCAAGGTGGAAGTGGTCGCTGTCGGCACCGGCCAGGCCATCAAGCTGGGACAAGATGGCAATGCGGACGTGATCCTCGTCCATGCGCGCGCTGCCGAAGACAAGTTCGTCGCAGATGGTTTCGGCGTGAACCGCAAGGACGTCATGTACAACGACTTCATCATCCTCGGCCCCGCGTCTGATCCGGCCGGCATCCAGGGCCTGACCAGCGCAACCGAGGCGTTCCAGAAAATCGCCGCCGCTCAGGCGCCGTTCGTCTCGCGCGGTGACGACTCGGGCACCCACGTCAAAGAGAAGGAAGTCTGGGCCGCCGCTGGCATCGAACCGCAAGGCGCCTGGTACATCGAAGCCGGTCAGGGTATGGGCGCTGTGCTGACGATGGCCAACGAGCAAAATGGTTACACCCTGTCCGACCGCGGAACTTACCTCGCCCGGACGCTCGAAGGCACCGACCTGCAAATCCTGCTCGAAGGTGATCCCATCCTGTTCAATCCGTACGGCGTGATCGCGATCAATCCCGAGAAATACGACACAGCCAACTACGAACTGGCGATGGAGTTTATCAACTGGCTAACCTCCGTCCCCACCCAACAGAAGATCATCGATTTCAAACACCCTTCGGGACAATCGCTCTTCGTGCCCGATTCCGATGAATGGACGGCCGCAGCACCGCAGAAATTGCTCCTGGCAACGACCACCAGCACAGCGGACAGCGGTCTGCTGGACAACATTCTCCCCGATTTCGAGAATGAATACAACGCCAAGGTGGAAGTGGTCGCTGTCGGCACCGGCCAGGCCATCAAGCTGGGACAAGATGGCAATGCGGACGTGATCCTCGTCCATGCGCGCGCTGCCGAAGACAAGTTCGTCGCAGATGGTTTCGGCGTGAACCGCAAGGACGTCATGTACAACGACTTCATCATCCTCGGCCCCGCGTCTGATCCGGCCGGCATCCAGGGCCTGACCAGCGCAACCGAGGCGTTCCAGAAAATCGCCGCCGCTCAGGCGCCGTTCGTCTCGCGCGGTGACGACTCGGGCACCCACGTCAAAGAGAAGGAAGTCTGGGCCGCCGCTGGCATCGAACCGCAAGGCGCCTGGTACATCGAAGCCGGTCAGGGTATGGGCGCTGTGCTGACGATGGCCAACGAGCAAAATGGTTACACCCTGTCCGACCGCGGAACTTACCTCGCCCGGACGCTCGAAGGCACCGACCTGCAAATCCTGCTCGAAGGTGATCCCATCCTGTTCAATCCGTACGGCGTGATCGCGATCAATCCCGAGAAATACGACACAGCCAACTACGAACTGGCGATGGAGTTTATCAACTGGCTAACCTCCGTCCCCACCCAACAGAAGATCATCGATTTCAAACACCCTTCGGGACAATCGCTCTTCGTGCCCGATTCCGATGAATGGAAGGCCGCGCAGACC
>CAZPTF010000608.1:0-2025 GCA_964589015.1 uncultured Anaerolineae bacterium
GACATCGCCATGATCGAAGCCGAGGATGGGAAGTACTTCGACACGATCGGCCTGATCGCGACGGTCAAATAGCGGACGCCGGCGCTTCGGCACCAGCCAGGCGCGGCAGGCACAGAGGAGTGCTCGCACGAGGTTCGAGCAGGAGGAAGGGCGCGACGATGCACTATCTGATCGGGGTCGATGTGGGGACGTCGAGCTGCAAGGCGGCAGTTTTCGATGACGAGCTCAGGCTGTGCGCGCTGGCGCAGCGCGAGTATCCGCTCGATGCTCCGCGTCCGGGTTGGGCGGAGTTCCAGCCGGCGCGCCTGTGGGATGCGGTGTGCGAGACGGTGCGGAGTGCGCTGGCTCAGCTCGACGGGAGCGGCGGACACGAGTTCGGGTTGTGCTTCTCGGTGTTCGGCGACGCGCTGATCGTCGCGGACGGCGCCGGCCGGGTGCGTTGCCCGGGCATCCTGTCGACGGACACGCGCAGCGCGACGATTGCGGAGCGTATCGCCCGTGACGTCGGGTGCACCGCCGTGTTCGCACGGACGGGCCGGCTGCCACACAACAGCGCGCCGGCGCCGCGGATGATGTGGGTGAGGGAGAACCTGCCGGAGATGGCCGGTGCGGACACGCATTTCTTCGACGTGCTCGGCTGGCTGCACGTGCGTCTCGGGCTGGGAGCCGTCTCGGACTATTCCAACGCGTCGGGATCAATGTTGTTCGAGATCGACGCGAAGCGCTGGTGCGGCGAGCTGTTGAGCTACGCGGGTGTGGCGGAGTCGTCGCTGTACCACGCGGTGCAGGCCGGGACCGTGCTGGGGCGTCCGGCGGCGGAAGCCGCCCGTGCGCTCGGCTTTGCTGACGCGTGCTCCGTCCAGGTGGTTGTTGGAGCGATGGACCAGATGTGCAACGCAATGGGTGCCGGCGCTGTCGAGCCCGGCAACCTGGTGTGCTCGATCGGCACGGTCGAGGCGGTAACGGTCGTCCTGGACCCGCAGGTGGAGCCGTGCGCGTTGATGGAGCTCAACATGCCGCGAGGGATGGGGGCGCTCGCGGAGCAGTTCATCACGCTGGTGCTGTTGTGGGATGCGGGCCGCTCACTGCGCTGGTTGTGCGACGGGTTTGCCGTTGCCGAGAAGGAGCAGGCGCAGCGGACGGGGCGGAGCGTCTACGACGTCGTGCTGGAAGGCGACCCGGCCGATCGCGGCGTGTTGTTCCTGCCGCACCTGTCCGGGACAGGGACGCCGTGGCAGGATGCGGATTCGCGTGGGGCGTTCATCGGGCTGACCACCGCATCCGACGTGCGCAGTCTGGCGCACGCTGTGATCGCCGGCGTGACCTACGAGCTGCGCACCAACGTCGATGGCCTCGGGGCGGCGGGTATGGGCATCAATGATCTCAAGGTCGTCGGCGGGGGTGCGCGCTCGGACACCTGGCTGCAACTCAAGGCCGATGTGCTCGAACGGGAGGTCCACCGCCTGGCGTTTGGCGAAGCAGGGTGCCTGGGTGCGGCGCTGCTTGCTGGCTACGGCTGTGGGCTGTTCGACGACCTCCCGGCCGCGTCGCGGCGGTACGCGCGGACGGCGGAGGTGTTCCGTCCGTCGGCGCGCGTCGCGGACCACCGGTGCCGGTACGCGATCTACCGGCAGCTCTATCCGGCGCTGAAACCGTTGCACGCGCAGATCGCACGGCTCGATGCGGTGTAGGGACTACGCTCGGGGCGGGGACATCGCATATTCGGAGGGGCACGGCATGCCGTGCCCCGTTTGCATTGCAGGCGGCAGCGTGCAGATCGCACAGTCGGCCCGCCCGGCGCCGGATAAATCCGGCTTGTCGGCTTTTCCCCGCGTCTCGTGACGGGACCGATCGTTCGTGCCGATGCCCATGAGGGGTCAGTCCACGCCGGTATTGGCCTGGATGATGCCGAAGCGATGCGGTACGGCGAGCCCCACATTCTCGGCGATGGAGCCCGATTCATCGGGCGCTGTCGAATAGCGCGGCGATTCATCGCCGCGCGGATTTCGCCGCAAGGCCACCCCT
>CAZPTF010000609.1:0-2025 GCA_964589015.1 uncultured Anaerolineae bacterium
GGGAGCCTTCGGGTGTTCTGGGGCTCTCCGTCCTTCTTTCCCATTCATGACCCAGTTGTGCTATAATTGCAGCAACTGGGAAGAGCGCCCGCAGGTTGGCAGCGTCGAATCTTTGATTGACGAATTGAGGATGTCTGGATGGGGGATCATTTGCTGTGCATCGATATCGGAAACACGAACACGGTCTTGGGACTGTATGCCGGCAGCGAGTTGGTGTCCCATTGGCGTATCGCCACTGATCACCAACGTATGCCGGATGAATACGCAGTTCTCATTCTGGCTCTTTTCGCACAGCGTGGCTACAGTCCACAAGATGTGCGTGGCATTGCCATCTCCAGCGTGGTGCCTCCCGTCACCGGTACGTTTGAGGTGCTCTGTCGTGAGTATTTTGCGCAGGAAGCGTTGACCGTTGGGGCTGGGACGAAGACCGGAGTCCGGATTCTCTACGACAATCCACGAGAGGTCGGCGCCGACCGAATCGTCAATGCTGCGGCAGTGAAAGAGGTGTATGCCATTCCGGCCTGTGTGGTCGATTTTGGAACGGCCACGACATTTGATGGGATCTCGGGTGATGGTGATTATCTGGGAGGGGCGATCGCGCCGGGTATCGGGATATCGGCAGAGGCGCTGTTCAGCCGTACAGCCAAGCTCCCACGGATCGACCTGGTCGCGCCGGACCGTGCTATCGGCCGCAACACGGTAGAGAGCATGCAGTCAGGCGTGCTATTCGGCTACGTTGGGTTGGTGGAGGGGATGGTCGGCCGCTTCCGTAGCGAATTGGGTGATGCGATGCAAGTCATTGGCACCGGTGGTCTTGCCCCGGTGATCGCGCGTTACACTCCTATATTCGATGCGGTCGATCTCTGGTTGACCCTGAAGGGTCTGCACCTGATCTACCATATGAACCGGTGATGCGCCTGCGGCGATAGGGAGTGAAGTATCGATGGCCTACAATCCAATTCAAAGTAAACAAATCGTTCTGGGGATCACAGGCGGCATTGCGGCTTACAAGGCGGCAGATCTGGCAAGCCGTTTGGTGAAAGCAGGTGCGCTGGTCGATGTGATTATGACCGAAAATGCCCGGCAGTTCGTGGCACCCCTCACGTTCCAGGCGTTGACGCATCGTCCGGTCGTTATCGAAATGTTTGCGTTGCTCGCGGAGACCGAGATCGGACATGTGTCACTGGCCAAGCGCGCTGATGTCATGGTCATTGCTCCTGCTACCGCCAACACGATCGCGAAACTGGCCCTCGGTTTGGCGGACAATATGCTGACCACCACAGCGCTGGCGCTATCGGCTCCGCTGCTCGTTGCGCCAGCTATGGAAGCGGCGATGTGGGCCAATCCGGCAACGCAAGGACATGTCGCTGCCCTGCAGGCGCGCGGAGTGACATTCGTTGGTCCGACGGAGGGACGGTTGGCTTCGGGAGCCTCCGGGTTGGGGCGCATGGCGGAACCCGCAGACATTTATCAAGCGATCAATTTGCTGTTGGCGCGGCATGGAGACCTGGGCGGCAAAACGATTCTGGTAACTGCTGGCGGCACGCAGGAACCGATCGACCCGGTTCGTTTCATTGGTAATCGTTCGTCGGGGAAGATGGGGTATGCGGTTGCGGAAGCCGCGCGGGACCGTGGGGCCGCAGTCATTCTGATCAGTGCTCCGTCATCTCTGCCTGCCCCGCTGGGCGTCACGTTCTGTCCGGTCAACACGGCCCAGGAAATGGTGCATGCTGTCATGGCTCACCTGGCGGAGAGTGACGTGCTGATTATGGCTGCCGCGGTGGCTGACTATCGACCTCGGCACTTCGTCGAGCAGAAGATCAAGAAAGAGGCGCAAGGGGATCTGGAGATTGTCCTGGTCCGGAACCCGGATATCCTCGCCGAGGTGGCGCATTGGCGCGCGGACCGTCGCCGGCCTGTGGTGATCGGGTTTGCAGCCGAGACGCAGGAACTGATCGACAACGCGCAGGAGAAACTCCGGCGGAAACGGTTGGATTTGATCGTCGCCAATGACGTTGCCGCCGA
>CAZPTF010000610.1:0-2011 GCA_964589015.1 uncultured Anaerolineae bacterium
AATCCGGTCGCGGCGGCGATCCCCTGTCATCGCGTCGTGCGCCGGGACGGAGGTGCAGGCGGTTACCGTTGGGGTACCGAACGCAAACGCGTGCTTCTCGCACGCGAAATGAAAGAGCGGGATGCGTAACGCTTCGCAGACCCGCCCTGTGCTTTGTCTGTGTGCCCGGCGCGCCTGGCGTCTATCGCGCCTTGCGCGCTTCCAGGAACATCCAGGTGCGCTGGATCGCTTCCAGCCCTTTTGGCTTCATCCGTTCGAAGTAATCGCGGCCGGCTTCCTGCAGACATTCGATCGCCAGATCGATATCGACACCGGGCAGTGCCCCCCTGGCAAACCCCTCGTATCCGAAGATCGCCAGAATTGCGGAGAGGTCCATGTCAACCGTGTGATGTTCGATGCAGATGTCGTCGAAGCCGGCCTTGTGGGCCAACGCACGATAGTCATCAGCCGAATAGTTCAGCAGGTTTACCGGATTGGGAATCTCCGCGTCATGCCCGCGTTTCTTCGCGAGTTTCCTCGCACCGACCACCATGAAGCCCCAGTGGCGTTCCGAGCCGGGCGGGTACGAGTGGTTCGCCTCGTAGGCGCTGTTCAATAACAGGACCCCGTTCTGCTGCAACAACCGATGGGCCTCCGCGAGTGAACGCTCGAGGTTGGTCAGGTGCGCAGAATTCAGGAAGGTCACCAGCTCCTGCGAGCCGCTCGGGAGCGGCACGTCTTCCACACTCCCGTGGATGAACCGCACGGTGATGTCCGTCGGTGATTCGAGCAAATAGTCCGCGAATTTGCACCTCGCCAGTGCCAATCCTTCTTCGTCGATATCGACACCATTGACCACCGCGCCGGGCTTCAGCCTGCCCAGCTCGATGAGATGCTCGATGGCAGCGCCGGTACCCGTGGCGAAATCTACGACACGCTGTACTTGTGGAGATCTTTCGAGCAGTTCACTATCGATCTTCTCGTAGAACGGCTGGCGGGCAAAAGCTTCGTAGGATCGCGGAGAAAATTCGAGGTGACGGACTCTGCGCTGGCAATCGGAATTATCCACAGTCATACTCCTATCATCATACGTTGAGAAGAAACGCGGACATTGAGTGCTGTCTCACTCAGAATTCACCTGTCATGCAGTATAAACAGATTTTCACAAACTGTCAATTGTACCACACGCCGGGGGCACATCCAGGGCTTTCAGCGACAACCGTATCGTCTTTGACACGACAAATTCGCTGGGGAGCGTGCCCGCTGTACCAGATTGTACCAGCCTGCTCCGGAGCAACCCGGCGCGTGGTCCGCCCAGGCGCAACAGCCCCGGAACAACGACGGTGACGTCGGAGATTGGCCCAGTCATGGATGTGATGACCCGCGGTGTGCGGCGACCAGCCCGTTGCGGGAAGCCTGCTCACTCGCCGATTAACCGATTCTTAACGTGTCCCTAATGCGGGCTTAACGCCGCAATAACCCTACCATAAACTGCGCATGCTACACTGGCAGCGATGGATGATTCGGGTCCATCATGTCCAAGCAGCATACAACAGGAGGGATAATCGTCATGAGAAGCAAAGCAGTAATCGGCATGGTCATGGCTCTGATCTTGATGGTCGTAGCCAGTGGTTTCAGCGGGGCCTTTGCACTACAGCAAGGGACACAGGAAGACACAGCAGTTGCGCGCGTCGCTGCGGCTACCGAGGACGCATCAGGCCAGGCCAAATACGTCTTCGTGTTCATCGGTGACGGTATGGCCGTCGCACAGCGCAATGCGGCAGAGCTTTACCTGGCCGCCACCCGTGGGGCGGAGCGGCCGGAAGAAGCCAAGCTGGTGATGAACACCTTCCCGGCTCAGGGTATGAACACGACCTACGACCTGAGCAGCGTCATTCCCGATTCGGCCTCGACAGCCACAGCAATCGCCAGCGGCCACAAGACCAAGTCCGGCGTCATCGGCATGGATCCGGACGGCAAAGTCAGCTACGAGAACATCGCCGAGTTCGCCAAGAAGAACGGCTGGAAGGTA
>CAZPTF010000611.1:0-2002 GCA_964589015.1 uncultured Anaerolineae bacterium
GTCGGACGAGATCTGACGGAATTGCGCCGGCTCGAAACCCAACTGATGCAATCGGCGCGCATCGCTTCGCTTGGAGTCATGGCAGGGGGCATCGCGCACGAACTCAGAAATCCACTGGGGATCATTTCGGCGAACGCGCAGTTGCTCCAGCAGCGCTTCGAAGACCCTGCTCTGGCCGACCAGTGCCTGGATAAGATCTACCAGGCGACCAAACGTGCCTCGCTGATCATCGAGAACCTGCTCAAGTTCGCCCGCCAGGGAGGCGAACGCTTCACGGTCGTGGGCGTGGAAGCAGTGTTACAGGAAACCATTGCGTTGTTGGCCAATCAGGTCGTCCTCGAGAATGTTTTGCTGATCCGCGACTTGCGCGCCGGTCCGGTTACAGTGTATGGAAATGCCGAAATGCTCCAGCAGGTCTTCACCAACCTGATTCTCAATGCCTGCAATGCCATGCCCAAAGGCGGAGAATTGACGATCGTCTCCCGCTGTATCGCGGAGGGACTGCTGGAAATCAGTTTTCGTGATACCGGCTGTGGCATCGCGGAGGAAAATCTGCCCAAAATCTTCGACCCATTCTATACCACGATGCCGGTAGGTCAGGGAACCGGGTTAGGGCTTTCGATCAGTTTCAGTATCATCCAGCATCACCACGGGACGATCGAGGTGAGCAGCGAAATGGGACAGGGGACGACGGTGAGCATCCGGTTGCCGCTGATGAGCGAGAAGGACAGGGGGGATGAAAATGAGTGAAGAAGAGACGGGCGCAGGTCTTGCTTGCCCATGAAGAGGCGCGGTCCGCTCCCGTACCAATGAGAGGTGGACTGCGCAGCGCAGGTTGTCGGGTATAGGAGTGCAATGTGTATGGAAGCGGACAAACCGGTCAAAATTCTCATCGTCGATGACGAACCCGACATGTGCTGGACACTGCAGCTGATCCTGCAATCCAGGGACTATGAGGTAGTCAGCACGACCTCGGGAATGCACGCATGGCAATTGATCGCTGCGGATGGACCGTGGGCAGTGGCGTTTGTGGATGCCAAGCTGCCCGATCTGGATGGACTGGAGCTTACCGATATCATCCGGCAGCTCAGCCCAAACACGACGATTATTCTGGTATCCGGGTATTTCTATAAGGAGGACAGTGCCATTACGCACGGCCTGGAAACCGGTAGATTTGCGGAATTCATCGCGAAACCGTTCGATATCGAGCGGGTCAGAACACTGGTCCGCAATGCTGTACAGTCGATGTCCGGAGAATAGGGAAGAGAAATATGTCGAGAATCTTGCTTGTAGACGATGAACAGGATCTGGTGTGGGCATTGAAGAAGCATTTCGACGGACAGGGCTTCGAAACGGACACGGCGTTGGATGGCGTGGAGGCACTGTCGATCATCAACCTGCGGCGCCCCGACTTGATCGTCCTGGACATCCTGATGCCCTGCCTGGATGGGTTGACATTGTGTCGCAAGCTCCGCCACGATGAGGACACGGCAGATATCCCGATCCTGTTTCTGACTACGCGCGACACGGTCGAAGAGCGCATCGACGGTTTGCGCGTGGGTGGTGATGACTATTTGACCAAACCATTCGATGTGCGCGAGCTGGAGGCCCGTGTGCAGGCCCTGCTGCGGCGGACGCCGCAGCCCACCCGGAAGGCCGCCGCTTCGCCGGACGTGCTGCGTTGCGGACCGCTGACAGTGGACCTCCAGAAACGGCAAGCCATCATCAACGATAACACCGTCCAGCTCACCGTCGCCGAGTTCGATCTCCTGCGGTTTCTGATGGGACACCCCGGGCAGGTCTTCTCCAGCGAAGAGCTGCTGCAAAAGGTCTGGGGGTATACTTCGGCTACGGCGGACACCGGGCTGGTGCGCTGGCACGTCAAGAATCTGCGCGCCAAGCTCGAGGCTGATCCATTACGCCCTGCGATTATTCGTACCATTCCCCGTCAAGGTTACTTTTTCGCCGATTCTGCCGCTGCCTGAGGGCAGACGCCCCGATC
>CAZPTF010000612.1:0-1994 GCA_964589015.1 uncultured Anaerolineae bacterium
AGGGACCTTTGCCAACAGGGCATCCGCCGCCAGGCGATAGTTGCTGTCCGGATGCTCGGGGGGCACGGCACGTTCGTCACCCCAGAACACGTGCAGGTTCGCCCAATCGAGCTGCTCCACGAACGGCTCCTGGCTCAGCAAGGCATACAGCTCGCGCGGCGTCGACCCGCCCGAGAGTGCCACGGTACACAGCCCGCGTGCTTTGATCGCTCTCTCCGCCAGCGTTACCAGCCGCTCAGCAGCGGCTTCCATCAACTCGTCTCTCGTCGCGTAAATCTCGATGTCACGCATCATTCCGCATCCCTATCCCCACATTCCTCCGGATGTGCGCGGCACTCGTGCCGCCACGTACGTCCATCCCGTGCCAGGAACGCATCCGCTTCGGCGGGTCCCCAGCTGCCGGGTTCGTAGGTGACCAGCGGTGGCACGTCCGGCTGTTCCCAGCCACGCACGACCGGGTCGATCAACTGCCAGGCGATCTCGATCTCATCGCTACGCGTGAACAACGACGCATCCCCATGCAGCGCGTCGAGCAGCAACCGTTCGTAGGCATCCGGCAGCGCCAGTTTCTCCCCGGCGGAACAATAGCGGAATTCCATTGCCGCCGAGCGGGTTTCCTCGACCGAATCGGGGACCTTCAGCTCGAACTGCAGCAAGATGCCCTCGTCGGGCTGGATGCACAACGCGAGCGTGTTCGCTGCCAGCACATTGCCCAGCGGGAGTCCGAACATGAGATGCGGCGGACTTTGGAAGCGCACGATGATCTCGCTGGTCTTGGCCGCCAGCGCCTTACCGGAACGCAGATAGAACGGCACGCCTTTCCAGCGCCAGTTGTCGATGTACAGTTTCAAGGCCGCGTAGGTAGGTACCTGCGCAGCATGGTTTCCGTCCCCGACTTCAGCGCGATAACCTGCATATTGCGCGCAAACCGTGTCGCTCAGCAGAATCGGACGGATCGACTGCAGCACTTTGACCTTCTCGTTGCGCAGCGCAAACGCATTCGCGGACGACGGCGGCTCCATCGCCACCAGTGTGAGCAGTTGCAGCAGGTGGTTCTGGAACATGTCGCGCAGCACGCCGGATTTCTCGTAGTATCCCGCGCGATGTCCCACACGCACCGTCTCAGCCACGGTGATCTGCACGTGATCGACGTACTGGCGGTTCCAGACCGGCTCGAAAATCGTGTTGGCAAAACGGAAGAACAGGATGTTCTGCACCGTCTCTTTGCCGAGATAGTGATCGATGCGGTAGACCTGATCCTCCTGAAACACCGCGTGCACCGTCTCGTTCAACGCGCGGGCGGACGCGAGATCGTGTCCGAACGGCTTCTCGATGACGATCCGCCGCCAGCCCGCGTCCTGCTCGACCATCCCGGACCGTCCCAACGCTTCGATGAGCGGGACGAAGTGCTCCGGGGCAGTCGCCAGATAGTACAGCCGGTTGGCCGGTCCCGCTTCCAGCTCGCGCAGACACGATTCGAGCTGCTCGAACTCGGCGGCGCTGCCGAAATCCGCACGCACGTAATGCAGATTGCGCGCAAACTCAGCCCAGGTTGCCGGATCAGGGTTCTGGCCCGCCAACTCCTGCGCACCTTGCAGCAATCCGGCCGCGAACTGCGCAGCACTGTAAGACCGGCGCGCCACCCCGCAGATGCGCGTCGCAGCCGGCAAACGACCCTTGCGATAGAGATTGAACAACGCGGGAACGAGCTTCCGCTGCGTCAAATCCCCGGACGCCCCGAAGATGACGATGCTGATCGGCCGGTCTCCGGATATCATGGCACGCGCTCCTCCTTCCTCACTCTCATCTGCGACATATCTATTATAACCGAACAGCGCACAAAGACATAAAGGTACGAGAGGGCCGCACGGTCAGCCTGCCGTAGGGGCGAGCGGCTGGTCACCCGCATGGTACTGCGCGCGGTCAGCCCGTCGTAGGGGCGAGCGGCCGGTCGCCCGGCGAGAGATGGATATCTCGCGCAGAGACGCAGAGCC
>CAZPTF010000613.1:0-1991 GCA_964589015.1 uncultured Anaerolineae bacterium
AGCGCCGCCCAACGCTCGAACTGCGCGGCAGTTCCTTCCAGCGCCGCCGCGTGTGCCAGCTCCAGATTGCCGCGCGGGCCGGGCAGCCCGGATTCCTGCCGCAGGTACGCGTCCCAGTCGGTCAGCGAGCGCAACTGTTTGCGATAATCGTCGACTTTGCTCATGATCTCGCTCCTCGCATGCCCTTGCACGCTGTGTGTGTGATCCTCACGGAGCCAATACCCCACTCGTTGCATTATACTCCCTGCGCGAGGCGCGCGAAAATCACGTCCACGCCTGCGAGGCTGAAGCCCCGCGCTCAGGATACGAAGTCCTGCGGACTGGTGCATGCTGGGCGGAATAGCCGGCATCAGCAGCCCTCGTATTGGCTGGTCCGAAACTGCGGTTGGGAGCGTCCCATGCGGACAGCCGCACCCAGGGCCACCTGCGCTGAATTCACCGGCCTATTGCACGACGGTCACGGAAACGAGTTTTGCCCCATCGGATGCGCGAGCGTGCGCGAACCATGCCGTGGGCTCGACCGGCGATGAATCGCCGGTCTATTGAGTGGCGCCGGATGAATCCGGCTTTGCCGTGCGCCCGTGGGTTCGATTCAGTGCCGGGGAAGTTGTGTTATCCAACCAGAAAGCCCGCTTCAGCGGGCGCAATCGTATAGCGCGGCGACTTCATCGCCGCGCGGGCAAGCGCAAACGGGTGGCAATGCGGCCGGGACGATCCGTGGCTGGCCCCCTGCTCTGTGCCTTCTTGACAGACATATAACTTGATGATACACTAAGTCTCTGAAAACCACATAACCATGCACGACAACGCAGTTTTGACAAATCGGGGACGCCTTGCGTGGCCCAGCTGCACCATCGCCAGGCACATGGAAGCGTCGCAGTTGCCAGGCCGGCCCTGCCAGGCAGGGACCATCGATGGATGAAAGGATGTAATGCCATGAGCCAACAATCGCCGTCCTCTACCGTCAAAGCGCTGGGGATCTTCACCCTGGCGATGATCAACGTTGCTGCGATAGTCAGCCTGCGCAACCTGCCCCTCACCGCGAAATACGGTTTGGGGTCGGTTTTTTTCTATGGCCTGGCGGGCGTCGCGTTCTTCATCCCGATCGCATTGGTCGCCGCCGAGCTGGCCACCGCTTGGCCGGATGAGGGCGGTATGTACGTCTGGGTGAAAGAGGCGTTCGGACCGGTCTTTGGCTTCCTCGTCGTGTGGCTGGAGTGGATCATGAACGCGGTGTGGTTCCCGACGGTCCTCACGTTCGCCTCGGCCACGCTGGCGTTCGCCATCGATCCGACGCTAGCGGAGAACAAGCTCTACACCATCGTGACCCTGCTGATCATCATGTGGGGATCGACGCTGATCAACATGTTCGGGATGCGCGCATCCGGCCTCATCAGCAGCGTCGGCTCGCTGGCCGGCACAGTCATCCCCGGCGTGTTCATCATCCTGCTCGCCATCGTCTACCTGCTGATCGGCAAGCCCTGCCAGATGAGCCTGGATCCGCGCACGATCGTGCCAGCGATGCACCTGGACAATCTCGTTTTCTTCGCCGGAGTGATCCTGGGACTCGCCGGCATGGAAGTGGCTGCTTTCCACGCCAAGGAGGTCAAGAACCCGCAACGCGACTACCCGAAGGCGATCCTGATCTCCGCGTTGATTATCCTCTCGATCTTCATCATCGGCTCGCTGGCGATCTCCGTCGTCGTGCCGGCTGGCCAGATCAACATCGAGGCAGGGCTGATGCAGGCGTTCCAGCACTTCTTCGACGCGTTTGGCATCGGCAAGCTGCTGCCCGTGATGGCGTTGCTCGTGGCGATCGGCGCGGTCGCGCAGCTCAGCACGTGGGTCGCCGGCCCGAGCAAGGGTTTGCTGGCGACGGCGCGCAACGGTGATCTGCCACCCGTGTTCCAGTTCGTCAACCGCAATGGCATGCCGTCGCACATTCTGCTCATCCAGGCCGCGCTGACCTCGCTGCTCGCGCTGGTGATGCT
>CAZPTF010000614.1:0-1988 GCA_964589015.1 uncultured Anaerolineae bacterium
TTCGCGCTGCTTTTGAACATTGTCTGGCCCGCCTACCCTTTCCTATTCGTGAAATCCACCCCGACAATGGCGCCGAATTCTTCAACGACCATGCATCATCCCAATCACCCTATCCATCCCGAAAGGAGAGGACACCTTGGTAACATGATCACTTGATTTGACAGGGGGTTCCGAATTGCCTGGCGGTGCATCCCCTATTGGTCCAAATGACCCACCGTGATAGAGTATAGAAGTGATACCCTTTTCGCGAACAATCTGGCAAGCGACGGCAGGTACAGCCCGCCGGGTCGTGCCAGCGGACCTAACCATAGTATGCCCTTGCCGTAATCCTCCCGACCGACTACTATGGTGCCGGAGGATGTAGCACGCACGAATCGATCGGGAGATGTCCGTCCAGGTCTTGGGTGCGCCTGGCAGCAGGGTTGGTCGACGACGCCACGATTCCAGTGTGACGGGTCCGTGTGACGAAAATGGGATAGTCGTCGGCTAAGGAGGGCGGTGTTTCCCCCTTGCGTCACCAAACCGTGGGGGGCGGCTTCACCGGCCCCAATTGACCACACGTTCATCTACCTCGTTGTATTCGAAGGTGATGCTTTTCAGTGCCTCCTCCAGGAAAGGCCCCTGCTCGCTGCCATCGGCCTTCATGCAGTACAGCTCCCAGCGACCGCGCTCATCTGTCAAGTATACGATGTAGCGGCCGTCCGGCGACCAGGCCGGCGAAACGCTGTTCACGGCCACGTCGGCCAGCACCCAGCTTCGTGTGAGCTGCGTGCGGCCCTGCCCATCATCGTTGATCACCGCGATCTCCCAGTGGTCGTGCCCTTTGCTCTGGAAGGCGATACGATGGCCGTCGGGTGACCATGCGGGCGAGCGGTCGCCCTGGTAATCGGTGATGCGCCACTTGTTCGCCGCATCCAGCACATTGCCCACGCTGCCGTCGTCGCTGGTCAGCGACAGACCCTGATCGCTGCCGTAGGCAATGCGCACACCGTCCGCGGACCAGCTCGGAGCGTAGGCGAAGTCGTGCGATTGCAGCTCGCGGAAGCCGCTGCCGTCCGCCCCGACGGTGGCCAACTTCCACCACGGGTGACGCGGTCCCGCTTCACATCTTGTCCTCTGCTCCGTGCCTCCGTCCGGACCGGGGGCCGTGTATTTGATGCATACCTCGAAATGCGTTTCGTTGTCGGGAAAGAACGCGAACGTCAATCGCTCACCATCGGGCGACCACGCCGGCGACCGCAGGCCGACATCCTGTGCCTCGTAGTTGAAGACCAGGTGTTCGTCCGTACCGTCCGCATCGATGACCCACAGGCCGCGCGGGAAACTGGACCAGCGTCCGAACGCAACTTGCGTCCCGTCCGGAGACAGCACCGGCTCGTAGCCGGTGGTAAGCTTGCGCAACCCGCTGCCGTTGGCGTTGATGATGTAGATGTCCCCACCCGTGGAGGTTTGGAAGACCAGTTTCCCTTCCATGTCCGACGCCGCCGGACTCCCCATCGGAGTCCGGGGCGCCGGAGTGGGGCTGAAACCGGCCTGGGGAAGGTTGGCGAGGGGACCGGAAACGGTGACAAATTGCGCGTCGCCCGTTATCCAGGCATTGCCGCCCGCAGCGCGATCGAAAGGAATCGTTAGCCAGCCGCTGGCCGGATCGATCGACAGCGCGGTCGCCATTGCCCGCGCCGGAAGCGTACCGATCAGCGCGTAGTCTACGCCGGGTCCCTGCCTCACGTCGACCGCAGCCGGCCCAGCCTCGACCGTGACTTCCCCTGCCGCGCCAAGCGGGCTGCTCAGCACGACAAACGCCGTCAGCGCGGCCACTAACCATCTCACTGCACAACTGTCTACCAGGTGTCTCATTTGCTCGCTCCCACTATGATATCGCTTGCCACCGCAGCCGTACCCGGCAGGGTGTCTGGCATCGGAGACTGCCAGCCGCTGCTGAATTCGGCGAACCGCGGAGCCTGATGCAGGATGGTGCGACGGATCCA
>CAZPTF010000615.1:0-1983 GCA_964589015.1 uncultured Anaerolineae bacterium
AGAAGCGGATGGCGGAGGGTGTGCTCAACTGCACCAAGCTGTGCGCGGAGTTGCGGCAGCAAGGCTATCAGGGTAGCACGGGACTGATCAGAAACTTTGTCCGGCCGTACCGTGAGAAGCGCCGTCAGGAGGCGACAGTGCGTTTTGAGACGTTGCCAGGCGAGCAAGCGCAGGTAGACTGGGGGCACTTTGGGTTCATCGCCCATCAAGGACGACGGCGACGACTATATGGTTTTGTGATGACCCTGGGCTGGTCGCGTGCTTGCTACCTGGAATTCACCGTCTCGACGGACATGGCGTGTTGGCTGCGCTGCCATGTGCATGCGTTTCACTACTTTGGTGGCGTGCCGCGGGTGATCTTGCATGACAATCTGAAAACGGCGGTGCTGAAACGGGATGCTGCGGGCACGATTCATTGGAACCGGCACTATCTCGACTTTGCGGACTATTATGGGTTCAGTCCGCGCGCGTGCCAACCGTACCGCGCACAAACCAAAGGTAAGGTCGAATCCGATATTCGCTATGTGCGCGGCAACTTCTGGCCCGGTCTCGAATTCGTGGACCTGAGCGATCTGAACCAGCAAGGTTGGGACTGGCTGGACGTGACGGCCAACGTGCGGATCCACGGCACAACCGGTGCGGTTCCGCTGCAGCGGCTGCCCTTAGAGCACTTGCAGAGCATCGCTGACAAGCCCGATTACGACACGAGTCTATTTGTTGTGCGCCGTTCCGGCAAAGACTGCTTCGTCAGTTATGCGGGCAACTACTACTCGGTGCCTGCAGCGTACGCCTGCCACAGCTTGAAACTGAAAGACACCGAAGCTGGCGAGCTGCTGATCTTCAATGCTCAGGGCAGCGAAATTGCCCGACACCGGGTACTGGATGGCCACAACCAGCGTAGCGTCGTCACCGCCCATTATGCAGACATTGTCAGCGGTTCTCGACCAGTTACCCGTCCGCTGGCGCGGCAAGTGCCCCACGCCGCCGATGTGACCACGCTACCTGCTGGTCCCCCGGTCGACGCCCGGCCTTTGGCATGGTATGACCAGATGTGCGAGGTGCGGCGATGAGTACTGGCGCCTACCCGCGTGTCCAGACACAGCTCGCACGGCTGAAGCTGACCACCATGGCCGAACGGCTGGACGGCATAGCCGAAGAGGCCGCCAAACACGACTGGACGTACCTCGACTTCCTGGACCAACTGCTCGAGACTGAAATGGCGGCACGGTTCGAACGCGATGTGGCGATGAAGACCAAGTTGGCGCACTTCCCATTTGTCAAAACCCTCGAGCAATTCGAGTTCGCTTTCCAACCAGCGATCAACGAACGGCAAGTGCGCGAATTGGCCACCCTGAGCTTCATCGCCAATGGAGAAAACGTCCTCTTCTTGGGGCCACCTGGCGTTGGCAAGACGCATCTGGCGATTGCCTTGGGTGTCAGTGCCATCCAGCAGGCGACGAGCGTCTATTTCACGACAATGGTTGATCTGCTGGATCAACTACATCGCGATGCCAAAGAAGATCGGTTGAACCATCGGCTGCAGACGCTCTGTCGGCCCAAGCTGCTCATTCTGGACGAGATGGGCTATTTCGCGCTCGATCGGATCACCGCCCAATTCCTGTTTCAACTCGTCAGTCGGCGATATGGACGTGGCGCGATCATCTTGACCTCGAACAGGTCGTATGGCGAATGGGGCGACATCTTCGCCGATCAGATTCTGGCGGCAGCCATTCTCGACCGGCTGCTGCACTTCTCGACAACGATCAACATCCGTGGCCAGAGCTATCGCTTGCGCGAAAAACGCAAAGCTGGTGTCTTCACGGACCTGTCCGCACCACAGCAGGAGGACTGACCGTTGCTTAGAACATTTGAGCTGGGGAATTTTAACTTGCTGATTCTGAGGAATTTTAGCTTGCTGTTGACACCTCCTCCGTCCACGAGGGAGGTTGGAGGGGGTAAGCACCCCCGCGCGGCGCTGAATTG
>CAZPTF010000616.1:0-1979 GCA_964589015.1 uncultured Anaerolineae bacterium
GGCACGGCAGGTCTCGGCGTCGAAGTCGGTGCGGGTGTGTCGGTCGGGAGTGCTGTGCTGGTCGGCTCTGGCGTGTTGGTCTCCGTTGGCGTTGGTGTTGGTGTGAATGTGCTGGTCGGCGTGAATGTCGCCGTCGAATCTGGCGTCTGAGTAAAAGTTGGAACGAGTGTACGGGTAGGCGGCAGTTCGGCGGTAGGCGAAACGGATGCAATTTCGACGAAGCCGCATGCTGTTGCCGCGCAGAGCACGAAAATAGCAATGACCAATGCAATATTGAAACGATTCACGATGAGACTTCTCCTCAGTTGTGGTGATATGATGCTCTTGTAGCAGCATGGTACCGCCCTTGGTCCGGATCAGGGTCCCCATGCAATCCGTTCGTTGAGCCAGGGCCAGCCATCTCCTGGCACTTCAGTCAAGTCGAACAGTTTGATGGGAACAGACCTTTCGTCAGAACGTACGCTCTCGGATGCCACGGCCCAGACCGCCGGTACTCCGCCCAGATCGGAAACGAACGCGAGATAACTCCCATCTGGGGACCATTCCGGTGAGCCTTCGTTGGCTTCTGAATCCAGAAGGGGGAACCACTCTGCGCTGTTGCGGCTATCGACGATGTAAATGCCCCACGCCGTATCGCGTTTCTTGACAAATGCGACCCAGTTGCCATCTGGTGACGCGTCGGGCGTGTAATTCTCGGGCTCGTCGGTGAGTTGGCGTGGGTTACTGGCATCCCCGTCGGCAACCATGATACCGCACTGCGCTTGGACACAACCCGTGTAGAGCAACCGATTCTCGCTCGCCCAGCCTGGGTAGTGCCCGTACACCGGTTTGTTGTTGACAGACAATTCCCAATCGGTCTGTGTCGTGGAGAGCAGTCCATAAATCCGCCAGCGCCGGTCCGGTTGGCGCTGGGAACTAAAGACCAGCAGACTGCCCACATCGTATGACCAACTGGGCCAGGCATCTTCGGCGTAGTGAGTCAATTGGATCGTCTGCCCGCTGGCCAGATTCATGTACGCGAGGCCGAGATAAGATGGATGGGTGTAGCGAAAGGCCACATACTGCCCGTCCGGCGAGAAGGCCGGCTGGCTGCCCTGTGCGTGTAGAAATCCACGTTCTGTGCCATCGGCGCGCGTAATATGCAGGTCCCATCTCCCACTGGCCGGGTTGTATGCCGGGAAGATGATGTGCCCGTGCAATTGCGATAGCGGCGCGTTTTCCGCCACATCCGTTAACAGAGCTTCCGTAGTTGGGACTTGTGCCAGGACCGTGCTGACGACTGGCGAAGCTGGTGGGCTGGCAGTAGCGGTTGGCTTAGTCACCGACTGAATCGTACGGCTGATAACCAACCCTGTCTCCGGCATTGCTGTTAATGTACTGGAAATGACTGCTACAAGCGGCGTCTGCGCTACGAGTTCTTCTGTCTCGGCGCTACTCCCAAGATATTGCAGGGCGCCCGGTGTTTGCAGCACGCTCTGCGCCACGACTACCGGTCTCGTGGCGGTGGCTGCCGTGGAGACTGCTGTTGGTGTCGCCACTAAGGGCAGTATCTCAAGCCGCGTTGCTGGCGATGTAGCTGCGCGGGTTGCGGTCCGAGTGATGGGGACCAGAACGCTAGCACGCGTGGTGCGACGCTCAGTGACATATACAATCCACCCAAGAACAGTGGTGCTGCAGGCAATCACAAAACATGCCACCAGAATTGCCGCAACCGGTATCAACCAGGACCATCCACGATTCGCTGCCTGTTTCCCTTCGTTTCCCTCTTGGTTATCAAGGTTCTGCATCGTTGTATTCGCCTCAACTTCCGGCCCGGCTTAGTACTATACAGCATCCGTTGCTGGTAGCATGCGCTCTTGGCCTGTCAGTCAGGCACTTGCTGCGGGGCGGGGGGTATTATACCACAGACGTCGAAATTTGTTCAACTGGCGGCTCCCGCAGAAGTTTGCTGAAAAGAGAACGGCGGTGTACAATGCCCT
>CAZPTF010000617.1:0-1978 GCA_964589015.1 uncultured Anaerolineae bacterium
ATCTGGCAGATGAGAGGAGGACAGTACTTGAAAGACTAATCCGCCTCTTCTCAATCGAGAAGAGGATTTTTTATATCCTTCGATATGTCCGCCGAGGACACCAAACCAGGCTCATTGACACAGGAGGGTACAATCGTGGAGCAAATCGATCACCAATTCAAGTTCGATACTTTGGCCTTGCACGCCGGGCAAGCGCCGGATTCTGACACTGGCGCACGGGTAACGCCTATCTATCAAACGACATCTTACGTCTTTCGGGATACCGAACACGCGGCGAATTTGTTCAGTCTGAAAGAGGCCGGACACATCTACACGCGGCTTTCTAATCCGACTACCGCCGTCTTTGAAATGCGCATGGCTGCGCTGGAGGGCGGAGTGAGTGCCGTCTCTGTCTCGTCCGGACAGGCCGCTGTCGTGCTGACCGTGCTGACGCTTCTGCGACAAGGGGACGAAATTGTGGCTTCCAGCAAGTTATATGGAGGGACGTTCGCTGCTTTCAGCAACACGCTGCCTCGCTGGGGGATCAAGACCCATTTCGTGGACCCGACCGACCTGGGTGGGTTTCGCGCTGCCATCAATGATCGTACGAAGCTTATCTACGGCGAGACCATCGGCAACCCACGCGTCGATGTGCTCGATTTCGCGGCCCTTGCGGCCATCGCACGTCAAGCGAGACTGCCGCTGGCCATCGATAACACGTTTGCCAGTCCGTATCTGTGCCGTCCGTTCGAGCACGGTGCGGATATCGTCGTCCATTCATCCACCAAGTACATCGGCGGACATGGGACCTCGATCGGGGGTGTGATCGTCGATTCCGGGGCGTTCGATTGGGCTGGCAGCGGGCGCTTCCCCGAGTTGGTGGAGCCGGATCCCAGCTACCACGGGGTCAGTTACGTGAATGATTTCGGCGCAGCGGCCTTCGCGACCAAGGTCAGGGCACAGATGCTGCGGGATCTGGGGCCGGCCGAAAGCCCGTTCAACTCCTTTCTGTTCCTCCAGGGATTGGAGACGTTGCCTTTGCGCATGCAAAAGCACAGCCAAAATGCCCAGCGTGTCGCGGAGTTCTTGGAGGCCGATCCGCGCGTTGGTTGGGTCGCTTATCCCGGACTGGCAAGCCACCCGACTCATGCGCTCGCCGCGCAATATCTGCCAAAGGGATGTAGCGGTATGATGGCGTTTGGTATCAAGGGAGGCCGGGCGGCGGGAGGGCGGTTCATCGATGCCTTGCAGCTTGTATCTCACCTGGCAAACGTGGGTGATGCCAAATCCCTGGCGGTTCATCCTGCAACAACCACGCATCAACAATTGACTCCGGAACAGCAAGAAGCGAGTGGTGTCACCGAGGACCTCATCCGGCTATCCATCGGTATCGAAGATCTCGACGACATTCTGTGGGACCTGGATCAGGCCCTCGGATCGGCCAAGTCTTAGGGACACGAGATTCGTCTATTTCCTTCTCTCGATGTGGAGAGATCTGGGATGCCGGTTTAGAGAAGGAGGAAATGATGTCGGGCTGTTCTGTTGGTCTTGTTCAGACTCAATTTTACACATTTGCCCATCCCCCCACCGCGTTAGTCCTGGAGAGCGGGGAATGCCTGGGGCCGGTTACCGTTGCCTATGAGACATACGGCACACTGAATGCGGACAAAAGCAATGCAATTCTGATCTGTCATGCGCTGTCCGGCGATGCACATGTCGCCGGATACAACACGCTGGACGATCCGAAGCCCGGATGGTGGGATGATTGCGTCGGGCCGGGAAAAGTCTTTGATACGGCGAAATACTTTGTCATCTGCTCCAATGTGATCGGGGGCTGCAAAGGTTCCACCGGGCCGGCTTCCATCGATCCGCGGACGGGGCGGCCGTATGGGCTTGGATTCCCGGTGGTCACGATAGCCGACATGGTGGAGGTTCAGCGCCATCTCATCGACTATTTGGGTATCGATAAGCTGCTGACGATTGTGGGGGGATCGATGGG
>CAZPTF010000618.1:0-1978 GCA_964589015.1 uncultured Anaerolineae bacterium
CCGTACGGGGTTTCCGTCACCGTTCGCGCCAGCGCCCAGAAATTCTCGAGTGGGGTGTCGAGTTGAACGTGATGCGTCGGACCGATAATCAGCCCACCATTCTTGCCCAGCGTTCGCAGCCGTTCGCGCACTTCATTTCTGACCGCGGCGGGTGTACCGAAAGGCAAGGTGTGTTGTTCGTCGATGGAACCCCAGAAACACAACCGGTCACCGAATTCCCGTTTGAGTTGTGCAGGGTCCATCGAAGCCGGCTGGATGGGATTGAGCACGTCCAGACCGATTTCGATCAGATCGGGAATGATCGGATAGATATTGCCATCGGAATGGTAAGCGACTTTGATCTGCGGGTTGGCACTTTTCAACGTGGCGATGAATTCGGCCATGAGCGGCTTGAAGAAGCGTCGCCAGGTCTTCGGCGAGATCAGCATGTTGTGCTGCGCACCCACATCGTCACCGATCCAGATCATATCGACGCCCAGCTCGACCAGTTTCAGCGCTGCAGCCAGATGGTAACGGAAAGGGATCTCGAACAAGCGATCCACCAGGGTGGGATTCGTCGCGAAATCGATGAGGATTTGTTCGTAACCACGCAACGCCCATGCCGTCTCGAAGATCGTCGTCACCGTCACGCCGACGATCCAATACTCATCCTTGAATGCGCGTATCATCTGCGCGGCCTCGGTGTACAGCTCGGGCCGGTTTGGATCGGGTGGCTGGTAAGCAGCAATCGCCGCATCGTCAGCCAGGGGATGTCCGGTCATCTCCGTGTAGTGTCCGACTCCGAAGGGTGTCTGATAGGGTACGCTATGCCAGGCAATGCCCCACTCGTCGGAGTAGGTCGCCCCATCCGCGCTATAGGAATCAGTGGCATAGTACGAGTTGGCCCACCCGACGGATGTCAGCAACATATCCTGGTCCAGGGCACGCTCCATCACATAGGTATTGCCGCCCCCGTGCGGATTGTGCAGATCACCGCTCGTCAGGCCGAGGTCCTGGCGCAAGCGTACGGCGAATTCGGGCGTGAAACTGCATTGCCACGGACACCGGTCCGGCGTCTCGTGGTCGAGGGCCAGCAGAACGCGGTCACGATGTTTCATCACCATTGCTCATGTCTCCTCATCCCGTCAGGCCAGACGGCGGCGGAGGACCGAATGCATCGAAACGGACAGCACGATGATCAGACCGTAAATGACCTGCGTCCAGAAACCGGTCAGTCCGGCGGCGACGATTCCGGCGTTGATCGCACCGATGATGAATGAGGCGACGAACGTGCCGAAGATAGTGCCTGTGCCACCGAACACCGAGGTTCCGCCCAGAAATACGGATGAAAGGGTGCTGAGCATATACCCTTCACCCAGCGTCGGCCAGTAGTACAACACCTCCAGGCTGGCGATCAGCCCGGAAAGCGCGGCCGCGACCCCCACCAGGGCAAACACCATCACCCGCGTGCGGCCGACGTTGATACCCATCAGTTTGGCGCTTTCGACGTTATCGCCGACCAGATAGACGTGCGCGCCGAAGGCATGGCGATTCAGGATGATCCAGATCAGGACCGCGATCAATATCGCCCACAGCATTTGCATCGGGATCTTACCGAACAGCCGGCCGACCATCACATGGTGAAGCAGAGTTTCCTGCGTGGCGATGAGCGAAGCGCCGGTCCCGCCGGTGATCACGAGCACGGCTCCACGCCAAAAGAACTGCGTACCGATCGTCGCCACCAGGGACGGAATCCCGAGCGCAACGACGATGAATCCGTTGAGCAGCCCAGCGATCAGGCCACACAGCAAACAGGCCAAGACTGCCAACTCCAGACTGCCAGTCCAGGTGAACATCAATGTGAAACCGACCATTCCCCACGACATGATCGATGGGAACGACAGGTCCATCTCCGCGGCGATGATGACCAACGTCAAAGGCAGTGCGATGATCGTAAAGAATGGTGTGGTCGACATGAACGCCTGATAAATGGGAAGCG
>CAZPTF010000619.1:0-1978 GCA_964589015.1 uncultured Anaerolineae bacterium
CCGTGATGATGTGCTTCGCTGGATGCGCAAGCCGCGGCGTTCACCAATTCACCGCCCAGATAGCGCTCCAGGGCCATCCGAGCTGTACCACTCGCCCCGGTTGCTGCCTGAATGCCAAGCTGTTGGAAGAATTGAATTGCCCGACCTCCCATCCCTCCGGCCAGCATCACCTGGGCATTCTGGCTGTGAATAAAGGCCGGTACCTGCCCAGGCTCGTGGCTGCCGTAGAACGGATTCTCGACGGCTCCAACCGCTTTCACATCCCGTCCTTCCACATCAACCAGGACGAAATACGGGCATCTCCCAAAATGCGGACTCACCACACTCTCCAGGCCACGATCATCCTCTGCGGAAATAGCTATCCTCATCATGATTAAGACTCCTCCAGTTTCTCAATTCTGTTCATCACATCGGCCAACTGGCGTCGCAGGTCTGCCGCAATTTGACTGAGTTCGGTCAGTTCCTGTGTCTTGTCGACGGATGGCACAGTTGGAATAGCAACCGTACTCATTTGCCCGCGCCGCTCCGCACGCATACCGGCATGTTCCCTGACACTGGCTCCGCCAGACTGCTGCAGACTCCCTGCTTTGTAACTTTCAACAGCACTTCTTACCGTTCCATCAGTGATCATGTACACCGGAACGTTCGCAGCCTCGAAGACCTGATACGCATTCGGCCCGACATTACCGGACAGAATAGCTTTCGCCCCCTTTTCGATCACCAACTGCGCTGCCTGAATCCCGGCTCCGCCTCCTGCGTTCGCCGCAGGATTATCCACAGCCTCAAACGCCATAGTCTCGATATCCACGAACACATAAACCGCACAACGCCCAAACACCGGGCTCGATGGCGCGTCAAGGTCATACCCATTCGCGCTGACGACTACTTTCATTTCCACTTTGCCTCCTCTCCCATGATCGTCTGTTGTTGCCTGCCAGCCGTGCTCGAAACATGCAGAGCAAAGTTCCATCGCACCTTCACACAGCCCCACTTCGTCGGATCGAAACTCCTGTTCACCCATAGCAACATGCCGGTCGTAGACCTCAAGAAAATAATGCAGCACTTCATCAGTGACACGCAGGTCCGTGATCCAACCCGCCAGGTGAGACTCACCCGACGACGTAATACGATAGAAGCGGCGCGCCGGACCCAGCGACGTTGCCGATTCCCAGGTCGATTCAACCAGACCCGCATCTTCCAAATCCCGCAGCATCCGATACACCAGGCTGGAATCCACGTTCGCCAGTCCGAATGACGCCAATGCGGAGGTCAGGTCATAACCATAACTATCACTGAGATGCAGCAACAGCAACAAACAGGGTTCGAGAAAACCACGAATGTGCCGCCGGCATTGCGGTGAGTTCCTTTTTCTTCCCACAGGTACCCTTCCCCCCATTACTCGAATCGTGTGTTCCCAGATTGAATGACTATAGACATTTTGTATATAGTCATTATACCACGTCACTCCGAAAAGGGCAAATCGCTGCTTTTGGGTGTACGTGGGCTTGACGAATCGCGCGTGATGACCGCAAGCTGGTGAGACTCTCGCTTGAAGTTGGAGGCAACTCGTGCGAAAATGAGGCGCGTATCACTTCGCGGCGGGTCCACGCGAGGCAGCGAAGCCGAAAAGTCCCGCCGCCTGTAGACGTCAAAGTGAGACGCCAGCACGCGAGAACGACAGGAGTCTGCTGTAAGAATAACACAAGGAGGTAAGAGACATGCCAGTCGTATCCATGTCCGAAATTCTGCAACCCGCCTTCGAAAGGCGCTATGGAGTTGGGGCGTTCAACGTGATCAACGACCTGACGATGGAGGCCATCCTGGCGGCGGCAGAGCAGACGACAGCGCCAGTTATCGTACAGGTTTCGGTCAAGACGGTCAAGCAGGCGGGGGCGAAACTGCTCCAGCTCATGTTCGCCGAGATGGCCGGCCGCGTCAGCATTCCGGCGACGCTGCACCTGGACCATTGTCCGGACCG
>CAZPTF010000620.1:0-1977 GCA_964589015.1 uncultured Anaerolineae bacterium
TAACCGAGTTTTGCGATTTGTAAAGGAGAGCCACGAGAGGGAGGCGCAGCCAGGATTTTTGGCGACGAGTGTAGCACCTTTAACACGAACAATGCGCTGGAGAACACATCCACTGGAGCACAAACTGTGCCAGTCTGCCACGGTGCAGATCTGCGTACGGTCTGTCCAGGCACAGCACTCGCGGGACAACGACGGTAGCGTCGGAGATTGCCCCAGCCGTAGGCGTAAGGTCTGACTGGACCAATCTCCGCACAGGCCGTGCGGGGGTCTGGTGGCCCGTTCGCGGCGTCTCCGCGCAAACGGAACGCGTCCAAGATTGGCACAGTCTTGACCGCCACGAAGATCTTCGTGTGGACCTGGCAGATCACGCCGAAAACACCACCTGCCCATTGCTCGCCAGCCCCAAAGTTTCCGGATGCACCCGAATGAGAGGAAAGACCGGTCGGGGACCGGTGGCGGCAATTCGATCGCCTTCATGCGGCAGATTCGCCGGCATCCCAGGAATTCCGGGTGCATACGGCGAGACGGATATGTCAGGGACTGCTGACGGCCGTTGAGCGATCAAGTCAGGCACGGCGAAGGCTGAAGTGATGCGAGGAATTGCGGGCAGGGCTGGCGATCCCCGGCAGTCACCCGAGGAAGTTCCGGCTGAAGCCTGCACCCGACACGATGTCAGGAGAGTCAAGGCTTCAGCCGGGAATCGGGCTCGCGCTGCGCGTCAGGCGACCATTTCCGCCGCAGTGCCTTTGAACTGGCTTACGTACAGGTTATGGTAGAAGCCACGGGCCTCCAACAGCTCGCGATGCGTGCCCCGTTCGATGATCTGCCCACCGTGGACCACCAGCACCTGGTCCGCGTTGCGGATCGTGCTCAGCCGGTGGGCGATGACGAAGGCGGTGCGTCCCTGCATCAGACGCAGCAGTGCTTCCTGAATGCGCACTTCGGTACGCGTATCGACGCTGCTCGTCGCCTCGTCGAGCACGAGGATCGCCGGGTCGGCGAGCACGGCACGCGCGATGGCGAGCAATTGGCGCTGCCCCTGGCTCAGGTTGCCACCCTGCTCGGACAGCGGCGTGGCGTAACCGTGCGGCAGGTGGCGGATGAAATGGTCCGCGTTCGCCAGCCGCGCCGCGTCGATGACTTCCTCATCGGTCGCATCCAACCGGCCGTAGCGGATGTTTTCCATCACCGTGTCGGAGAACAGGAACGTGTCCTGCAGCACGATGCCCAGGAGCTGGCGCAGGCTGTCCTTGCGCACATCGCGAATGTCGTGCCCGTCGATCATGATGCGGCCGGCGTCGATATCGTAGAAACGCGTCAGCAGGTTGACGATGGTCGTCTTCCCGGCACCCGTCGGCCCGACCAATGCGATGGTCTGGCCCGGCTCGGCGTGCAGACTGACGTTCTGCAGCACCGGCACACCGGGCTCGTAGGCGAAGTCGACCGAATCGAAGACCACTTCGCCGCGCACGTTCTCCAGCGTGAGCGCACCGGGGGCATCGGCGAATTCGGGCTCCTCGTCCAGCAGCTCGAACACGCGCTCGGCGCCCGCCAGCGCCGACTGGATCATGTTGTAGACCTGCGCAATCTGGTTCAGCGGGCGGGTGAAGTGGCGCGCGTAGCTCACGAAGGTCGCGATCATGCCCACAGACACCCAGCCCATCACGGCCATCCAGCCGCCGAAGCCGGCGACGATCGCCAGGCTGATGTTGTTCACCAGGTTGCTCAACGGCCCAAGCAGTAGCGCGTAGGTCTGCGCGTGGATCGAAGCGGACTGCAACTGGCGGTTGCTGATGCCAAACTTGTCCAGAACGGCCCGCTCCTGCCCGTACGCTTTCACGACACGTTGGCCGGTGATGGTTTCTTCGATGATGCCGTTCAGCTCGCCGAGGTACTGCTGCTGCGCGCGGAAACCGCGCCGGGTGTGTTTCGACGCCCAGTCGAGCAGGAAGAACATCGCCGGGATCGCGATCAGCG
>CAZPTF010000621.1:0-1974 GCA_964589015.1 uncultured Anaerolineae bacterium
GGAGCAGCGGAATGCGCCAGAGCGCACGCTGCGCGTAACCGTGGTAGATTGGCACAGTCTGGACCAACCAACTGATGGTGCTGCGGGGCTGAAGCCCCACGCCAAGAATACGAAGTCCTGTAGATTGGGACAGTCTGCTCAGGCGCGCGTGCTCTCCAGCGCATTGGTCGTGTCGAAGGCACAGCACTCATCGCGATAATTCCTGGCTGCACCCTACGATATCCTTGCACAAATTGCCATTTTATGCTATCCTAACCTTGCTTAAGAGCGTGCTGCGGTGCGCTGAGACCAAGGAGGTACTGCATGCAACAAAAGAACGGTATCCGGCCTCGCAGTCGCCTGTGTGCGGCCTGCAGTCCCGCGACGCTTGGCCGGTTTCTTGCTATCATCGCCCTCGTAACTGTGTTGGTTGGCGGCTGGTCGCTCGCGCCCGCGCGAGCCGTGGCCGCTGAACCCATCGCCGCCGCACCTGCGCAGGCCGCCCCCGCCGAAGTCCCACCCGGCCACCTGGCCTACGTTGTCGCCAAGCCAGGCGTGCAGGTCCCATCGTACGATCTCTACGTCAGCCGCCTCGACGGCAGCGAACAACGGCTGCTGTGGGAATGGGGACGCCAACCGCAGTTCCGCCAATCGGACGGGCGGCTCATCCTCAATGCCGACGGACCCGAAAAAGGCGATCTCTGGACGGTCAACCTGGACGGGAGCAACCCGATCCAGGTGAGCACCCATCCCGAGGATGCCCACCCTAACTGGTGTCCCAACCCCGTTGACGAGCGCATCCTCTACGATTCGCAGTTTTACGTGTGGGGCCGCGACAACCAGGAGCGCATCTGGACCATCTGGACGACCTACAGCCCCGACCTGAACAGCCAACCGGTTTCGGTCACTGTGGCGGACCGCGTCGTGCCGGGCCGTTGTCCCGTGTGGCTCGACAACGGTTGGGTGGTCTACAGCGGATGCAATTTCTGGGAGGGCGGCGGGAGCTGCGGCCTGTACACCGTGCCCGTCTCTGGTGACGCGCGCGCCCGCCAGCTCACCACCGCACCCGAAGATCTGCCCGGCGATGCCTGGGGCGACTGGGTGCTCTACACCGGCGTCTCGACCGGCAACTGGGACGTATACAAGGTCAATTTCAGCAGCGGCGAGATCATCAACCTGACGAACGCTGCGGGGAGCGACGGAATGCCCGCCTTTTCGCCCGACGGAACGCGCGTCGCCTTCGTCTCGGACCGCGACCACACCTGGTCGATCTGGATCATGAACGCGGACGGGAGCAACCCGCAAAAGGCGTTTCCGTTGCCCGGCTCGCTCGGCCGCGATTGGGTCAGCGAGCGCATCAGTTGGGGACCGTAGGCTCCGTGAACATTGAATTCCCCGCCGGAGCGTGCGCGCCGGCTTTGCCGAAAGGTGGTCAGTTGCGGCAAAGACAGGATGCGGCGGATGGGCGAGAGACTCGCGTGTGAGTTATGGGTTCGCGTCACGGAGAGGCTATCCGTTGGCCCTCGCTTCAGGCAGCACGAGATACAGGTGAGCGCATGACGAAAGAACGCAGCGAGAAATGTAGACAATTCGGAGCAAATTGCCGTGGACAAGGGCTGGTCGAATACGCCCTGATCCTTGCACTGGTCGTCGTTGTCGTTATCGCCGTGCTATTGATTTCTGGCCAATCCATCTCGAACGTTTTCCGTGGCGTTAACAAGGCGTTCGATGGCGACGTGACTGTCATCGCCGAAACACCCACACCGGGCAACACGCCGACCCCCGCTGGCACACCGACGCCTGAAAACACGCCGACACCCGAAAAAACCCCAACGCCCTACGCAGCCGAATGGAAACAGATGGGAGTCTACCAGCGGGGCGACCTGGTTATGTACCGTGGTGTGCTGTATCGCTGCCTGCAGTCGCACACGGCTTATGCACCGAACTGGACGCCGCCTTTGACGCCGGCGCTGTGGGATCCGGTTACCTGAGTCC
>CAZPTF010000622.1:0-1970 GCA_964589015.1 uncultured Anaerolineae bacterium
CGGAGATCAGATGGAGTTATCGTGGAATGTGTGGGGGAGTACGCAGCCAGACGCTTGGGATTACGAGCAACTGAAACCGCGGAGTTTGGGCGCAAGACAGCATACCATCAGCGATAACAATGCTAAATGCCGGCGCAATGGACGCAATCAGATTGTTCGGGGATTAGTTTCTTCGTCCTGGGCAGGCTTCATTGCCACTCGTGTTGGCAGTGAATATGAGATTAGGCACCATAGCACTCAAGCAGTCCACTTCCCCGCGGGATTCGCTCATTTCAGGAGATCGGGACGAAATGCAGATTGCGCGATGCTGTCAATCTCACTCTGGTCTTCGCTACTCGCCACGCTTGCCAACCTGTCCACGAGGTCGGACGAGAGCGACGCCAGCGCAGGCACACGTAGCTTCCGCAGGGTCTGCGCCTGGTATCTCAGACTGCCACCCCGCATTTGGACCGAGTAAGCACGAACTTGTTTCACAATGAAGGTGCTGCGGAGCAGAGCCTTCAACGCTTGCAGGTTCCAGGACGCTGAAGTGATCCAGTAGACATTGTGATGCGGGTAGTACCGGCCATGCTCGTCGAGACCGATAGTGGCCACATCCGGCCTCTGGATATCCGGTATCAGAAGCTTCGCATCATGCTGCAGTCTCGGCCAGATTCGGTCAATCGTTCGATACCATCGATCCGGATGTCCCTTTGCGACATGGCGCGTGAGCAACCGCTCCGCGTGCAGCGCCAGGTACCGCTGTAAGCCAGGATATTCTCGCAGGTCGACAAGCCGACATTTGTCCAGGTCTTCAAATGGATTCACCAAATAGTGACCCGACCAGTTGATCCCCTGGTTGGTTATGTCCTTACGCAGGGCTATTGGTAGCTGCCGGCTATCCTCTATGTCGGGGCATTTGCCCGACAGGATAAAGACGCGGTCTGCTCCGGTTGCAACACCAATCCCCAGCCTGGTGCCCGGAGCCGACTGCTCCAACGTTGGCAAAGCACCCAGTTGCAGAAGCTCACCAAGTTCGCGCGAGTCCGCTGATACCCAAGGTGAACCGTTGGGATACCACTGCTCGAACTGCGACAGCACATTCGATAGCGAGCTCGGAGTGGTGAGCTCACGCTGCAGGAGGCGGAGTGCATCGGGTCCCGCATCATCAAGCGTCGCGGCTCTGGTAGGCGCACCCCTGTTTCTGTCGATGACGAAGATGGCAGGATAGGCCGAAACCTCTTCCTCAAACGGTTGCGCATGCTCCAGATTCAGGTAGTACCTGACACGGAAGTGATCAGAAATCAGGCGGCGGAGTTGGGCTCCGTACATATTCTTGGTGAAACGATTGGAGCAGATGTATGCCAGGACACCGTCATCCGACAACAACTGAAGCCCTCTCTCGAAAAATGGGACATACAGATCTGCACGATTAGACACCGTCATGAACTCACGGCGAAAACGCTCGAGCATTCGCCTGGGGATTTGTTCGATTCGGACGTAGGGAGGATTGCCAACCACAAGATCGAATTGGCTCCCCCAGGGATGCGACAGAAAGTCCGCGCGATTGAACCACGTGGAGACCAGACGTCTGGCACTTTTGGGCGGACACCCTGCACCGCGGAGAACTGCCTCCACGGCACTTCTGGCAATCGTCAGCGATTCTGCGTTGATGTCGACTGCCCGAAGAGCGTTTGCGAGTTCGGGCGAGTTCCAATCGATGACCTCACTATGCTCTGACTCCGACTGAATTAGTCTGGCGACAATCCGCTTCGCGAACGCGCCGCGGCCACAGCTCGGTTCCAGGACACGTAGAGTGGCAAGCCGTCTGCCCCCGTGTGTTGAGTATCCGGACATGTCGAGGATCAGATCGACGACATGTGGCAGCGTGAAGACCGCGCCAACCTCATCATGGTCTCCCCAGTCTTGCCACGACTGCCCGAAGAACTCCAGGCCAAGCCCCAATTGTCTGACAGTCATCATTCACACCC
>CAZPTF010000623.1:0-1942 GCA_964589015.1 uncultured Anaerolineae bacterium
CCGGCGACAGCCATGACCGACCCGATGGACAGGTCGATTTCTTCGATCAGGATGACCAGGGACATCCCCATCGTTGCGATGGCGAGCATTGCACCCTGTTGGATAAGGATGGACATGTTGGATATCTGAAAGAATCCCGGTGCCGTGAGGGCGAACACCACGATTGCGGCAATCAAAATCACGATGACAGCGGCGATTTCGGGTGAGCGGTTCATGGGTTTTGCAACCAGCCGTCCCCATTGCTTCAATTGGGTCATGATTGCACCTCCCCCAGCGCATAAGATAGAACGCGGGACTGAGTCGCCTCGCTCCGGTCGAGTTCAGCCACGACTTTGTTATCGTGCATCACGTAGATACGATCGCTCATCCCGAGTATTTCGGGCAGATCGGAGGAGATCATCAGGATGGCGGTTCCCGATTGTACCAGGCGGTTCATCAAGGCGTGAATCTCGGCCTTGGCTCCCACATCTATACCGCGTGTCGGCTCGTCGAACAGCACGATTTCGCCCTGTGTTGCCATCCACTTACCCAGAATGACCTTTTGCTGGTTGCCTCCGCTCAAGTTTCCAACCGGCACCTCGATTGACGGAGTAAGAATGCCTAAATCCTTGACGTATTTCTGTGCCAGCCCGCGTTCGACGGAACGCCGAATGATACCGGACGGGAACAACTTCTTGAGGTGTGCATGAGCGATGTTTTCGCACACACTCAATATCGTCGCCAACCCTTGTTTGCGCCGGTCTTCCGGAATGAGGGCGAATCCCATGTTTTTGGCTGCGGCTGGGGACTTTGGAGTGACCTCTTTTCCTTTGACGTGGACCGTACAGCCGGGGCGTTTTCGCAAACCAAAGAGGGTTTCGGCGAGCTCAGTGCGCCCTGCACCAACCAGACCGGCGAGGCCGACAATCTCTCCTCTCCGTAGTACCAGTGAGACTTCACCGACCCCGCTGACGCGCAACATTTCCTCACCGGGCGTCCCGAAGTCTCGTGGAAATTGCTGATCGATCTCGCGACCGACCATCATATTGATGAGGTTTCCTACGCTTGTTTCGGCGACGCTCTGGGTACTGACCAACTTGCCGTCACGCAACACGGTAACTCGGTCACCGATTTCGTAGATTTCCGGCAGACGGTGCGAGATATACAGGATGCCGACCCCTTGCGCCTTCAGCTTGTTGACCGTTTCGAACAGGATTTCGATCTCACGGTCTGTCAGTGTCGCTGTGGGTTCGTCCAGAATCAGAATGCGACTCGATTCCGACAGGGCCCGGGCGATCTCGACCATTTGCCGTTGCGCGATCCCCAGTTCGGCCACGCGTGTTTTCGGGTCGACCGCTAAACCCAGCGAGTCGAGGAGTTCCGCGCTTCGACGGTACATCTCGCGCCAGTCGATCAGCGATCCCAGCATACCGAACCGTTTAGGCTCTTTGCCCAAAAAAATGTTCTGGCCTACCGTCAGTTCCGGTACCAGATTGAGTTCTTGATAGATGGTTGCGATACCCAGTTGTCGGCTGTGAACCGGATTGTTCAGGGTAATCGGATTTCCATCCAGCAGAATCGTCCCTGAATCCGGGTGAATCGCTCCAGATAAAATCTTGACGAGAGTGGACTTGCCCGCACCGTTCTCACCAACCAGTGCATGCAGTTCTCCGGCTTCCAAATCGAAATCCACTTTGTCAAGAGCGTGCACACCGGGGAAGCTCTTGCTGATTTGCTGCATCTCCAGAAGTTTTGCCATATTCTCCCCACCTACTGTCACTATTGGTTCCAGATTGTCTGCACGGGCTGGAAGGAGAGGGGAGGGCCTTTGTGTTGACTCTCCCCCTCTCTTCAGCGGCAGGTCAACCGATTAGTATGTGCACTTGAGGCCTTCAGCGTAGGCTGCCTTGAACTGCGCCACATTGTCCGCGGTGATCACCTGGCTGAGCTCGCCGATGATCTC
>CAZPTF010000624.1:0-1914 GCA_964589015.1 uncultured Anaerolineae bacterium
CGCTCATATCCGCCCTTAAACCTGACGCCATCATCCTGACGGGAGGGGTTAACGGCAGTCCCGCCGAGCCGGTCACTAACCTGGCGACGCTGATAACGCTCGGTTGCTCGCTCGTCGAAGAGCCCTCGAACATGCGGCTGCTTTATGCTGGAAACGAGGCAATCCGAGACGAAATCGTCGAAACGGTGGGCGATACCATTCCATTGACCATCCTGGATAACGTGCGGCCCAGCCTGGATGAAGAGAATCTCGAATCGCTCAGTGAGACGCTTGACGTGCTCTATCGCGATAGAATGCTTGCGGAATCAGCGGGACTGGCGACGGTTGCACGTTGGTCGCAATGTCCCATTACGACCAGCTCGCAGGCGTTGGGCTACGTCATCAAGTACCTGGCACGGATGTATGGCCAAGGGCACGACGTATTGGGCGTAGACATTGGCGGAGCGACGACGACTGCAGCCTTCGTTATAGACGAAACATTCCACCTCGTCAATAGTCCGGATATGGGAATCAGCCGCGGGATAAGCCAGGTCGTCGCGCGGAGCGGTATCGAGCGCATCGCGCGCTGGTTGCCGGTTGAGATCGATGCGGATACTGCTCGGGATCGGCTGCTCAACAAAGAACTCCGGAGCAGCTCGTTACCGCAGACCCTGACCGACCTGTATCTCGAACAAGCTGTCGCGCGAGAAGCGTTGCGGCTCACGCTCGAGCAGGGGCAAATGCTGCGACAGGAACAGGACGCGAACGCAGGATTGTCCGAATTCGAAATCATCATCGGCAGCGGAGGCGTGCTCGCGCATGCCCCACAGCACGCACAGGCCGCGCTCCTATTGCTGGACGCGATCCAGCCAACCGGTATTACGACGTTGTGGCTGGACACGACTTCATTGGCTATTCCGGTCGGAACGCTGGCAACCATACATCCGGTGGCAGCGACCCACGTGATGGAAGGCGACGCGTTCCTAAACCTTGGCACCGCGATTTGTCCCGTTGGCACAGGCATGCCGCGCCCCGGGGATGTCGTGATGCGGATCACCATCACCTACAGCGACGATCGTACACTGGATCTCGAGATTCCTTACGGAAGCCTGGAAGTCATCCCCCTTCCGCTTGGGGAAAAGGCCAGCCTCGAAGCCCGCCCGCTGAAAGGTTTCGATGTCGGTGCCGGCCCGGGGGCGAAACGTAAGATCAAGAGGTTGGTAGGCGGCATGATGGGGCTGATCATAGATGCCAGGGGACGACCGCTTCAATTTCCGACTGACCCAACGGAACGGCTCGAAAGGGTACAGCGGTGGTATTCAGGCATTGGAGCCTAGGGGTTGACAACAATGTATGGTCCAACACAAACGACGATTAGCGAATACACCACCATTCGGAGAGTCAGGCGACTGCCGACGCCCGGTGAGGTCCTGGTGCAAGTCGGCGATCAGGTGGAACCTGATGACGTGATCGCCCGTTGTTCACGACACACGGAAACGCGTTTGATCGATGTGGCGAAATCGTTGTCCGTCTTCGACCGAGAAGCGGATCAGTACCTGCAGAAAACCGTGGGGGATGCGGTTCAAAAGGGCGACACAATCGCCATCAGGAAAGGCGCAGCCGGTGTCCTCGGAACGAAGGTCTGCCGTGCACCCATCGACGGTACAGTAGTTGCGATCAACCGGGGACGTGTTTTGCTGCGATCTGTCCCGCTGGAAGCGCAAGAGCAACCGGATATATTTAACCTGCGGGCCTTATTCCGTGGCACCATTGTGGAAATTCACGAACGGTATGGCGCAGTGATTGAAGCCCAGGCCGCTCTGATCGAGGGGCTATGGGGTGGAGGAACGGAAACATTCGGAATCCTCCACATGATGGTCGAATCGCCCGACGAACCATTGACGGTGGCCTCCATCGATGTGGACAGCCAGGGAT
>CAZPTF010000625.1:0-1913 GCA_964589015.1 uncultured Anaerolineae bacterium
CTTCTTCGTAGCTGTCGCCTTCCAGCAAAACTGCGATTCCCGAGCCGGTTCGAGGCTGGACCTCGAGGTCATCAATGATGGGATACTGTGGCATAGTCTTCCTTCGGCTGGGTAGCGCAATCGTCCAGGTGATCCAGGATGAGCCGCTCCGACTCGTGCACCGCGCGGAGGATCTCCAACGAATGCGTCGCCAGGATGATCTGCGAGTCCCACTCGCGAGCCCACTGCTGCAATCGGTGAACCACCAGACGCTGGAGCGTGGGATGCAGGCTGATCTCCGGCTCATCGATCGCCAGCACCGCTCCCTTGCGCCTACGGCGCGCGAGCTCGCCGAAGAGGAGCAGGCACTGCTTTTCACCCGAAGGAAGCTGATCGAGCCGGATGTTGGTGCGCTGGCTGTCCTGTATCCATCCCGCCGGCACCTGAACGCGCCCTTCGTTGACGGTGATCAGCCGATCCTTGCCCAGAATGTCTTCCACTGCGGAAACGAATGTCCTCAGGTTCTCGCGCCGTTTCAGCCCTTTTTCCAGGTCAAGATAGTTCTGCCATACCCAGAGCTGCTCCAGGCTGCCTCTCCATTGCTCGCTGTTCTGGAAGTGGAAAATCCATTGGCGCTCCTGTGGTGGCGGCTCGACAGGACCTCCCCGCCTTGGCGTTCCGAGCTGCCGGTCGTGTGGGAAGTAGATAAGACCTCCTAGCATTTCGGTCTCGGCCTGATGCATTGCAGAGACGGTCCTTTGCAGGTATGCCGCAAGATCGGATTCTCGAACAAATGGTCTGCCGCTCGTTCCTCGCTGCAGTAACCTGCACGACAAGTTCGGCCACTCGTGCTCGGGGTCAGCCGGGGCGAGGTCCCGACGTCCCACTGCGATGTGCAACTGAGAGCCTTCAGGAAAAAGCCCCATCGTAGTTTGGGGACCCACCACCTCTCGAGGCGACGTCTCCAATGTCAGACAGATCAGGCCAGACTCCAATGCCTCACGAACCAGATCCCTAGGGTTTCCAGGGTCAAGCGCAAACGCCAGCAGAGCTTCGATTGTATCGAGGATTGTGGTCTTGCCTGTGCCGTTGGTGCCTGCAATCACCGTCATGGGACGGACAGCGTCGGTCAGGGGATCGACGAAGGAAATCCTTCTTTTACCTCGAAACGAACGGAAGTCGTGAAAGAGAATCTCGCGGATACGCATGGGGCAGCTCCTTCCTGCTGGGCGTCAATCGATTGCTGGCGTGATTATGCCAGAACGCAACGCGGAACGCAAAGTGCTAGCATTTGCCTCCGGCGTGCGGGAATTCCCAAAGACCTCCGGACAACTGGAGTGCGCCCCCATCTGTTCGTCCGCGTGCCCGTCAACCACGTTCCCCCCTTACGGCGAGACGTTCATCGGCCACTTCTTGGTGTTGTTCCCTTCGTCGGTTTCGCTGACTTCATCGCGGTTATCGGCTTCGACCTTGAAGTTGTGCTCGCCGGAACTGTCGTAACTGAAGTGGACCTCCTTTGTACATGATGCGTACATCGTGTTGTCCGGGCAGGATTCCTCGTGCCACGGGGAATCTCCGTCGATTCTCCAACGGAAATGTGACTTCGGGAAGTACGGCTCGCCGTCAGGGCTGATGTCAGTCGCGATCATGATGAAGACGGTGACCGGGTCACCGACCGATGGAGAGCCGGACATGAAATCGATGCGGCGAACGTACAGATCGTAGCCGTCATCACCGGGAGGAGGCACTGGTGGCGCACAGCCGGACCAGGTGAAGCTGCGGGTGTTGCTCTTGCAGATGACCAGGTCATTGAGGCTTTTCTCGGCCCCGACTTGCTGCATGAGCGCCACGTACCAGCTGTACCCGCCGGTATCGGAGAACTCGGGCTGGCAGAGGTAGTCGCGTAGATTCCAGCTCGTGTCGCGCGTGCCATC
>CAZPTF010000626.1:0-1907 GCA_964589015.1 uncultured Anaerolineae bacterium
TGTTGTATGAGTCCACAAGCAAGACGCGAAGTATTCAATGCGGTACGCCCGCGTTCCGCCAGCCAATCGTCCGGCCAGGACCATCGCAAGGATAGCGCGGGATCCGCGCTTCCTGGAATGCCGGCGACTACAGCACCCACCCCGTCCGTCCTCGAATGGCACTCGATGCCCACGTGTCGCGGGCCAGGTGCTCGAATCTCGCACCGCAATGTCTCCCCGCATGCCGAACGGACACCATCGAGCGGGTTCCCCAGCCTGAGAAGGCTCCACCCAGACGGAGAAGCCCTGGCGAGCCCATCCGTGTATTCGAGTTGGATTCGCGGACGGGCACGACAGCGCGCGGAGGCAATCGCCGCGTCACGAGTCTCGACCAGCCAAATCCTCTCATCAGTGTTGCGCAAGACACCGAGTCCAGCCAGCGGTCGCCTGGGAATCTACAAGACAGCCACCACCGCTCGGCAGCACCAAAGTGCCCACGCAGGCATAATGACGTTCAAATAACGCCTCACCATATATAAATAAACAAGGAAATATCATAATGAAACATTTGACAGGATTAGACATTCATATCATAATCACCAATGTAGGAGCAACATCCGGCACGCGACCTCACCACAGATTTGCTGGACACCCACCTCCCAAGTGTCCGGCTAATTACGGTAATGGCCGGAATGTCCTCAACGGAGTACCAAAAAAAACTGCCAGGTGTCACAGATACAACGAATCAGAGCGGTTTCAGAAAGGGGTATCACTACACATGGGTTACAGACAGACTTCTCAGAAACAACCTTCTCGCAAGCGTTTGGGTTGTCTCGAATGGACGTTGATTGCGGTTCTCGTCCTGGGAGTACTCGTTGTCGGCGTACTCTTCGCTGCCGGAGCGCTGTTGTTCTACGAGAAGGAAGTGCACGTCAGCGCAACCACAGTAGCCATCGCGCAACCGACGGCGACACCAATTCCACTGCCTCTGGACGAAGACACGAACGGTACGCCCATACCGTCGGACGATACGAGCGGACCGACGCTCACGTTGAATCCACCCGGTGGCGCTCCCGGCAGCAGTGTGACCGTTCAGGGTGCCGGTTGGCCACAGGGAGCGAACGTCACCGCTTACCTGGTACCGGCGGAACCGCCACAGTTCGTCATCGGCAAAGCAACCGTCGACGGAAATGGCGCCTTTTCGTTCACCGTCCTGGTCCCTTCCGACAGCCGCTGGCTGAACGAGAGCCCGGTGCCGGTCATCGTCAGTGTAGATGGGCAGACTACCAAGGTACAAACGCTGCTCAACATCACCAGCCCGGCAGGCCAGGGAACGACAACTCCCGACGAGGTAATCGTCGTGCCGGTCGATTGGAAGCCGACGCCCTCGATCCCCGTTCCAGCGCCGAGCGCGGCTAATCTGACAGCGAAGGTCAGCCTGAACATTCGCAGTGGCCCGGGTGTGGATTATTCCGTGGTGGGTGTGCTGCAGCCCGAGCAACAGGCCGAGATCATCGGACGTTCCGCCGATTCTTCGTGGTGGCAGATCGAATATCCGGCATCTCCACAGGGTTCCGGCTGGGTGTCCGCACAATACGTGAACGCCCAGAACTTCGACAATATCCCGGTGGTAACCGTCGCGCCGCCACCGCCGACCGCGACACCTGCGCCAGCCCCAACCGGCATCGCGATCACTGATTGGCGCGGTGAGTATTACAACAACAGAGACCTGAGCGGAAACCCCGTGCTGGTCCGAAATGATCCTTACATCAGCTTCGATTGGGGACTCGGATCACCGGATCCAAGCATTCCGGTCGACAATTTCTCTGTGCGCTGGACGCGCACGATGAATTTCTCTGCGGCGACGTACCGCTTCTACGCCCGCGTCGACGACGGGGTGCGGCTGTGGGTTGACAACTCGCTGCTGA
>CAZPTF010000627.1:0-1898 GCA_964589015.1 uncultured Anaerolineae bacterium
TACACGATCAAGACCGCACAGAAGATGGGTATCACACCGCGTGCCGAGCTCATGGTGCCGGAGGACGCCGAGAGATTCCTCGATCTGGGCGTACGCCACTTCTCCCTCGGAATCGACACGATCATCCTGTACTCGTGGCTTGCCGAAAACGGCGCCGCCCTCCGCGACATGCTGAAGGGTGCGGACTCGGGCTCGCTCACATCTTCGGCAGGGCGCGCCGGGGCAGTGCGCTATTGACGTCCTACCGGCGCGGCCGTCGGAGCAGGCCGAGACAGCGACCGTTTCGGAACACGTAATGGGATGAGGAGACGGTACACCAGTGACCTACGATTTGCTCTTGCAGGGCGGCACACTGCTCGATCCGGCACAGACGATCCATGCGTGCAAGGACATCGCGTTCACGCAGGGACGTGTGGCCGCCATCGCTGATGCGATTCCCGCCGCGCAGGCCAGGGAATGCCTGGATTGCAGCGGACACCTTGTGTCACCGGGATGGATCGACCTCCACGTTCACGTGTTCGCGGGAGTGAGCCACTACGGCATTCCACCCGATCCGTACTGTCTCGCCCACGGCGTCACGACCGCGGTGGATGCCGGCTCGGCTGGTGCGGACACGTTCGGCGGTCTCCGCCGCTACGTGCTCGAACCCAGCCAAACCCGGCTGTACGCCTTCCTTAACATCGCGTCGCAGGGTATGATCAGCATTGAGATCGGGGAGCTCGAAGACATCCGCTGGGCAAGCGTACCGAAGGCAGTTGGCTGCGTCGAGACGCACCGCGACCTGATCGTCGGCCTCAAGGTGCGGCTCACGCGCGGCCACGTCGTCAGCGAAACCAGCGGGATGCGTCCGCTGCACATCGCGCGTGAGGCGGCTGATGCCACAGGTCTCCCGCTCATGGTGCACCCGCAGGCCGCGTGGTGCGACGCGCTGGACGACGTGCTCGCCGTGTTGAAGGAGGGCGACATACTGACCCACTCGTTTCACGGGCACGCCGCTCACACCATGCTCGATACCACCGGCAAGGTACGTCCCGCGGTGCGCGCCGCACGAGAGCGCGGTGTGATCTTCGATGTGGGACACGGCGTCGGCAGCTTCTACTGGGAGATCGCCGAGCGTGCTGCGGCGCAGGGCTTCCTGCCGGACGTCATCTCCAGCGACCTGCACGTCTACAACATCGACGGGCCAGTGTTTGACCTGGCCACGACGATGTCGAAGTTCCTGTACCTGGGTCTTCCGCTCGATGAGGTCGTGTCGCGCGTCACCGTCGCCCCGGCGGGGATCATCCGGCGGGAAACGGGGCTCGGTTCGCTCGCGGCCGGTGCACCGGGAGATGCGGTCGTGTTCGCCGTGCAGAACGGCGAGTTCGCGTTCCAGGATTCCGGCGGACAGTTGCGGATGGGGCAGCAGCGCATCGTCCCACGGCACGTCGTGCGCACGGGACAGCTCTACCGCCCACCTGGTTGAACAAACCCCTGAATGGGACTCACCATCTGGCTCTGAGCAGTGCCCGTGGACACTGCTTCAACGCATACACCAGCTCAGTCCACACGAAGGGTTCTAGCCATTTCCCGCTCACTTCGAAATAGTCCGTCGCTGTGTTTCAATCCCGTCAGCCCGCGAACTGTTTGTGGTACTCGTCCATGACGGCGCGGATGGCCTGTCCGATCGCAGTACAATCCGCCTCCTTGATGTTCGCCAGCGCGACTCGCAGCGACCAGGCTGGGCCGGCGAAACCCTGTCCAGGTAAACAGATCGTGTATTGTGTCTCCGCCAGCTTGAACAGGAACTCCAGCGCGGGGCCTTCCGCCAAGTGCGCGGCGAACTCCCGTCCGCGCATTGCCTCCGCCAGGCGGAGCAGGTCGATTGTCGCGTAGTAACGGGTCAGGTTGCTGCCATC
>CAZPTF010000628.1:0-1898 GCA_964589015.1 uncultured Anaerolineae bacterium
GCCGGTGTGCCCAGGCGCAGGCGGTGTTTGACCTCCTCGCGCGAGAGCAGAATGACGCTCTCGTCCCAATCCAGGTAGACGCGCGGGATCCAGTTGGGCTGGATGCCCGGCTCGCCGGGGCTGACGCGGCGGGCGTGCAGTCCGGGCACGTTTGCCAACGTCGCGACGATCGTCGCGACCATGTCTTCCCACATCTGCTCTTCGGCGGCAAAGTCCTGCCTCAGGTACAGCTCGAGCGCGGCGACCAGCCCGGCGATCTCTTCCTTGCCCACCTTCATCGGACGGCCGATGCTGTAGTTCGGGCTGGCATTCAATGCGCACGCCTGGATCAGGTCACGCCGGCCAAGGATCAACCCGGATGACTGCGGACCGCAGATGTCTTTGCCGCCGCTGAAGACGGTGATGTCTGCGCCCATGCGCGTGAAGCGCGTCAGGTTGTCGAGCGGTGGGATCTCGGCGGAGGCATCGACGATCACCGGAATGCCGGCCTCGTGGGCAATGGCGATGAACTGTTCGAGCGGCATGTTGCGGTAATTCTCGAACTCGGGGAAATAGGCGGCGGCGACGGTATTTTCGCTGATCGCCGCGCGCATCTCCCACGGGCGGGTCTCTTTAATCATCCCGAATTCGACGAGGGTGACCCCCACCTGGCGGATGGCGTGATCGTAGCCATTGCGGTGGCTCTTCTGGATGAGCACTTCGTTCTTCAGCCCGTGGAGATAGGGCAATTGCTGGATCTTCGCCGGGTCGGTGCCGGTGATACATGCCGCGGTCGACAGCGTCAGCCCCCCAGCGGCGCCCGACGTGATGTAAGCCGCCTCGACGCCCAACAGCTCAGCCACGTATTGTCCGGATTTTTCGAGCAGCTCAGGCAGGTCGACGAAGTGCCGGGAAGCGGCGACCATGGCGTCGAGGACGTGCGGGTTCATCAACGACCCACCGAGCCGTGTGACCGTCCCTTCGGCGTTGACGATCTTCTTGAGCCCTAACTTGTCATAAATGTCCATCGCTCTCTTCCTCGTGCTTGAATGGGTTACAGGATCTCTTCGAAACGACGCAGGAACGCCTTCAGCCGGTCGGTCTGCGGATTGCTCAACACCTCGTGCGGGTGACCGTCCTCGACGACGACGCCCTCATCCATGAAGATGATACGGTTGGCGACTTCCTTGGCAAAGAGCATCTCATGGGTCACGACGAGCATGGTCATGTGGTAGTCATCGGCGAGCGTTTTCATCACGCTGAGGACTTCGCCGACCAGCTCCGGGTCGAGCGCTGAGGTGACCTCGTCGAACAGGATGACCTTCGGCTCGAGCGCGACCGCGCGCGCGATGCCGACGCGCTGTTGTTGGCCGCCGGACATCTGCGAAGGGTAGTTGTTGAGCTTGTCCTGTAAGCCGACGCGTCCCAGCCAGTTCGTGGCGATGTCCGTGGCTTCTTGTTTCGACTTACCTTTGACCTGCGTCAGGCCAAGGACCACGTTTTCCAGCGCGGTCATGTGCGGGAAGAGGTTGAACTGCTGGAAGACCATGCCTACCTCGGCGCGCTGTCTGGCGATAGCGCTCTCCGACAGCTTCGTCAGCCTGCCGTTCTCTTCGCGGTAGCCCATCAGCTCGCCATCGACGTAGATTCTGCCGCCGTCGTATGGCTGCAGGAAGTTGATGCAGCGCAAGAGCGTCGTCTTCCCCGACCCGCTGGGCCCGATGATTGCCAAGACGTCCCCGCTATCCACTTCCAGATCCAACCCGCGCAGCACGTGTACATCCCCAAATCTCTTTTCCAGTTTTTCAACGACAACGACCTTCTTGCTCATAGTCAGCCCTTTCAATTCCCTGGATGATCCAGGCTAATAGGTGAATTTCTTCTCGACCCGCGCGCCCACCGATGAGATGGAGTAGTTG
>CAZPTF010000629.1:0-1897 GCA_964589015.1 uncultured Anaerolineae bacterium
CTGATGGCTCAAGCTGAAATACCGCAGATATCCGCTGGAGGGGACCATATAACCGTAGAAGTAATCGTAGTGCCCGAGCAATGAATAGACCGGCAGGTAATTCTTCTTACGGTATTTCAGCAGCTGAACCTTGTCTTCATACCCGAGATCCTGAAACATCTCGACTGCCTTCGTCACGGGGATGCTCTCGCGGATGATGGGTTCGTCCGCATCGACGATCTCACGCATACGCGCCTCAATCTGCGCGATCTCCTGTTCCGTCAGAGGCGCGTGTCCCCGCACCTCGCAGTAGAAGCCACCTAACGGTACCATGTGATCCACCATCAGACGCGCGCCGGGGAACAACTCCCGCGTGGCAACGGACAGTAACAACGTGAGCGAGCGCTGGTAAATGCGGATGCCATCGCTGTTCGCCATCGTCACTGCCGTGACATCGATGTCGTGATAGACAGGCACCGTCAGCTCACAGAGCTCGCCCCCGACCAACGCAGCCATGATGAGAGACTCCGTTTTCAACTGAGCGGCCTTGACAAACACTTCCAGGGTCGTCCCAACGGGCCCCTCATAAATCTCCTGTACGTCATCAAACCGTACTTGAACCGTTTCGCGCGGAGCACTCGGTTTGATACGGCGCAGTTCCTCGTCCGTGACGGTCACCATACGTGACAACTCCTCTGCACAGTCAATTCTTGCGAAACCAGGCACAATCACTTGAAGATTGCAGTGGCATCCACTCCGGCATCCTCGCCCAACCCGAGCAGGCTGAGGATTACGTCACCCGGCAGATGCATCCCTTGCCGCAGAGCGCTTTCCCTCTTCTCCCACTCGATCTCACCGGGCAGATAGATTCGCTCCGCACCCTTCGCCTTGGGCGCCGTTTTGATCTCGCGAATCATGCGATCCATCCGGGCCTTGAAGCGCTCCAACGGAATCATCTGGCCCACGTCGATCACGATGAAGGCGTGACCTTCATTCGGTTTGTCCGGAACGTCGAGCACCCAACTGGAGACTTCTTGTGTGATCGCCGCACCGGTCAGCACCGCAGCCAGTACCTCCACAAACAGCGCGAAACCATACCCCTTGTGTCCTGCCATCGGCAGCAAGGCGCCTTTTTCCGGATAACCGCTTGGGTCAGTCGTAGGCACGCCTTCGTCATCGACCAGCCAGTTGTCCGGAATCTCCTTGCCAACATCCCTGGCGGCAAATACTTTGGTCGCTGCCACTGTGCTCGTCGCGATATCCAAAAAGACTGGCAATTCCTGTCCAGCCGGGATGGCGTAGGCGATCGGGTTGGTGCCAATTACCCTACCGCGCGCACCCGGAATAGTCATACAGGGATCGACATTGCTCACACACAGGCCGATCATGTCCTCTTCCAGGGCCATCCTGGCATAGAACCCGGCAGGTCCGAAGTGGTTGCTGTGTTTGACACCGGCATAGGCGATTCCTGTCGCTTTCGCCTTTCGCATCGCGGTCCGCATTGCCAGATGCGCGTTAACCATCGGCATCGCATCGTGACCGTCGACCATAGCCCAACACGGTCCTTCTGCCACCACTTCGGGAGAAGCGCTCACGTCGATCCGTCCCGCGCGCACATTCTTCATGAGGGGGCGTACCTGGCGGGTACCGTGGGTATGGACGCCCATCGTATCGGTAGTCACCAGGATATTGGCTGTGACTCGTGCGTCTTCCTCTTTCACGCCGGACTTGACCATCGCCTGCACGCAGAAAGACTCCAGGTCTGGCGCATGAACTCGCTTCTCCTGTAGGGCAGAAATGTCTGGTTTCATCAAAAGCCTCCTTCGTGTCTCTTCTCTGATAAAGGTCATCCAATTGGTTCGATTATACCACCAAATGCGCACAATTAGAACTCCGGTCCGGGCGCGGGGCATCCGGG
>CAZPTF010000630.1:0-1886 GCA_964589015.1 uncultured Anaerolineae bacterium
GCCTTCGACGACGGTGAGCAGGTTGAAGCTCTCCGGATCGACCTCCCAGCGGGTCGTCGCCGACATGATCCACAACTCCAGGACGAAACTGCGGCTGGCAGCGAGATAGAAGCGGTCCAGTTCACCGGGGATGGGCACCGGCACAGCGGTATGTTTGGGCCAGAGCGTGTAGTCGAGCACGTCGAGTGACGGCGCGATGTGCAGTGCACGTGGTTTGCCGTCGAGACCCATGCGCCCCCAATCGTACAAGCGATAGGTCGTGTCGCTGCGCTGCTGGATTTCGTAGACGAGTCCTGCACACAAGGCATGCACCGTCCCTGCTGGGACGAAAATCGTAGCGCCCCTCACCATCGGAACATGCTGAAGATACTCGTCCAGCCGATTCTCGCGAATGGCCTGTTCCAGCATTGCACGGTCCGCAGGCACTTTCATTCCGTGAATCAGCTCACTTCCCGGCGCCGCATCCAGCACGTACCAGCACTCGGTCTTGCCGCGTGGCTCGCCCTGGGCGTGGGCATAGTCGTCATCGGGGTGGACTTGAACGGACAGAGCCTGCGTGGCATCGATCAACTTCAAGAGCAGGGGGAACTGTCCCCCTTCGCGGTCCCAAACGCGCCGCCCCACCAATGTCGCCTGCAACTGTGGCACTAACTCCGCCAACGTGTGCCCGGCCAGTGGGCCATTGCTCACCCGGCTGGCATCGTCGACATCCCAGCTCTCGCCAATGGGCACATCCGGCGGCAATCGACGGCCCAATTGCTCCAAACGCCGCCCGCCCCAGACCCGCGTCACATAGATACTTTCGAATCGCAGGGGATATAGTTCCATCTCAAGACTCCCTCAAAACTCCTCGACCGGAGGCCACGCGACGCGCAAAACCGGCACGCTACAACTCGCGTGCCAGCCGCTTGATATCGACCGGTATACCCGCGACCACCCAGTACACCTGGACAGCTTCTTCTGCTACACGCTGATTGGCCCAACCCTGCAGGTCCTGATAGATCCGCCCCAACGGGTAGAGCGGCACTCCACCCAGCCCCACTTCGTTGGAGACGACAATCACGGGCGCATCGTGCCCGCGGGCGACCTCCAATAATGCCGTTATTTCGTTGGCAACTCGCGGCTGAGCTTCCGCCAGCGTCACATTTTCGCCTGCCGCCAAGACCGTGTTGGATACAAGCAGCGTCAGACAGTCGAGTAGGACCACCTCGCCGGACTGAACCGTTTCGCGAAGCGCCGCGCCCACCCGCAGGGCTGCCTCCAACGTACGCCAGTGAGCAGGCCGGCGCTCGCGGTGCATCCGAATACGCTCCCGCATCTCGTCATCCAGGGCCTGGGCTGTGGCAACGTACAACACCCGTTCGCCCAACTGGCTCGCCAACCGTTCAGCGAACGCGCTCTTGCCGCTGCGCGCTCCACCCAACACGAGAATCAGCTTAGCGGGTACCGTCCCATTCGTCTGTTCCATCGCTGACTTCCGTTTCGAGCAATTGTGCCAGGCATGCGATTGAGGATAACCAATCCCACTCGTTAAACACCTCTAAGGTGACGACACCCGCGTAGGCGGAACGGTAGAGCCACTCGACGACCGAGCGCAATTCCCGATCCGCCATCACGTCGAGCGAACGATGATCGTTTTTCCCGTCCCAGCCATGCAGGTGCACGACACGAACCCGCGGAAACACTTGTTCGAGATAGGGAAGCGGATTGCGTGCGGTCTTGAACAGATGCCCTATATCCAGACATACACTGGTCCGCAACCGCTTCGCCACCGCAAAGACCAGCTCGGGCGGCACACTTTCGGTGTTTTCCAGACACAACAACGCGCCATCCCCGACGTACTGCACCAACTGCGAGAGCGCAGCGCCAGCCAAACGCTCCCACTG
>CAZPTF010000631.1:0-1884 GCA_964589015.1 uncultured Anaerolineae bacterium
CCGCATGGCCTGTGCGGAGATTGGCACAGTCTGCTCCAGTGGGCGTGCTCTCCAGTGCATTGGCGTGTCAAAAGCGCTACACTTGTCGCAAAAAATCCTGGCTGTGCTCCCTGCGAGAGCCGCGTATCCTGTTGGGTTGAGATGTGGTATAATGAGTGGGTTCGTTGGAAAGAAAGCGTCCCGATTTGGGGCGGAGACCGTGAGAGGTGGAGCCGCATTGATGCTCAGGAAACATGGGGGGCTGGTTGCCGTTTGCGTCGTATATGCCCTGTTGGCTGTCGGATATAGCCTGGTGACGCCACCGTTCGAGGCACCGGATGAGATCCATCACTACGCGTTCATCCGCGAGCTGGTCACGGAACGCGCGCTGCCGGTGCAACACGAGGGAGACATCCCCGCGCAGCGCCACCAACCACCGTTGTACTACCTGGCGGGGGCCTTGCTGACCGCGTGGAGCGATGAGCCGGACGGTTCCCCCTACTCCGTGGCACGGAACAATCCCTATTGGGGCTATGCTTATGCCGAGATCGGACGCGATAACAAGAACCTGTACCTGCACGGTGAATGGGACCGCTTTCCCTATCACGGGACTGCGCTGGCAATTCACGTAGTCCGGTTGTTCTCCGTCCTGCTTGGGCTGATCGCGGTGTGCGTGACGTACTTGACCGGCCTGGAGTTGTTCTGCGGGGCCCGCTCGCCGGCGTTGGGCGGCGCCGCGCTGCTCGCGTTCAACCCGATGTTCCTGTTCATCAGCGGCGCGATCAACAACGACAACCTGATCACCCTGTGGGCCGTGCTCATCGTATGGCTGCTCGTGCGCACAGTCAAGCTGGGCATCACACGGCAGCGCAGCGTGTGGGTCGGCGTCCTGTGCGGACTCGCTCTGCTGACCAAGCTGACCGGGCTCTACATTCTGCCAGTGGTCGCGGTCGCGTATCTGGTCGCCGCCTGGCGTCACAAGCAGTGGGTGCTTTTCCTGCAGGGCGGGGCGATCGTCGCCGGATTGACGCTGCTCATCTCCGGCGCGTGGTTCCTGCGCAATCTACGGCTGTATGGCGATCTGACCAGCATCAATTTGACCCTGCGCACGTGGCATGCGCGTCCGGAAGGGCTCGACTGGGCGACCGCCCTGTTTGAGCTGCCGAACGCGGAGACCTCGTTCTGGGCGCGGTTCGGCTATGGCAACGTGCCGGTGCCGAACGCCTGGTACCATTTCTTCGGGATCGTCAGCCGGCTGGGAGCGATTGGCTGTGTGGCTCTCGCTTACCGGCAGGCCGTGCGTTGTCTGCCGGATCGCGCGGGAAGCGTCGTCCGCTGGCGGACGGCGCTGCTCGTGCTCGCCGGGGCGGCCACGGCCGGCGTGCTGTACAGCAGCGTCACGCTCACAGCACTGACAGGGGGCGCACGATACGCCGTGATCGCCGCGCTGGCGGTGGCCGCTGGCTCCATGTTTCTGCGCGATACGCTGCAGAGCGCATCGCGGCGCGCGCAGGACCTGGCGGAGTGGCCGGCGCTGTCCGAGTTGGGCGTGCTCACCCTGACCGTCGCGGCGTACTTCGCGGCGATGTTCACGTACATGCTGATGAGCACGACGGCGGCCAACGGGCGCTACATGTTTCCCGCGCTGGCCGCGGTGTCCATCCTCGTGTTCTGCGGATTGGCGTACTGGCTGCCAGTGCGCTGGCGCAGTCTGTTTGCCGTCGCGTGGACGGCTGCGTTGGCTGCAATCGCCGGCGTGATGCTGTTCGCCTACCTGCGGCCGGCCTACTTGCCGCTGCCGGTGCTGCCGGCGGAAGCCGCCGAGACGGTACCGCAGAACGTGCTCATCGACTACGCTCACCAGATTCGCCTGCTCGGCGCGTCGATTGCGCCGCAGCGTGCCCG
>CAZPTF010000632.1:0-1861 GCA_964589015.1 uncultured Anaerolineae bacterium
GCGTCGGAGGCCAGGAAGATCGCCACCCCTTTGATTTCTTCCGCGCGTCCGAGGCGGCCCATCGGTATGCCGCGCAGGAAATTGGCACGCAACTGCGGATCGGCGCTCATGCGCGCTTCCAGACCGGGGTTTGTGATCTGCGCCGGCAGAATTGCGTTTACGCGCACCCCACGGCTGCACCATTCCGTACTCAGCTCGCGCGTCATCTGCACAACCGCACCCATCGCCATACTGTAGGCAATGTGCCCGCGTCCATTTCCCGACACACTACAGATCGAACCGATACTGATGATACTGCCCTTTCCGGCCTTCAACATACGCCGCCCTGCCTCCTGGCAACAGATGAGCCGGCCGATAGCGATGCCATTGAACGTCAACATGATATCGTCCAGCGAGATCGTTTCGGGGTCTTTCATAACCGCAGGACCTGCTACGTTGCCCAGAATGTCGATCTTGCCGTACTCCGCATCCAATGTCCGGTACATGGCGCGGATCTGCTCGGGATCGGACACGTCACAGACCACGGGCACCACTCGACGACCCAATGCGGCAATCCGATCCACCGTGGCCTCAAGTGCTGTAGGGTTGATGTCACATACGAGCAGGTCGGCGCCCACCTCGGCAAACCCAAGCGACATTGCACTGCCGAGACTGCCGCCGGCACCAGTGACGAGCGCAACGCGTCCGCTGAGATCGAATAACGAATGGTTCATTCCGCAAAACTCCTTTGTGTTCGGATTGCCATCGCCGGGCACGCCGTGCCCCACAACCGGCTACCCATCCGGCACGGTCAGCACTGGCAACCGGGGTAATATGCGTTGCGCCGTGCAGTGAGTAGCACAGTATCCAGACTCAACTCGCGCGTACGTGGGGATCGGTCGCGTTCTCGATCCACCCGAACTACACGGGGGGCTGGGCTGTAGACAGGGCTCAGCGGGCCGGACAAGGCGCAGGCGATCTATGCTCCCAAAGCCAGTCCCCGGTCAGGGACGTCTCCACGGACCGCGCCGGTGATCAGACCGACGATCTCCTCTTTGGAGGTATCGGCTTTGAGCCGGGTTCCGGCACGACGGCCACGTCTCATCACGATGACCCGATCGGCCACTTCGAACACGTGCTCCAGGTTATGACTGATGACGACGATGCTCTTGCCATGCCGCTTGAGATCGGCGATGAGCTCGTTGACTTTAGCCTGCTGCTCGACGCCCAGAGCAGCGGTTGGCTCGTCCATCAGGAAGATGCGTTCGCCACGGGCCAACGCACGAGCGATAGCAACTGCCTGACGCTGGCCGCCCGATAGCTCCCCCACATTGACCCGGACCGAGGGCATATCGATACGTAAGGTCCCAAGCACTTCTCGGGCCTGGGTGTACATCTTCGGAAAGTTGATGAGAAAACCAAAGCGCCGCGGCCAGAGACCCAGGTAGATATTGGTCCCCACATCGCAGACATCCACCAGGGCCAGGTCCTGGTAGACCGTCGAGATACCGCAACGCTGCGCGTCGAACGGGGTATGAATCTCGACGTGCTCACCATCTATGATAATCTCCCCCTCATCCTTGGTATAGACTCCGGAGAGAATCTTGATCAGAGTCGATTTGCCAGCTCCATTGTCGCCCACTAAAGCCACGACTTCACTGGGGTATAACTCGAAATCGACCATGTCCAGAGCCTGGACATGACCAAACGCCTTGGAGATTCCCCGCATTTCCAGAATCAGATCGCAGTTGACTCCGCTGGTCGGATGAATAGATGCCATTGTGCCACTCCTTTGCCTGGATAGGGTACCCTCATGTGGGCTGTCCCTGCTGCCCGGCGACTCCAGGATTGCAGCGTTTGTACTGCCCTCCGGCGCCGGGCG
>CAZPTF010000633.1:0-1861 GCA_964589015.1 uncultured Anaerolineae bacterium
AAGTTTAACTTCCACTTCCCTGCCAAGGTATTTCCTGTACTGCCTCATCATGCTGAAAGGCTGGTCGAGCCCGGCTGAGGATACTGTGAGCTCAAAATCCTCGCTGTCGCGGTCAAGCTTACCCTCAATGAACCTGCTGAGCCGCATGCAGTCTTCGATGGTCAGGTCCCGGTCGCCATCGAGGATCAGCTGAATCCGGTTGCCCGGCTTTACAATCACCCGCACGACGAACATGTCCGTGCCTTCAAGCTGTTGCCCTGCCAGTTCGCGTATGTGCTTTTCCTTTATCATCTTTCATCAACAAAAGAGGGGACATCGTCCCCTCCATTCCGGCTACCTATCGCGCGCCACCTACCGTAAACGTCCCGACCTGAACCAGTCTCGATCCACCACCATCCAGGATCGAGAACTCGATGCGGTATTCACCCGCCGGCAACGTGCTGCCATCGTGCATGGCGATAATCTCGGTCCACGTCCCGCTCTCGCTGAGAGACTCGCTGGAGTGATCGCACACGAAGACATCCTCGCCCAATTCCGGACTCGACACCGTCGTGGAACTCCACCTCATCGCACTGGTCGGGAAGCCCTCGTACGCAAAGCGCGCATAGACCTCGACCGTCCCGACCGGGAAGTCGGTCGCCACATCGCCGAGCTCCAGCTTGTCCCAATCGAATGTGTCGCTGAATGCGACCGGGCCGCCCGCCACGTCAGAAACGCCTGTTGCCTCCACCGTGCGCGTTGGTGCCGCCGGTGATTCGGGCATTCGGTTCGTCTCGGGAGCGGTCAAAACCTCCGACGAATAGAACTGCATCGCGGCCTCTGGGTCCGGCGAGATCATGATCTGCCCCCGGATAAGGTCCACCGCGCCGGCCGAGACAGTAACGCGGTACAGCCCGGGCAGCAGACTGGACTCGCGCTGGATATCGTAGATTTCTTCCCACCACGTACCGCTCTCCGCCAGGAGTGTCCCTTCGTTGAGGTAGATCAGCGCTTCCTCGCCGGTCAACGGATTGTAGTAGGTACCGGCGATGAGCACCGTCGTGTCCGGTCGCGCCCCCTGCCAACCGGCGTAGACGTAGAACCGGTCTATCCCCGGCGTGAAGGCCAACACAGACCCGGTCGGGCGGCCCGTTGCTGCATCGAACGCGGTGGTGAACTGCATCGCTGCGAAGGTTGGTACGGAATCAGGGGCTGATCGCGGCTTCTCCTCCGGGCCAACGCCCCCCTGCCACGCGACGGGTGTCGGGGTTACGCTCACAGCAGGATCCGGAGCCAACGTCGGCACCACGCGCGTGTCCCCCGTTGCGACGGTGAAGCTACCATCCCGCGCGACCGCCCCAGCAACGAACAGGGTCAGCGTGTAGTCGCCTGCCAGAGCCGCCGGATCGTCCGTGATCTGTACGGCGAGCCAGCCTTCCTCGCCATATTCCCACGCCAGGTCGAGCGCCTCGGCGAAGAGCTCGCCGTTCTCCTCCCAACGCCGTCCCCACGACATCCCATCGCGCATGCCGGTGTACGTGAAATAGGCCCACACGGTCGTCGTGCCGGCGGGGAAGACATTCGCAGCCGCGACCACCGTCCCGTCGTCGGTGACATCCAGCCCAAACGTAAGCGCAGAAAGCGCAGGATCTCCCCTGGCAGGTTGCGGAGTGACCCGCCGCACCGGTCTTAGCGTCGGCGTCACGGGGACGGGTGAAGGAAGCACAGTCGCTGGCATTGCGCTGCCAACGATGCAATCGCCCATCGCGCTGGGCCGCCCGTCTACCTCGAAGATCACGGAATAATTGCCGGGCGCCAGTGGCGAACCGTCCGGATTCTCGACGGTCTCCCACCACACCCCATCCGCGAAATCGAATACGGT
>CAZPTF010000634.1:0-1855 GCA_964589015.1 uncultured Anaerolineae bacterium
TGTCGGGGCGAGAGGACTTGAACCTCCGACCTCACGGACCCGAACCGTGCGCGCTAGCCGAACTGCGCTACGCCCCGAATGAAAACTATTATACACCAACTCCCGCACTTTGACAAATGTGGTGGGAAGGCATGTACGCGCTCGCTGAGTACGGCTGGATGCTGTGCGATTCAGGTCGGCGGTCGAATCCGACGAACCGTATCAGCCTCTACACATCAAGTTCAAGTTGACGTGGGAATGTAGCCTTCACTGCCGGATGTGCAACGTGTGGCGCCAAGCCAGAGACGAGCAGCTCAGCACACGGAAAGTCATCGCGTTGCCCGCCGCCGCTGTTGTTGCAGGGCGCTGCTGACATGGGCATCGTCGCTGCGGCGAAACATTTGCACAGCGTCTTGTGCGAGGCGGGCGTAACCTCCGTCTACGTGGAATACGCCGACACCGAACACGGATTCGATTTGATCTGTCCCTTGAGCTCGCCGGTTGCCTAATCCGCGACTTACGACACGGAACGCTTCCTGGCGTTGATGGTGTAGTTTGCCGTCTCGAGCAGTTGCCTCCTGTCTGGGAGAATGTGAAAACAGACAAAGGCTCTGCCGCTATGTTTTCATCCTTTATTTACCCTTGCCTGGGATGGGCGATTCCCCGTATTACGTGCTCCCAACAGTTTGCTGCTATCCACTCGTGTTAACCGAATATTAACCTGTTCTTTGCCTGATTTTAACCGCCGCTTAACATAGAAATTGTACAATGACCAAGGTGATATCACGAACAGAAATAAGCGATTTGTGAAGGGAGTAAATCATCTTGGCCAAAGTAGATTTGCATGTCCATTCGCGGTTTTCGGACCACCCTTCTGAGTGGATACTGCAAAGACTGGGAGCGGCGGAGTCATACACGGACCCGCAGTTCATCTATCGAACAGCCAGAGAGCGGGGAATGACCTTCGTTACGATTACGGATCACAATCGTATCGAAGGTTCTCTTTTGTTGAAGGAACGCTATCCGGCTGAGGTTTTTACAGGTGTAGAAGTGACCGCCACCTTCCCTGAAGATGAATGTGATGTCCACGTGCTGGTTTATGGACTCGATGAAGCGGAATTCACGGAAATCGACCATCTACGACAGGACGTCTACGAGCTGCGAGATTATCTGAAAGAGAGAGACCTTGCGCATAGCGTGGCGCACGCCACATTCGCTGTCAATGGCAGACTGACCCTGGAGCATCTGGAGAAGCTGGTGCTGTTGTTCGACTGCTTCGAGGGCATTAACGGCGGGCGCAACCGCCTGAACAACGATTCGTGGGTCCAGGCATTGCACTATCTGACGCCATCATATATCGAGCTGCTCTACGCACGCCATCGCATCGAGCCATTCAGCGATACGCCCTGGGTGAAGGGCTTCACCGGTGGATCGGACGATCACGCCGGTCTTTTCATCGGGCAGACGTTTACCGTCACGGACGCGCCGAGTGTCGCAGCATTCTTGCGTGAACTGAAGAGTAAGCACACCTGCGCCAGCGGACGTCACAGCGACTATCGCTCGCTGGCGTTCACCCTGTACAAGCTGGTCTACGAGTTCGCCAGGCACAAGGGAAGTGGTTTTTCCAAATCCATCCTGGGCCGCGTGTCCGACGCGATCTTCGATGACCAGAAGATGAGCCTGAAAGATAAGTTCGTCCTCAAGCGGCTCAAGGCGGTGAGCAAGAAGAAGCGCGATCACATCAGGGCGTTGCTCCTGGAGATGGTCGAAGAGCTCAATCGCGACGGCACGATGACGACAGACCAGAAACTCGACCTGCTGCACGATAATCTATCCGAAGTCAGCGACGAGTTCCTCCGCGCATTCGTCAGTTCTT
>CAZPTF010000635.1:0-1851 GCA_964589015.1 uncultured Anaerolineae bacterium
CTCGTCGTGTTTCGTCCAGCATAGCTGAGCTCCTCTCCGCAGCAGGCGAATCGTATGGATTGAACGGCATGCCTAGCGCACGTGCACCGCGGCAAGCGGGGCGAGGCCGCGCTCGTTGCAACACGGGTACGCGCCGGCCGCGCTCAGCCGCGCGCGGCGTCCACCGGGACAGCCGGCGGTATCCGTCCCGGTGGGAACATCACCAGGTAGAACACGGCATACACGACCACAACTGAAATGAGGGAAAACAGCGGGTCCAGTGTAGAGCTGAAGAATACGGTTTCCGATTGGATAGCCGAATCAGGAAAGGACACGAGCAGACCGACGAACAGGTTGTTGACGGTATGGACGCCCAATGCCAATTCGAGGCCATTGTCTTTCAAAGTGATGAACGACAACGCGAACCCGACGATGAAATATTGCGGCGCAACCAGCCAGAAACCCGCTTGCAGCTCCGGGTTGGCCAGGTGGGGGAGGGCGAACAGAAGCCCCGACACGATACAGAGCAACAGGGGCGTCTTGACCAGCAACGATAACCCCTGCAGCCAGTAACCGCGAAAGAGCAGTTCCTCACTGGCAGTCTGCACCGGAATCAGGATCAGCCCAACGAAGAGAAAGGGCCAGAACCGGCCGACATCCAGCACGAATTCGTAACGTCCGGGATAGAGCAGCGCCTCCACGCCAGTGGCGACGGCCAGGAGCGCACCAAACAACAGGAAGCCCTGCACGACCCGGTTCCAGTTCACCTCGGGCGCCGGAGTCACGAGGGTACGCAGCGGACGCTGGTGGATGAGCCGCACTGCCGCCCAAATGCCGATAAGCAATGGGACAAATGTGAGAAATGTGGCAGTGAACAACACGATCGGCGGCGCAAGCTCGATAAATCCCTCGATCGCAAGCACATCGAGCCCGGCTGACAGGACATCGGACGAGTACAGAGTGAACGCGCCCCAGCTCAATGGCACCAGATACAGCATGCCCCCCACGACAAACCAGAAGAGCAGAATGATAACCAGGCCCAGGCAATAGCGCCACCATTGATTCTCGCCCAGCCGTACCAGATCAAGATATCGCTTTCCCATAAATGCATCCTTCCCGGCGTTCCGCCTGCCCTATGCTACACCAAGAGTCGCGCGGCGGCAAATCATTCCCACCCGATTCGCGCATGTTGCCAGCGGCACCATGCGGCAGGCATTTTTGTCAGCAGGGCAGCAGCCACTCAGCCTCCAGGAAAGAGAAACCCCGCTCAGGGAGCGGGGTCTCGCTTCGGTGGTCAGGGCTCAAATAAAAACAGAGAGGTGAGCCCTGACCTTGTTACTGCTACTACAGAAATCCATTGGCATCACCTCCCTTATTTAGGATGGCAGTTTCGACAGGCACAAACGACCGGTGCCTTTTGCTGTTACCATATTGACTATAGCACAACCCATACGGGGTGTCAAATTTGGGAATTTGGCGGCGAATCTGCTATAATTCACTTAACAGAACGTAACAATCGACCGACCGCCGGAAAGGAGCGAGGGAAATGTCTGCAAAGCCTAACCTGGCGCAGCGCCGCGAGACGCTCGGGGCGCTGCTGCGCAGTGCCCGCATTCGGGCGGGCCACTCCCGCGTGCAGTGCGCCAATTTCCTGAACGTAACGACACAGGCTATCGTCGCCTTCGAGGCTGGCAAGTCCGATATTACCGTTACGCAATTGCAGAAGCTGGCGCGTTTTTTCGAGTTGCCCATCGCCTACTTTCTCAGTGCCGAGGCACCCTGCGGCGAAGACACCGCCGAGATAGACGAGGCGGATATCGCGCAGGAACGGATGTTGCTGCGCCAGAAGCTGATCGGCGTGCAACTGCGCAG
>CAZPTF010000636.1:0-1851 GCA_964589015.1 uncultured Anaerolineae bacterium
AGGCAATTCCCCCACACAACCACGGAACGGGAACAGGTGAGTACACGTTCCACCGTACAACTCGACACGAGCAACTGCCGCCTGCATCGTGGGAAGATCACATGCGTGCAGCTCAATAAACGCAGAAACTGGTGCGGGGTCAGCGGCAAATGCCACCACTCCTCCCGACCAGCTCATTACGACACAGATAACAAGCGGACCCGTCAGGACAGGGGTCCAGTTATTCTTTTTCATCCAAAGCTTTTCGCACCTCACTCAATACTTGCTGCAGCGTGAATGGCTTCCGAAGGTAACCGCGTACTCCCATATTCATCATCTCGTCCGCCAAACGCTGTTCGGTATTTCCACTCACCATCACCACGTTGACCGAGGGGTCAATTTCCCTCATTCTCAAGTAAGTTCTCATGCCACTCATCCGCGGCATGACCATATCCAGGATCACCAGGTCCACCTCGGCTGCATGCTCCTCGAACCAGACCAACGCCTGGATACCGTCTTCAGCCGCGACGACCCGGTACGCGTTTCGCTCCAGAATCCGGCAGAGCAGATCGCGGATGTGGTCTTCGTCTTCGACAACGAGCACCAGCTCGCCCTGCCCCGCTTCGAGCGAAACGGCATTCTGTTCCGCTTCACCATCGTCGGCATCGACACCATCCGCCTGATGTCTTGCCGCGGGCAACCAGACGCGAAACACCGTGCCCTGACCCACCACACTCTCGGCACGGATCGTCCCATCGTGCCCACGGACGATCCCGAACACCGTTGCCAGACCGAGACCGTTGTGCTGTCCTTGGGACCGGCCCCGCTTGGTTGAAAAGAAGGGTTCAAACATCCGTTCCATCGTCTCGGAATCCATCCCATGTCCCGTATCGCTGACCGACAACTGGACATACTTGCCTGCTTTGCGATCGAGTTCCTGGTAGCCCTGCTGGGTTTCGGCATCGATCGTGTCGGTCCGGATCGTCAGCGTACCCCCGGCCGGCATCGCATCACACGCGTTCAAACACAGATTCATAACCACCTGCTGCAATTGGCTCCTATCACCAATGACGATCTCCAGATTCTCGTCCAAAAGCGGACGAATGACGATCGTTTTGTCCACCGTCCTACTCAGCAGCAGGATCACTTCCTGCACGACCTTGTTCAGATCGATCTCGCGGCGTTGCTGCAACTCACCACGGGCGAAGGTCAGCAGTTGGGTGATCAGATCCGAGCCCCGATGTACCGACTGTGCGATGACGTCCAGGTCGTTCCGGCGTACATCGTCCACATCCATCGTCCCGCGCAGATACAGAGCATAGCCCAGGATCGAGCCGAGAATGTTGTTGAAATCGTGGGCGATGCCACCCGCCAACGTTCCGACTGCTTCCAGCTTCTGCGACTGCCGCAGGTGTTCCTGCAAACGTACCGTCTCGGTCACGTCACGTACCGAGCGCACCTCCAGGGTACGGCTGCCCAAAGTGATGATCCGCGACGAGAACTCGGCCTCGACCACGTGACCATCCTTGGCAACGAAGGGGACCATCCTCCCGCGAGACTGCCCCTGCCGGATCCCTTCCGCCCAATCCCGATAGGCTCTGTCGCGGCGAGTCAGGAGGTGCAGGTCCCAGATTTCCCGTCCGGCGAGTTCCGCCGGAGCATAGCCCAGCATATCCTGAAAAGCGCGATTGGTCTCGATGATCTGGCCTGTGCTCGCATCTACGAGCAGAATGCCTTCCAGATTGCCATCGAACAGCGAACGGTACCGTTGTTCCGACTCCGTGGTCGCGGCATAGAGCCGGGCATTCTCCAGTACAGTCGCAGCCTGGTTTCCCAACAGGGAGAGAATGTTCACATCGTTTTCGTCAAAGG
>CAZPTF010000637.1:0-1846 GCA_964589015.1 uncultured Anaerolineae bacterium
CACCGCTTGCCCCTTCGCCGTCTCGAAACCGGCTGGCAGCATGCTCGTTTCGCTGACCGGATACTCCGCCAATGCGGCCTGTGCTCCCTCCCGGCGCTTGTCCGGCGCCAGCTGTCATTACGTGCCGCTCGTCATTCGTCGCCGGCTGCAAACAACGTCCACGGTTGCGTTGGGCGATCCTTGAGATACCCGTCCAGCTCGCTCCACTGAATGTGTTCCGCCAGAAATGCCTCGGCATCGAAGGGCATCCCACTGGAGTTGCCCCAGCGTGCCCAAAAGCTCAACTGCTCAGCAAGACTCCCATCCACCACTTTGCCATCCAATGAGCCCATCGGGCGGAACGGCAGCCTGGACGGCAGGTACTCGAAGCGGTCCAGCTCGTAATGCCCATCGATGGTGCGCGAACCGGGATGATCCTCCTGCTGCAGGTAGACGTCATAGTGGTCCGCCATGATCTGCTCCGCCACGTCGACATCGATCTTGCCGGCATATTCACCCATCAATTGTGTCAGGCGCACGCGGCGCGCACCCACGGGAGTCCTGATATCTTCGTAACCCGCATCGGAGCATTCCAGGCGGCGAATTTCGATGTCCGTCGCGGCATTGAAGCCGATGAAGTAGCCATCGGTCGTACGCTCGACACTGTGCTTCTTCATGCCCAGCTCGAAGCGCATGATCTCGCCGGTATTGATATCGCCGAGGAGCCAGCTATTGGCGTAACCGCCGTTGTTGTCCTTCAGCATGGTGCCGACGAACTGGTCGAGCGTTTCGGAATACTGCATCGCCCGGCGCACGCGCAGGAACGCAGGAGCTCCCGCCGGATCGAACTGCCCGAACCCGCCGATGGTCGTTTCGGTCAATACGATACCGGCATCAGTCAGTGCGAAGTCGGTCTTGCTGTGGATATAACCCGGACCGGATTGCATGAACATGCGCTGCCCGTTCGCCGGCTTGATGTCGAGAATCACGTTGCAGAACTGCCCGAGTTCGTATACGTTCCAGGTGTTGTGCGCCATCACGATCTTGCCGTCCGCAGTCGCCGAGCCGGTGGCGATGAACGCGCTGCAGCCCTCGTGGTCGTTGTGAGCGTATTTCCCCGCCTTCTCGTTGGGCCACCAGTAGCCGGCCAGCTCCGAATAGCCGTTCCAGGTCAGAATATCTTCCCAGGAGATGTCTACCCCGGCGGCCTTCGCCCCGTCTGCGATCCCCTTGATCTCCGCCAGGTATTCCGGCTCCAAATGCGGGACAAACATCCGCGTCGCTGCTTCCACGAAGAAGTCCCAGTGCTTGCCTGTGTTCCAGTAACAGATGTACTGCAGCGTGCGCAGGAGATCCTCGAGCTCGGCTGCCAGCAGATAGCCATGCTGCACGCCGCGTTCGTACGGCTCCCCTTCGATGTGCACGTAGATCCAGCCGTTCTGCGTGAAGCGGTAACCAGCTCCATGCCGTACCACGTCATCTCCGGCAGCGGGCGTCACTCCCAGCATGGCTGGATCTCCCGCTGCAAACGCGCCGAGCGGCGCCACCAACAATAGGACCAATACGATCAGACCGCTGCACAACCTCTCGAATTTCATTGTCTCCTCCCCACCTGATAGCCTGTCTTCTGAACGCATGCGTATTATATCATCGATTGCCGATTATCGCACGTTGTGAACGCGGCCTTCTGCGGTGGACTTGGCGCTCCCCTGCCCTGGGGGCCGTCCCAGAGATCGACAACGCGACGATTGGCAGGACGCCGGCCCGCGCGGGGATGAATTCCCCGCGCTACTGGACAGCGCCCGCTGAAGCGGGCTTGGTTGCCACCAACACGGGTGACGCGGCGGGCGTGAGAATCCGTGCCATC
>CAZPTF010000638.1:0-1829 GCA_964589015.1 uncultured Anaerolineae bacterium
CCGAGCGACGTATCGGCGAGTACTCGTTTCAGCTCAGCGGTGGTCTGCGGCAGCGTGTTGTGATCGCCCTGGCGCTATCCTGTGACCCGGATGTTCTGATCGCTGATGAGCCGACGACGGCGTTGGACGTAACCACGCAGGCACAGATTCTGGATTTATTGCGGCAGATCCAGGAAGAACGCAATATGGCCGTGATTCTCATCACGCACAACATGGGCGTCATCGCCGAAATGGCCGACGATGTCGTCGTGATGTATCTTGGACGTGATGTCGAAAAGGGCCCGGTAGACGACATCTTCCATTCACCGAAACATCCCTACACACGGGCATTGCTCTGTTCAATTCCCAGCTTATTGGCGCCCTCGCGGGTTACACTGCCGACGATCAGTGGGTCCATCCCACATCCCTACAATCGGCCGCGCGGTTGCCCCTTCCACCCGAGATGTACGGAATCGATCCCGGGAATCTGTGGGCAGGAAGAACCGATGTCCGTGATGGTGGAACGCCAGCAGGTTTGTTGCTTCCAATACAATGAGGCCCTTCTGAGTGTCAGAAGGACATAGACAATGGAGTGCGAAACGTGGTAGCGGTCGAAATGAGTCAGGACAACATTCTGCTAGAAGTCAAAAAACTCAAAAAATACTTCCCGATTCAGAAAGGTCTGTTGCGCAAAGTAGTCGGCCAGGTGCGTGCGGTCGATGGCGTCAGTTTTTACATCAAAAAGGGCGAGACCCTGTCGTTGGTGGGCGAAAGTGGTTGCGGGAAGACGACCACATCGCGCTGCATCCTGCGCGCCCTCCAGCCCACGGCAGGAGAAATCCTGTTCCGGACCAGCACCGGCAGCGTGATCAACGTGGCGGAACTGCCGAAAAGCCAGCTCCGGCCACTGCGTCGCCAGATGCAGATGATCTTCCAGGACCCTTTCTCATCGCTGAACCCGCGTATGACCTTGTTCGACATCGTCGGCGAACCGCTGCTCGTCAATGGCGTTCAGAATTACCAGGAACGGCTCGATCGTGTCTCCGAGCTGCTGCGGCTGGTGGGGTTGCGTGCGGAGTACATGCGTCGTTATCCCCACGCGTTCAGCGGCGGACAACGGCAGCGCATCGGTATCGCCCGTGCCTTGGCCCTGAACCCAAGCCTGGTGGTTGCTGACGAGCCGGTATCCGCGCTGGATGTCTCGGTGCAAGCGCAAATCCTCAACCTGATGTTGGACCTGCAGCAGCGGCTCGATCTGACCTTTCTGTTCGTCGCGCACGATTTGAGCGTGGTCAAGCACATCAGTGACCGGGTGGCGGTGATGTATGTCGGTCAGATTGTCGAAGTCGCCAGCACACAGGCACTGTTCGACACACCAAAGCACCCGTATACCGAAGCTCTGCTTTCTGCCGTGCCCAAGCCCGACCCACGGCTGCGTTCCAGCCGAATCCCTTTGGAGGGCGAAGTTGCCGACCCGGCAAACCCGCCTTCAGGTTGTTACTTTCACCCACGCTGCAAATATGCCATCGATGTGTGCGGTATAGAGACACCCGATCTCGTTGAGGTCGAGCCGGAACGTTACGTCAGTTGTCACCGCGCGGCTGAGCTCACCCTGGTCGGGGTATTGACCCGCCCGGGCGGGGCCTGTCCCGTGGCCGACTAAGCCACTCTGCAGACGGTGCGGTGATGCACGTTGATGGAGCGCCAAAACGTGGATGAGAAAGCGAAACGAATAGTCAACTCATTCGAGCACGTCATCGTCCTGATCTTGCTGGCGCTGATGCTGGTTGTCATCTCCGTCGCGGCGATTGATCTGGCGGTAGTTATCGTGCACAGCGTCGTCACCCCAC
>CAZPTF010000639.1:0-1828 GCA_964589015.1 uncultured Anaerolineae bacterium
GACAGGTTGATCACTGGCGAGTTGATCGAATCCGCGGTGAAGCCCAGCTCGTTCAAAATTCGCGCCGCCTGCACTTCCATTTGCCGTTTCGCCGAAACGAGCCGCAAGTGCTGCAACGCCGGCAGCGCAATCTCCCGGCCGATGAAGATGTTGTCGCAGATGTCCATCGTCTCGACCAGCTCGGGCTTCTGGTGGATCGTCTCGATGCCCAGCGCACGCGCCGAAAACGGGCAGTTCAACCCCTGCCCATCGAAGACGATCGCGCCGCTGTCCCAGGCATGGATGCCGGCCAGCAGCTTGATCAGCACCGTCTTCCCCGAGCCGCTGGAACCGGCCAGCCCAACGACCTGCCCCGGCGCGACCGCGAAGCTGACCCCATCGAGCGCCTTGAGCGACCCGAAGCTCTTCGTCACCGTCTCCAGTCGCAGAATCGGCAGTGCTTCCAGCGCCCGGATCTGTCGCAACGCGCTCATCGCCGCCTCACACCTTCACGTCGTCGATGATCTGGCGCAGTGTCGCCCCGTCGAGGTCTTTCTTATCGACGAACGCGACCGCACCTGCCTCCAGTCCGAGCCGGTGAAACTCGCGGTCCGGGTAGGCGCTGATCAGCACGATGTGCAATCCGGGCCGCAGCGTCTTCATCCGCCGCACGCACTGGATGCCGTTTTCCTCGCCGAGAATCACATCCATGAGCACGAGATTCATATCCGTACGCTGGATGAGTCGCAGGGCGGCAGACGGGTCTTCGGCTTCGCACACCGTGGCCCACGGACAGATGCGGTCGATGGTCAGCCGCAACTGCTGCCGGTAGCGCGGGTTGTCGTCCACCAGCAGCACACCGAAAGCGGCTCCGCCGGGTTTGCCGCAGACCGCACAGGCGGTGACCGGCTCGGCCAGCCGCGGCTGCTCCAACACTTCCGGGTGCTCGAATGCCAGGTGAATCGCTTCAGAGCGGCTTTGCACGTTGATCTGGCGATACAGCCGCGTGAGGTGGTTCTCGACCGTCTTCACGCTCAGTCCCAGCCGTGCCGAAATCGTGCGGTTGTCCAGCCCCTCGCGTAACAATTGCAAGATCTGTACCTGCCGCGTCGTGAGACCGGGCGATGCCGGCGCTGGCTGCGCCGCCGTGACGAGTGTGTCGATCAGCGAGCTCGAAATCCAGCGCCGGCCCGCCAGCACCTGCTCGATCGCCAGTTTCAGATCGCTGAGCGAGTACTCCTTGAGGTAGTATCCGTTGACCCCCACCCGCAGCAATCCTTCGACGTAGGCATTGTCGTCATAGGCGCTGATGACCAGGATCTTCATGTCGGGGTACCGGGCGCGGATCTGTCGGATTGCGCTGATGGGATCGAATTCCGGCATAGACACATCGATCAACAGAAAGTCCGGTGCAGTCGCATGCAAGGTCGCGAACAGGGACGGGCCGTCGTCCGCCTCGCCCACCAGCTCCAGATCGTGAAATTCCAACAGCATCCGGTGGATGCCCGTCCGCACCAGGGCGTGATCGTCCGCCAGTACTACGCGAAGCTTCTCCATCACTTTCCACTCCACCTGAAGTCCTCTCTATCTCCGGACCATGTATGCGACGGCCTCGAATCTCGGTGGGGCATGGCTACGACTCAATACGAACGAGAATGGAAAACCAGAGTGTGTCGCAGTGGCAGGGCTAAGACGCGCCGCCAATCAAGGGAAATCCCCCAGTCGTTTAGGGGGTAATCCCCTGTCAAAAGCAAGGGAACTGGGAGTATGTCTTTCCATGAAAGCGACTACAATTATACTATATTCTGCGCTATATGTAAATCAAGGGCTTGATCGGGGCAGTATCATT
>CAZPTF010000640.1:0-1823 GCA_964589015.1 uncultured Anaerolineae bacterium
CTGCGCGGTCAGGAAGAGCGCGGCCAGCGCACACAGCGTGCCGGCGAAGGTGTAGGTCAGCAGCTTAGTCCTCCGGACGTTAACGCCGGACATGCGCGCCGACGCCTCGGAGCTCCCCACGGCGTAGATCGCTTGCCCTAGCGGCGACCGTTTGAGCGGCGTCCACACGAAGACGAACAGCACGATCAGTAGGATGAGCGCGGTTGGAATCACCCCGAACACCCGTCCCGTCAGCGCGTTAGTGTACCACTCAGGGACGAATCCACCCGGGTTCGGCAGCACATACAAGGCGATCCCATTGAAGATGGATGCCGTCGCCAGCGTGACAATGATTGGCGGCAGACGGCCGAACGCGACCAGGAACCCGTTGATCGCACCAGCGAGCGAGCCGACCAACAGCACGAGGACGACGACGCCCAAGGTTGGAGCGACACCTGGCTGCATATTCGTGACGGCGACGCAGTTTGACAGCGTCACAATCGAGCCAATCGACAGGTCGATGCCAGCCGTCAGGATGACCATCGTCTGCGCGATGCTGGTAATCGCCAGGGCCATACCCTGGTTGAACATCGCCGTAAGCACCGGTAAGCGGAAGACGATCGGGCTCAGGCTGCGGTAGATGATCAGCAGAAGAATCAGCGCGGCATAGGCGATCAGCGGGCGATAGTAACGCATGATGCTGAATTTCTTTTTTGGTTTGGGGTTCGACACGTCGGTCATGCCTCAGCTACCTCCCGGTTGTTGCCAATCTCGCCCAGGTTCAGGGCGGCAGCCACCAGATTCGTCTCGGTGATCTCATCGCCGACCAGCTCACGCACGATCCGGCCTTCGTACATCACCAAGGTGCGATCGCACATGCCTACGATCTCGTCCAAGTCGGTGGAGAAGAACAAAATGGCGCTGCCCTCGTCCGCAAGCTCGCGCATCAAGCGATAGATCTCCTGCTTAGTACCTACGTCGATACCACGCGTCGGATCATAGAGCAGATAGATCTTAGCGTCGGTCAGCAGCCACTTGGCCAGCGAAACCTTCTGCTGGTTCCCGCCGCTCAGGCTCTGCACTGGGATATCCGCCGACGGTGCTCGCACCGCGAGGCGTGCCATCATCTTGTCCACCGCCGCTCGTTCCAGCAGCCGGCTGATAACGGACATGCGGCTGATGCGCTTCAGGATGGCCATCGTCATGTTGCGCCCAACGCTCATCGGCAGGATCAGTCCTTCGACCTTGCGGTCAGCGGGGATCATCGCCAGACCGATGTCCGGGCGAGTAGCCTTCGCCGGGCTGCTGATGTTGACCTTACGGCCGTCGACCCGTACCTCGCCGGAAACTCCGGCATAGACCCCGAAGAGTGCGAACAGCAGATCGCCCTGGCCTTGGCCTTCGAGCCCCGCCAAACCGACAATCTCACCCTTGCCGACGTCGACGGAGACATCGTGAAGGGCATGTTCCCAACTGATGTTCTTCACTTCGAGAACGGGCTCCGGTGCCTTGGCACGCACAGGCTTTTCCGGGAAGTACTGCTCCATCTTGTGCCCAATCATCAACTGCACGATCTCGTCGTCGGACAGCGAGCCGGTGGCAAACGACCTCACGTCCTTGCCGTTGCGGAAAACCGAAGTGATGTCGCACAATTCTTCGATCTCACCCATGCGGTGAGAAATGAACACAATCGCTTTGCCCTGATCGCGCAGCTTGCGCAGCAGATCGAACACGATTGTGACTTCTTTCGATGCCAGTGCGGATGTGCCCTCGTCGAGAATGAGCAAGTCGGGATCGCGGTGTACAGCGTGAGCGATTTCGACGAGTTGCCTGTCCGCCAGCGG
>CAZPTF010000641.1:0-1821 GCA_964589015.1 uncultured Anaerolineae bacterium
CTGGCCGCCCTGTGCTCGGCTCTCGCCGCCTGGTGGATATACCGCGAAGTCAACTTCGAGGACAATCCGGCAAGACGTTTGCTCCCCACCGGCAACTCGCAGAACGTCATCGGCACGATCCCGCCCGCTGAAGACGTGCGGGTCAAGGTCGTGCTGGTCGGGCATCTGGACTCCGGGCAAACCCCATTGTTGTTCAGCTCAAGTTGGATTCTGCCGGTGTTTGTGTTGCTGTCGCTGCTGACCGTGCTCAGTCTGGTCGCCAACGCCGTCCTGTACACGTGCGGTGCGCTGAGCGGGGCCAGTGTGTGGTACGAATGGTCGTGGATCGGCACCGCCATTCAGGCGCTCGCTCTGCTCTTCACGATGGAAGCGGAGCTCAGCCCGTATACGGAGGGCGCGAACGACAACGCCTCCGCGGTAGGGGTAGTCCTCAGTCTGGCGCAGTGTGCCACAGAAAATCCACTGCAGCATACCGAAATCTGGACGCTGTTATCCGGTTGTGAGGAAGTGGGCTGTTATGGTATGATGAATTTCCTGAAGGCATATCGCCAGCAACTCGAAGATGCGGTTTTCATCAATTTGGAGGGCGTGGGCTGTGGTGACATCCGTTACGCGAAGAGCGAGGGGACGTTCGCGACCTATCGCAGCGATCCCTATCTGCTCAATCTCGCCGCTCACGTGGCGCACCGCCGTCCCGACCTGGGCGGGCAGGCCTGTGTTTTGCGAGCGGGTTACACCGAAACCGGAGTCGTCGCGAAATATGGGTTGCGCGGCATTACCCTGCTTACGTTGAAGAGCAATGGAATCTTCAACTATATGCCTTTCTGGCACCAGCGTGGTGATGTTTTCGAGAGGTTGGATGAACCGACCTTGCATCGGGTCCGTGAGTTTGTCTGGGAGATGGTTGTAGAAATGGACCGGGCGGCATCTGGCGACGTACCACTCGACGAGGAAATCAGCAGTCCCTGTCCTCCTGGGCCGTATTTCAAAACAGGCTCTCGCCTGACACAAGAAGAGATCTGATGTTGGAATAGAAGTCGTTGTTTGTCGAATTGTCTCTGTGGATTTAGAGACCGTGCCAAGAACAGGGAGGTGTGAAATGCCATCCAAGCTTTGTCCGCACATCCAAATCCTGGATACCGCGACACTCGATGCGATTGCACGAGTTCAGCCGCCTATGGTGAAGACAATGGACCTGGACCGCCACTCTCTGCAGGCCATCCGCAGTGCAGCACCGCATACTTTGATTGTGGCGCGCAAGTATGTCGATTCGCAGGACTACTCCGTTCCGCTCGCCGCGGGCACCGCATTTGCTGAGCAGTATGCCGGTGTGCTCGATCTCGTGAACGTCGTCGAAGTCTACAACGAAGCGATCGGCAATTCGACCGGTCCCGAACAACGCGCGCTATTCGATACGTTTCAAGGCGTTTTCGCCTATCGCATCTGGGAGCTGCACAACAGCGTTCGCGTAGGGCTGTTCTGTCTCCCCGCCGGCAACTTCGGTTTCGCCGGTGAGCCCACGCTGACGGATTTCCCGAAATCTCTGGCTCTGCCGAAGAACAAGGTCTTCATGTGTTTCCACGAATATTCCTGGTATACATGGGATTGGGAGGCGGAGGCCCGTTGTCTGCGCTATCGCATCCAGATGGCCGGGTTGAGCGGGTACCAGGTTCTCATCACCGAATGCGGGCTCACCCATGCGGTGATCTCCAGCTATCCGGATGTCGGCTGGCGGACCGGTATTCCACGGAGCACGTTCGTCGATGGCGCTGTCTGGTACGACAGCGAACTTCAGAAGGACGATTACGTTGTCGGTGCGGC
>CAZPTF010000642.1:0-1810 GCA_964589015.1 uncultured Anaerolineae bacterium
GTGCGCGTCTACCTCAGTCCCGCTGCTTTGATCGCAGCGACGATCAGCTTGACCGCATCCTCCTGCGGAATCTTGCCCGTGTTGATGCACAGGTCGTACAAACTGGCATCGTCGATATTGGCGTCGTATTGGCGTTTCAGGTAGTCGCTGCGCGCACGCTCCGTGTCTTCGATCTTACGCTGCGCTGCCTCCGGTGTGAAATTGAAGCGCTTCTCGATGACGGGGATGCGCATTTCGAGCGGCGCAACGATGCGGATGTGAAAGCTGTTTGGCTGGTTGCGAAACACGATCTGCCCCGCACGTCCGACCAGCAGCACATCGTCGGATTGGGTCAGGTCGAAAATAATCGATTCGAGCACGGAGCGGTAATACTCATCGCTGCTCAGAAGTCCGGTGGAAAGGTACGCACTGTCGCTCTCCATGAGCGCCCCGGGCGAAGGCGGAACGCCCTGCTTGCGGTCCAGCCAGTCGAGCGCCTTCTGAATCCAGTTGCGCCGGCCCTCTTCAGATTCCAGCAGAATATCTTGTGGGACGCCGGCATTCAGTGCCTCGTGGATGATCTCCTGTCCGACGATGCGCAACCCGAGCTCTTCTGCGACTTTGCAGGCGATATTCTCTCCTCCTGAACCAAGTTGTCGAGATACGGTGACTGCAATCCCCATGATTTCCTCCTTCGTCGTGGCTGAATCAATACTGGCTTTGCAGGATTCGCCTTTGTCAGTATGGACGATCCCAGCTCCAATTATAGCGGATGCGTGCGGTATTGCAATCCGTGACACGTGCCTGACGCGCGTGCAGCAGCGACGAGACCAGTCACTGCTGCACTGAACAACCCGAGAACACAATTTTCGTCAGGTAGTCACCGGCGTCCTGCGCTGTCGCCTTGCCAGTGGCTGGTTTACCGGCCCTATTTCTGCAGATCGATCTCGATATTGACGATCTTGTGCTCGCAGGCTTTGCACTCGTTGTCGGCCCAGAAGCTGAGCGATACTTTCGACCCATCCACGCTCACGCCCTGCGTCAGAATCGTCGTCACCGCATTGGCCGGGTCGAAAGCGTTCTTCACCTCGAAGTCCGCAGTGGTCCACTGGAACCCCTTGATCTGCTGGTCGTCAGCCAGTTTGCCCTGGTAGAGCGGGACGGCTTTGAAGGTGCCGTCCGCATAACCGAGCATGATCGGCTGTGATCCCCAATAGTCCGCGCCCGTCTCACCCCACGCGGTAACCAGGTTGACGGTCTCCGGGTTGCCGTCGGTCCAGGTTGTGATCGGCCACATGTTCTCGAACGAGAGCGGCATCGGATATCCGAGATCAGCCGGTGCTTCTGGCAAGTAACGATAGAGCGGATCGAACCCGCTATCCGTCGTCTGGTAGATCACCATGAACGAGGGCAGAGGGTTCTCCATGCTGAACGTCTTGGGCTCGTAGGCCACCACGAGAAAAGCGCCGCTCGCGCCGGTGAACGTAATGCTCTTGGCAGCGGCAATCGAGTAGTCTTTCATGATGTCGGCGGGAAGTGTAATTGAACCCTCGCCAAGCTTGGGATCGACGGTGGGCGCAGGAACCTGCGCGAACGCCGGGATCATCGTCTGTGTGGCGAAACCCAGCACCAGCCCTAAGACCAAAACCACCTGGACGACACGGAGTGCTTTCCGCCCAAACCCGTTGGGCCGGCTGTTTGTTTGACTTGCCCAATTCATCTTCATCGTTCGACCTCCTGTTTGATACGTGCCTTGGTTGATACAGAATGTATATTGATTATACCGTAAACTTCGTAGGATAGCAAAAGACAATTAGGTAGAACGTGATCT
>CAZPTF010000643.1:0-1778 GCA_964589015.1 uncultured Anaerolineae bacterium
ATGGTGATGCCGTACTCCTTGAAGAACTGCCCAATGATACCGGACATGAACGCCACCGGCAGATAGATCACGACGTCGCAGAACGTGATGACCATAGCCGCCATCCCGATCTCGGCCCGTCCGTCGAGCGCTGCCTGATCGGGTGATTTGCCCATGCCCAGGTGGCGTACGATGTTCTCCAGCACCACGACCGAATCGTCCACCAACACGCCGATGACCAACGCCAGGGCCATCAAAGAGACCTGGTTGAGGCTGAAGCCCAGCAAGAACATCACCAGGAAGGTCGAGATCAGCGAAGTCGGTACAGCCAGCAAGACAATGATGGTGCTGCGCCACATGTGCAGGAAGAACAGCAGCACCGCACCGGTGATCAACACAGCCAGCACCAAGTCGAACTCGACAGCGTGGACTGCTGCTTCGGTGTACTGCGAATCATCGTTGACGATATCGATACTCATCCCCGCCGGAACTGCAGCATGCAGTTCTTCGATGGCTTTGCGGATGTTCTCCGATGTCTGCACGGTGTTGGCGTCGGACTGCTTTGTGACGCTCAGCGACACGGTGTCTTCGCCGTCGAGGCGGAGTTTTTCCTCGATCTCCTTGTGTGTGTCCCGTACATCTGCGACGTCCTTCAAATAGACGCGCGTATTGCCAGAGGAAACGACCACATTTTCGATTTCCGCGATGCTGGAAAAACGTCCCAACGAGCGAATCGCAGTCCGTTCCGTGCCAGTGGTGACTGAGCCGGCAGGAACGTCGACGTTCTCTTGCATGAGGACGCCCGCCAACTGGGTCAGCGATACATTGTGTCCCGCCATTTTCAGCGGGTCGGCCTGCACTTGAATCTCCTCCTCGAGACCACCGGAGATGGTTACCGCAGCCACGCCCTCTTTGGACAGCAGTTTCGGTTTGACGATGTCTTCCGCAAGCCGGTATTTCTCGCTCAGGGTCTGCGGCCCACTCAGCACAATATTCATGATCGGAATGGACCCGATGTCCGCCTTATAGATCGTCGGTTTCTGGGCGTCGTCCGGTAGATCGATGTTGCTCAAGGCACGCTCGACGTCGATCGCCGCCTGGTCGCCGTCCACGTTCGTCTTGAATGCAGCCAGCACGATTCCGACGCCTTCGCGCGCGGTGGACTGGATGTAGTCCAGTCCAGACACACCAGCGACGGCATCCTCGACAGGTTTGACTATCTCAGTCTCGATGTCGGTAGGGGAAGCCCCCGGATAGATGACAATCGTCGCCACATAGGGGAAATTAATCTCCGGGTAACGATCCACCTTGAGCGAGTTGAACCCATTGATGCCCAGGATGATCAACGCCAGGATGATCATCAGCATGGTGAGCGGACGCCGGATGGCCAGTTTTGTTAGTCCCATAATCTCAGCTACTCCTCAAAACCACTGTCTCACACAAAAAGGAGCTACAGCTAAGGACTTCAGCCATAGCTCCTTGTTCAAAATTCCTGCGGTTGTGCTTGGAACGACTACCGTGCGTTATCCGGACACAACGTTGACCCAATCACCCGGGTTCAGGCTTTTCTGACCGGACACGACCACCTGTTCGCCCAGGGTCAGGCCCGATTGGATCTGAACGGAATCCTTGTTGGCCAGACCTTTGGTTACGATCCGCTTCTCAACTTCACCATTGTCCACAACGTAAACATAAGACTGATCGCCATCGGTGATCACGGCAGATGCGGGGACCAGCAATGCGTTGGCGTACTGCTCCGTAACCAGGTTGACCTCTGCGAACATGCCGGCGCGCAGCAG
>CAZPTF010000644.1:0-1777 GCA_964589015.1 uncultured Anaerolineae bacterium
CTCAATCGGACTATAATCATCCCATTGGCGCCCAATTCCGCATTCATGGAGGTGTAATATGTCCGACTGCCCTTCACTCGAAACCCTGACCGCACAAGGCCTCGGCTGGGTCGACCGCGAGACCGGCTCGATCGTTCCGCCGCTGTACCCCTCGACGAACTTCGAGCGCAACCCCGACTTATCGTTCAACGACAATCGCGTCTACACGCGCGCGGATAATCCCACCTATCGCCAGGCGAGCGCGCTTCTCGCCCGGCTGGAGAGTGGCTGCGGAGCGCAGCTCTTCTCGTCCGGCATGGCCGCCGTCGTCGCGCTGTTCCAGGCGCTGCGGCCGGGTGACCACGTGATCCTGCCAGAGAGCCTGTACTTCGGTGTGCGCAAGTGGGTGCTGAACTACACATCTCTGCGGGCCGAGTTCGTCCCGAACGAGGACCTGGACGCTTTGCAGAGAGCGCTGCGGCCCGGAGTCACGCGGCTGGTATGGATCGAGACGCCGTCGAACCCAATGTGGTGCGTCACCGACATCGCCGCCGCAGCCGAAATCGCGCACCAGGCCGGCGCGCTCGTGGCGGTGGATAACACCGTTCCCACGCCGGTGCTGACTCGTCCGCTGGAGCTGGGCGCGGACATCGTGATGCACGCGGGGACGAAGTACCTGAACGGACACGGTGACGTGTTGCTGGGAGCGCTGGTCGCCCGTGAGAACAACGAGTTGTGGACGGCGATCCACGAGATCGCGCACGACGGGGGCGCGCTGCCGGGCACGTTCGAGACGTGGCTTCTGCTGCGCGGCATGCGCACCCTGTTCGTGCGGATGGAGCGCATCTGCGCCAGCGCGATGGCCGTAGCGCAGCACTTCCACGGTCACCCGAAGCTGCTCTCTGTCCTGTACCCGGGCCTGCCCGACTGCGTGGGGCACGACGTCGCGGTCCGCCAGATGACTGGTGGTTTCGGCGGGATGCTGTCGATCCGCGTCCGCGGCGGTCGCGAGGGAGCGGTTCGCGTGCAGGCCGGTACGAAGATCTTCAAGCGCGCAACGTCGTTCGGCGGGACGGACAGCCTCATCGAGCACCGCGCGAGCTACGAGCCGCCGGACAGCCCGGTCCCGCAGGATCTGCTGCGGCTGTCCATCGGCCTGGAGAGCGTGTCCGACCTGATCGCCGACCTGGAGCAGGCGCTCGAATCCGCCTGACGCGCGCTCGCCCCGGTGAGCCGGTCGAGGCGGGTCGCCGCTATCTGCGGTCGAGCCACCTCGTCCGGGGCATCGAAGAGATGGAGGCTCTTATTCGGCCCTGACCGGTGAAGCGGCCTGTTCGCCAACAACGGTCGTCCAGGGGCGGACGCGCCACTGCGTCACCAGGCCATTCCGCACGTACGGGTCGGCGGCGGCGAATCGCTCTGCCGCTTCCGGCGACTCACCCTGGAACAGGAATACCGCGCCGTCCACGGGGTCAGCCAGAGCGCCCGCAATGACGATCTCGCCGCGGTCGCAGGCTTCCCACGCCAGCTGGAGATGCTCGCTGCGGAACGCCTTACGCCGCTCAACATAGTCGGGCACAACATCGTAGAACAGAAGATAGTGCATGTCATTCTCCTTCCGGTAGAAGCTGTCAATATCCACCCGCATGCTCGCGGATGTGCTGCTGCAGGGCTTCACCGATGGCCGCGCGCTCGACGACCACGAGCAGATGCCCGCCGTAATCGAAGCTGACCAGCTTCGCACCGGGAATGGTCGCGGCGGCATACTCGGCGTTGTGATAGATCTGCAGGGAGTCGT
>CAZPTF010000645.1:0-1775 GCA_964589015.1 uncultured Anaerolineae bacterium
TATTACGGCAGGATACAGGTGCTCCGCGAGGTGTCGCTGCAGGTGACTCAGAGTGAGATCGTCGCCGTGATCGGGCCGAACGGGGCGGGTAAAACGACGTTGCTGAACGCCATCTCGGGCATTGTCCCGCCACGTGGCGGGCAGATTGTTTTCGATGGACAACCGATCACCAGTTTCAGCCCGGAACGGTTAGTGCGTCTGGGACTGAGCCACGTGCCGGAAAGGCGACAGGTGTTCGCGACGATGAGCGTGCTCGATAATTTGCTGCTGGGTGCATACCACCGTTACCGGCGCGACGGCAAACAGATCGAGCAAGACATGGAGTTCGTATTCGAGATATTCCCACGGCTGAAAGACCGGCGCCGGCAACGTGCCGGCACGCTCTCGGGCGGAGAGCAGCAAATGCTGGCGTTGGGCCGCGCCTGGATGGCCAAACCGAAGTTGCTGCTGATGGACGAGCCATCGCTGGGACTGGCCCCGCTGCTGACCCGCGAGATTTTCCGCGTGTCGAGCCAGTTGCGCGAATACGGGATGACGATCCTCGTCGTCGAGCAGAATGCACATGCGGTGCTCGCGGTGGCGGACCGTGCCTATGTGATGGATTCGGGACAAATCATCGCGCAGGGGACCGCCGCCGAGTTGTCCGCCAACGAGCAGGTCAGGGTCGCCTACCTGGGCCATCCGGGCAGTTAGCAGGCTGGAATTGGACGCGTCCGGTGCAACAGGTTGCTTGCGTGGGCCTGATATCGAACGCGCCAGGGTGGCTTGGACGGGCAGTGGTGTTTCTGAGCTGGAAGAGCAAGGAGGGTGCAATGCTAGTCAAGGATCGCATGACCGCAGATCCGGTTGCGGTTATGCCCGACACGTCGTTCATCGATGCGTTCCACATTATCCGTGAGCGAGGGATTCGCCATCTGCCAGTCCTGAACAAGAAGAACAAGCTGGTTGGGGTGGTCACACAGAAGGATCTGCTGCACGCTTCGCCTTCGTCCGCCACGACGCTGACGGTTTTCGAGATGAACTACCTGTTGGCAAACCTGCAGATTGAAGAAGTGATGACCAGTCCGCCAATTACGGTGGCGGAGGACACGCCCATCGAAGAGGCGGCACGGGTCATGGTGGAGAAGGACATCGGCTGCCTGCCGGTCATGCGTGGAACTGAACTGGTCGGGATGATCACCGAAGCCGACATTTTCCGTGCGTTCGTCGAGATTCTGGGGCGCGGCGAAGCGGAGCTGCGCATTACGCTGCGCGTCGGGGATGAACCGGGCGAGCTTGCCCACCTCTCCAGGGTGATCGCCGACCTCGGTGGGAACATCTGCTCTTCGGCATCATTCCAGAGCGAGGATTCGGAGCACGTTTACTTCACGATCCGGCTGAACGGAGTCGAACGGGATGTCTTGCTGCGCGCCCTGCAGGATGCCGGCGAGGAGGTCGTGCACGTCTGTTCCGTCGCACGGTGAGACGTGCGAACGGAACGCAGCCACGCCGCTGTCCGGCATGTCATGAGGGGGCGATGCCCTGGAATGGGGATCGCCTCCCCGAGCAGGGCGTGCGAAGATACGAGCGGCTGGCCCCAGAAGCACCAAACGGCTCCCGTACCTTGCCGCAGAACAGCAGAATGGAATGCGGATATGACCGAGCCAGCAGGTGGCGGTCCTGGGCGTCGACAGCGGTGCCGCCCACGAATCCAACTCGAATGGGTGCATCCGGAAATTTGGGGGCTGGCGAGCAATGGGCAAGTCGTGTTTGCAGCGTGATCTGCCAGGTTCACA
>CAZPTF010000646.1:0-1766 GCA_964589015.1 uncultured Anaerolineae bacterium
CTTGACCGGAGCGCCTATCTATGATATAATGTTGTGCAAGCGCGTGCACGGAACTCAAACGAAGACAGAGATCTGCACCCCCAATTCCCGTTGCGCGAGGAGCTTCATGTGACCGTTTCGATGAAAGACATCGCCGAGGCCGCCGGCGTAACCGAATCCACAGTCTCCAGAGCTCTGGCGGACAGTCCACGGATCAATCCGAATACGCGCCACCGCATCCAGCGTATTTCCAAAGAGATGGGATATGTACCCAGCGCCATTGCGCGTGGGCTGGCAACCAATCGGACCTCGACATTGGGCGTTGTCGTGATGGACCCCTTGGAGGCCTTCAATGCCGACATGGTTAGTGCTATCAACAGCAATGCATGTGGGTATGGTTACAGTGTCATTCTCTCGATATGCGACCCTGACCCGGAGCGCGAGATGAGTGCCATCAGGCTGTTGCTTCAGCAGCGGGTCGATGCAATCATTGTGCCTGATCCACACATAGCCGACTCCGCTTTGCCTCAACTGGAGCAGATGGGGGTCCCCGTCATTCTAATCAACCGGAGCTCCTATGCTTTCTCGGTGGGGACAGATAGCGTAGATGGTGCGAGGCAGGCAACGGAGCATCTATTGAATCTGAACCACCGGCGGATTGCGTACATCGGGGGTACCAGAAGTGCCGAAGAAAGCCTGGAACGGCAGAAGGGGTACCTGCAGGCCCTGCAAGCGCGCGGGATTCCGCCGGACCCTCTACTCATCGTCCAAGGTGATGGCTGGCGTGGCGGTGGCAAGGAGTGCATGGAGCAGTTGCTGGCACTGCCGCAGCCGCCCACCGCGGTGTTCTGTTTCAATGATGTGACGGCGGCAGGTGTTCTACAGGCGATCCACAATGCCGCTTTGCGCGTGCCGGAGGACGTATCCGTTGTGGGGTTTGATGACACCAGCCTGGCGTCCTGCCTGGTGCCACCGCTGACGACAATCGCGCAGCCGATGGATGCATTGGCACGCCTGGCGTTGCGTACTGCATTCGATCCGCTGGCGGAGCACGAGACATCGACTCGGGTGATTTTGTCCGGCAAGCTGGTCGTTCGGGAGTCCACAGGTCCTTGCCCGTGATGGCTTGAGCAAGCAATTTCTCGAATTGTCTCGTCAGCAGAAAGAGGGGGGAATGGTTGTACCATCGTCGCGCGAACGTATGCTGGCCGCGCTCTCCCGGCAGCGGCCCGATAGCATTCCGTGCTGCTTCATGATCTATCAGGCGCTGCGCCAGGCGTGCCAGGACGATTTCGAGTTCTTCGATCGGCAATTGGAGCTGGGTGTGGATACTCGAGTCGAGCTCCCTGACCTTCCGTTCCGCTTCGATCCGGAAGTCTCCATCAGAACGTGGAAGGAGCTCCCGGTGGAAGGGGGGCCGCCATTACTGCACCGGGAATACGAGACGCCTTCGGGATCGCTGCGGACTGTGGTTCGGCAGACTCCCGACTGGCCCCACGGCGATGCCGTCCCGTTGTTTGACGACTATGTCGCGCCGCGCGCACAGGAATTCCTGGTCTCCACACCGCACGACCTCCCGGCGCTGCGCCATCTGTTGGTGCGGCCCACCGCTGACGACATCCGCGATTTCCACGAGCAAGCGCAACGATACCGGACATACGCCGCGGATAAGGGATTGCTCCTGTCCGGCGGGTGGCGCGACTATCACGACAACGCTGTGGCCATCTTCGGCACACAGGCAGGCGGCCTGGTGGGAATCGATGCGCTGATGTGGTTGTGCGGCGCGG
>CAZPTF010000647.1:0-1758 GCA_964589015.1 uncultured Anaerolineae bacterium
GGCTGAGATTACGTTCACGCCGGAGAACATCCAGTTCTGGACCAATGTGCTGTGGTCGCTGGGGCTGACGCAGGAGAGCAAGGTGCTGAGTGACGGTCCCATGCAGCAAAACGTAGTGCGGACACCTTTGGGTAACTACGCCTCCACCGGCGGTTGGACGCTGGGAAGCCACCCGGCGACAGAACTGTACAACAGCGCGCGCCTGATTGATCTGACACCCGAACAGGATGATCTGGTGTGCCGCGTGGCGGAGCAAGTGTTCCGTCCCTGCTGCGGCAATCACACGGCGTTTCCCGACTGCAATCACGGCATGGCGGTGTTAGGCTTGCTCGAATTGATGGCCTCACAAGGCGCGACGGAAGCCGAGCTCTATCAGGCGGCGCTGAGCTTCAACGCCTATGCATTTTCAGATACCTACATCGCGTTGGCGGCCTACTTTGCGATGCAGGATATTCCCTGGACGGATGTGAGCGCTCAAGAGGTCTTGGGGGCGGAGTATTCGGGCGGGCAAGGTGCGCGTCGCATCGCGGCAGCGGTTGGCCCCATCCCGGGTGCACCCGGCCAGGGCGGTAGCTGCGGCGTGTAAGCAGGCGCGGTGCCCAACAAAAGCGACCGGCTCAAGCGCGTTCTGACTTGAGCCGGTTGTATCTGTTTCGATAGGTCGGGACTGTTTCTATCCCTCAAGAAAATCGCGCTTGACGCCCAGCGCTTCGTCGGTTCGCCGGATCGACTCAGCCGCATCTTTCACGGTACCCGCCAGGGCACGGATAGCGTCGATGTTCTCCGGGATTACGATAGCCTGGTTATCGACCTGGTAGGTGTAGTAGACTTCGTTGCCATTCGCTTCGAGGACATCTTCCCACAGTCCGACTTCCCACATGTCGCCGCGAGGCCGTCCCAGGTCCTTCATCAGTTCGACCGTGTTGTTGAGGGCGACAATCCCTTCGCTCATGCGGATGAAGGCAATACGCGGCGCGGCCTGGAAAGCGGCCAGCACTTCATCGCGACTGGCGGCTTTGGTGAGCCACGATCCAGAAATGATTGTGATTCTGCGTGTGGGCGGCTTTAGCCGCGATTGTGACGACATCCAGTTCTTGCACCACCGTCTGCGCATCCGGCCCCTGATGGCTTGGGATGGTGTCTTCAGGTACGACCGTATTCATGATGCCGCTGTGATCCGATTCCCACGGGTCGGTGGCGCGACGGACCAGCACTCCTCGCGCCTTTTTGAGCAGGCCGGCGTCGCGCAGTGCGGTCAGGGTCCGCACGGTACTGGTCGTGTTGCACGACACAACGCGTGTGGCATCCCGCCCTAAGGCAGATGCGTAATTCGCTTGCGCCACGAATGAATGGCCCGTCAGGCTGTGCTTCTCGCCGCCCTGGAAAATCGCCTTCACACCCGCTTCGCGATAGTGGTCGAGGTTTTTGGCCCCGATGCCCTTGGGCGTGCAGTCGACCATCACGTCGATTTCGGATAACAAACCGTCCAGGGTTCCGACGATCGGAATACCGGCATCTTTCATGTCGTTCTGTTTGTCCCGCAGCGAAGCATACACCGGGATTCCAAGTGCGACAGCCGTCTTGATACGATAGTCGCTGACGACATCACTCACCCCTACCAGCTCCATATCGGGTTGAGCTCGTACCGCGTCAGCAACGCGTTTGCCGATGACGCCGTACCCATTGACGGCGACACGGATTTTTTGGTTTGCCATGTGACCTCCTGGTGGGTGTATCTCAACGTACGTTGTTCTAGAA
>CAZPTF010000648.1:0-1757 GCA_964589015.1 uncultured Anaerolineae bacterium
CTCGATCTACTTGAACGCGATGGCGGAGGGGATTCGGGAGTACAAGCGGATCGAGGCACCCTTGTGGCGAAGACTTGTGCGGAGCATGCGGTCGGGAGCGCGCAGGCTGTTGAGGCGCTAGGTCTACCACTCCGGGCGCTTTCTGCGAGTAAAAGTTCCAACGGCTGCGGGCCCGGGTGTGCGCTGCAGTGCTTGTCGGCCAGACTTGAGCGCTTCGCGCCGCGGTGGCGGTGTGGGCTCTAGGAGCCGCGGCCCCGCGCCTCCTGGAAGCTGTCAGCCATGTGGCCCGCGGTGAGGCGATCATGAGCGCAGTCGTGCTCAGGGCTTGCGGTCATGACTTCACCAGGATCTCTCCCGACTTCAGCCGTGAGTTTTCATTCGTGGCTGTGCCGGTTGTCCAGACGGATAGTGGGTCACGACGAGGGATAGCGTAAGCGATACGAAGAGTAGTTGCGCCGCGCGGCAAGGTAGTATGCCGCCGTGAACTCGAGTCCGAATCCAGGAAAGACGATGGCGAGGCGCCGGCGAGACCTTGTTTACCTTGATCGCTCCAAGGTTCTGAAGAGCTTGCAGGATAGCGAATGGGGCCGTGCGAGATTGGCGGAGACGGAGCCTAAGATTCGGCCTGGGATGACTCGGCTCGAGGAGGTGGACTGGGCGCTGGACAGGATGTGGCAAATCACAGTCCGAGCAGCGGCTACAGTGCAGATGCCGGGGATCGCACGGACAATAGAAGGCCTGGAAGTGGCATTTCTGCCCCGGGAGGAAGTGGCCGCGTCATGTGAGTCGTTTCCGGATGGCTCGGGGTTGGTGCTGGTTTCTGATGCGCTCATCACGTTGGCGAGGCGGCTTGCGGCATTCAATTCACTCTGGCGAGGCGCGAGCGGTTTGCGGTCGCGTCTTGGGCGTGCACACAAGGTGCGCGTGGCCCAGGAGCGCCCGAACGAGATCGCGGAGAGCCCTGAGGTCACCGCTGCCGTGGCCGCCTTGCGTTACACCACTCAGCACATTCGAGCCTGGGGTCTTTCGGCAGGCCTTGGGCTCCGCAAGGAGGAGTGTGGTTTTCGAGATGGCGCTCTTGCCCCGGTGTTCGTGCTGGCCCACGAGATCGGCCACTTTGTTCTGGGGCATGGCGGGGAAGGGGATGCTCGGTCGACGGCTGAGCGCGAGTTTGAGGCTGATGAGTTCGCGTTGCGGGCCATGCTCGGTAGGGTGGTACCTGATCGGGTGGGGGTGGGCTCCGCGGTGATCGTTGCGTTGTGCGCCATGCAGGTGTGGGAATCCGCAGCGCTGCTTCGTGATGTCCGAGCGCATCCGCCGGCGCTGGACCGTTGGCAGGCCATCGCGGATGTCTTGGGAGCGGCGGCCACTGAACTGTCAGAAGGACACACGTTTGCCGCGCGAGTTATGTCCGCCGGAGCTGCGATGCCGGGCTCTCTCTCGGTTCGGTATTGGGACTCCTTGCGTGCCGATGACCGTTTTGAGATCGTGCATGGGCTTTCCTACCTGAAGCTGCACCAAGGGTTCGACAATACTGAGTCTCAATCGCTCGAGCAGCGAGACGAACTGATCAGCACGCTAGCGGAGGCCTCGCCCGCCTTCATCGAGGGATGGCGAACATTCCTCGCCGATGGCTGGGAACCTAGCTTCGACGCCTGGGGTATTGACCCTCAGGCATTACTTGATCCGGGTCGTGCTGTCAGCTATTGGCAAGTCGTGAGCCAAATTGTCGCCGCGCCGGTCTGGGCAGATACGAA
>CAZPTF010000649.1:0-1756 GCA_964589015.1 uncultured Anaerolineae bacterium
ACGAACTTGTTGTGATATCCGGTCTGCTGGTGGATCTTCTTCGCGACGGTTTCGGCGAGATCATCCGGTACGGGCGACCCGGCGGGATATTGGACGGTGGCGTACACGTCCGCCGTGTTCTCGCTGAGCAGCGCGACACTCGCCGTCACCGCCGCCGTCCCACCGGGCAACGCGCCCTGGATCGTCTCGCGCACGCTCTTGCGGATCGACTTCTCCACCGCGACGTAGCGCGGGTGCATACCACACAGGACCATCATCAACGTACTGCCGACGAAATCGAGGCACACGACATTGACGATGAGTAACCAGAACGCATTGAGACTGATCTCCGGACGTTCCAGTGCGAACCCGATTCCGATCACCGAAGCAGGCGGCAACAGCGAGATCGCGATCTCCACACCAATCATCGCATCGATCACCTGCCCCCAGGGTTTGGCTACGATACGCGGATCCGCCGTGAGCGCAAGTGAGGCGGCAGCACCAGCGCCGATCGCGATCAATACGGTGAGCACCACGTCTTTGGTCGTCGGCATCGCACGCAACAAGACTTCGCTGGTGACTTCGACACCGGGCAGCCAGTGATGCAGAGCCACCGTGATGAGATAAGCACTCGTCGTTCCAACAAAGAACAACCCGAACGTTTGCTTCAGCAAGCCGCCCCAGAAAACGTTCCGGTTCCCAAACAGACCGCCCAGGCACACTGACCGCGATGGGGAAAGAAACGGCGCGACACACATCGCCCCGATGATGACAGCAGCACTGTTGATCAACAAACCACCAGTCGCGAGCAACGCAGCGGTCAGAATCATCAGGATGTACCCTGCATTGATCTTGGCGCCTTCTCTCGCCATCTCTTCCAACAACGTGTAATAGTCACGCACGCCCCAGACCCCAAACTGCGGATCGAGCAGCGGCCACTTTCTGCGCTTCTCGGGTTCCATTCTGCCGCCATCTCCTTCGATCATCCCGCCGCGGACCGTCCTCCGCGACTCATTGCGCCGCCATGCCACCACACGGGCGCGATTCATCGGCCAACACCGCTCCTCACGCGTTCCCTACTTGACCTCGGCCGAGCGATAGTCCCAGCCGTTCTTCTCCAGGTCGCCCAGCACCTTGACGATCGCATCGACCAGGGCTTCCTTCATTTTCCGGCCTTTCTCCAACGTCGCCTTGGTCGGATCTCCGGAAGCACCCGTATTCGTCAGCTCGTCGAACGTCCATTTGACGTCCACGTACGGCGGCAGTGTCGGCACCACACCGGCGGCCCTGGAAACGTCAACCAGGTCGGGGAACAACGCCAGACACATCGAAGTCTCCCCTTCCCCCCCATGCCCCAGGCCATTCCAGACCTCGAAAAAGCCCGCTGGGACCAGGTTACTCATCACGTTCCACCACGCATCCAACGTGACGATCTTGAAGTCGGAGTGTTTGACCTTCGCTGTACGCGCCGCGACCTCGATCGGCGCGATGTTGCCGTCGTGCCCATTCATGACAAATACTTTACGGATGCCCTCACGATACACCGACTCGAGGATATCGTCCAGAATGGCAATTTCAGTCTCGAATTGCAGCGATACCGTAAAAGAGAACTGCTTGTAGTGTTCGCTTACCCCGTAGTTGACCGGCGGCAAGACCGCGAAACCCGGCACGCGCTTTGCGATTTCCAGCGCCAGCAAGTGCGCCGTGATCGCGTCGGTCCCGAATGGCAGGTGCCCTCCGTGGCTTTCCAGCGATCCCAGCGGCAGGATGACCTTGT
>CAZPTF010000650.1:0-1755 GCA_964589015.1 uncultured Anaerolineae bacterium
ATCGCGCCGAGATGCAGCGGAAGGTAAATGCCTGTGCAATGACCTGAAATGTTACCCGAAGGATTGGGTCAGCTTGTTGCAGAGCGTACCCCTGTGGTATAATACAGGTGAATTTTTGAGGGGCTTTCGGATGGTACCCGCATTGAGATAGAAGGAGGGGGCCATGAAACGATGGGTTGCCTTGATGCTGTGGGTGATTGCGGTTAGTGCTGTGCTGCTGGGCAGCGGCCAGACAGCGAATGGTCAGGCGCCGCCCGAAAGCGGTGTGTATTTCGAACGCTGCGAGGAATTGCGCGGCAATGCGACCGAGCGCGACCGCTGTATCGGCGACGAGCTGAACAAGCAGCGCGCCATCGAGGCGAAACACGATGAGCTCAACCTGGACCGCTGCAGCGAGTTCCTGATCCCGTACCACAGGCTGCACTACGAGGCGTGCGTGGGCGAGGAGTTCAACAAGTTCCCGGAGCTCGGCCCCGAAGTGGAGGAGCAGTACCTGGCCGGTGCACCGTGGATCTGGCCCGAGGACGAGCCGGCGTGGTGGGACGATTATTACCCGCTGGCGACCCCAGAGGCCGAGGAAGGCGCCTATCGCTGGTGGGAGGACGGTTTCTACGTCACCCCGCAGCCAACTGCCAGTGCCGGGACCGCTCTCGGCGACTGGTACAAGCAATGGCCCGGCAACCTGCCGCTGGACGGCGGCTCCTGGGGAGCGCCGCCAGAGTGGTGAGCGCGCGTAGGGCGCGGCTTGCGCGATGTGGATAACCCGACGACAACGCCATCCGCACCGGCACGGCATACCTGTGTGTAGCCTTTGGGGGAAGACGACTCATGAAAGACACCCGACAATGCGATTGTTCCCGGCCGTGGCCGGCGATGATCCGGCTCAGTGTCGCCGGGCTGGACCGCTATTACCTGTGCCCGGCGTGCGGGTGTATTCGCCACGAAGCGGCGAACGGTCCCGGCCTGATCGACGACATTGCATTCTATCACATCAACGACCCGCGCGTTCCCGAGTTGGTGTGGCACGAAGCGCGTCGCCTGATGAACCGCCCGGCGTACAATCAGTTGGACCTGTTTGGGAATGAGCAGAGCGTTTGACAGTCGATTGCCCCGCGCCGGCATGAAGGACACGATGCCTTGGCCGGGTTCGGACAAGAAGCCGGTGTTTGCAACATGGGAGTCAGCCATACAAATCACGCGGGGCGGCCCAACAGAGACAGCGGAGTTTGGGTCTGGCTGGTATCCGTGGCTCCCGGTCGTGTCGTTGTGTAGCTCTCCCGCCGCGATTTGACGAGATCACCCTTTTTCGCTATAATAGCCGAGCACAAAAGAAATGGACATGCCCCCATCGTCTAGTGGCCTAGGACACAGCCCTTTCAAGGCTGCGACAGGGATTCGAATTCCCTTGGGGGCACTGATTGTCGCACTTTTTTGAGGTCAGTGAAGAAGTCTGCGAAGATCGGTCTAACCACGGCGCTCGAGATAATCCATTCTCCAGCGTCGTTTTTCTTTGTCTCCAGCCGGGTGAACAATGCTTCGATGAGTTGTTTCTGCTTGTCTCGGTCGGCTAGGGCGATCCGCGTGCCGATCGTCTCCAGGCGCTGCAAGAGCTCGCTGATCTCATAAGGCGGCTGCACCTGCTGTGTCTGCAAAGCGGCGATCTTTTCACGCAACGCATCACGTTGGCGCTCGTACTCTTCCGGCTCGATGTCTCCGTTCTTGGACGCGTTCCATTTGCGCGGAGACCCACGGGAA
>CAZPTF010000651.1:0-1753 GCA_964589015.1 uncultured Anaerolineae bacterium
CACGCTCTCGACCGTCTTGGGCAGGTCAGGGGCAAATTGCCGTGGTGGCGGCGGCGGTTCGTACACGTGCGCGTGGAGCAATGCCGTCGTCGTCTTCCCCTGGAACGGCGTTCGCCCGGTGACCATTTCGTACAGCACCACGCCCAACGAGTAGATGTCACTGCGCTGGTCGAGGTCCTCGCCTTTGACGTGCTCGGGTGACATGTAGCGCGGTGTGCCCACATGCCCACCGTGTGCCGAAGTGACGTCGGTTTCCGACTCGAGCGCTTTCGCCAGCCCGAAGTCCGTCAGCGTCACCTTGCCCCGCACATCCACCATGATGTTGTCCGGCTTCACATCGCGGTGGATCACCTTGCTCTGCTCGAAGGCATAACTCAACGCATCAGCCACCTGCGCGACGAGCGGAATGGCTACGTCCGGAGCCATCCGCCCGCGTGTCTTGATCACCTCCTTGAGCGTCAGCCCCTCGACGTACTCCATCGCGATGTAATGCAGCCCCTCGTGCTCACCAATCTCGTAAATCGTCACGATGTTCGCCTGCTTCAAACCCGCAGCCGTCATCGCTTCACGCTTGAAACGTTGCACAAACCCGGGACTGTGCACCAATTCAGGCAGCAGGATCTTGATCGCCAGCTTACGCTGCAGCGTGGGATCAAACGCCTCGTACACTACGCCCATCCCACCCTTGCCAATGTAACGCAGGATAAGGTAGCGACCCAGTGTCTTCCCTGTCAGATTGTGGACGACCGAATCCAATGCGTTAGCCATCTGCCGAACCGTTTCATCCCAAACATCCGTCTGTTGTAAACCGCGACGGTGGCCCGTCAAACCATACGGCACGCCCAAAAACCCAAGAGTCGGGACTCAGTTCCAACTGTGGGCCGCGGTTGGAACGCGTCTCGTTCCGGCGTATGCTGCACTGGATATGCTTCCGGCGGTCCAGCACAGCCTGCGCAATCCTGCCACTGCCCGCCCCGGCACAACCTGGGCTAACAGCCCGCCAATCGCGCCGGTACCCCGGTCGGACGCTCCATGAACAACCAACCCGCTTGTTCCACGGATTCCTCTTGCGGAGTAGTGATATCCCACAGTCGCGCCACCAGCTCGCGTACGCCGTTGATTGTTCACTGCCCGTATGCTGTCCGCAACCCCTGACATCATGATTCCAGCGCTTCACCAGCGGTTCGAATATCCGGCTAGTTGTACTGATCAGAAGTCACTGGCGGTACGCGGGTCGGCTCGCTGCCGATTTGACGGAGTGTCAACCGGACCTCCTGCGCGAAATTGCTCATGAACGCCAACTGGCTGGCTTCCTCAAGACTGAGCGCCAGGGTAACGGTGGCAGAACCAGCGGGATTCCCTCCGCCGATGTTTTGCAGCGTGCCCAATTGCGCTTGAGCGGCACTTCCAACGGCCAACACCCGCTTGTTTTGCAGGAGGACGATTGTTTTCGCCACTTTGGTCTCTTCGTTCACGTAGGACACCAGGACGTTGACCACGTCTCCGGCCCGGATGTTCCCTGCTACTCCTGTCACCGCATCCACAGCGATAGTGAGCGCAGTTTCACCGCGAACGAATTGTAGTCCCTCTGTGACGTCATTGGCGCGCAGGAAATCACCAGCGGCAATATCGACTGTTGCATACTTGTCGATCGCCCACGAGTAGCTCGATAACAGGGAATCGCTCGCCCATCTCGCAGGGATGAGCTTCATCCCTAGCATGCCCTGCTCGATTCGGGCGCGGGCTGGAATAG
>CAZPTF010000652.1:0-1730 GCA_964589015.1 uncultured Anaerolineae bacterium
TAGAGCGATGTCGGTGCGACCACATTCGGTACGAATCGTTCCTGCAGACGATACGTCCGAGAACACTGCGCCGGCGACGGTCGTAACGCGGAAGTTTCTTGGAAGCGACATCGACGTCGTAGTCGATGCGCAATTCGGCGGAGAGGTTGGCACGCGAGCGATCAACGTGCTTCTCCGTCCCGACGGATCGACATCGAATATCTCGCCGGGAGATACCGTGCGAGTGCATTTCCCGAAAGATGCGGTCCGCGTGTTAACAGAATAGTTACACACGCGTTTCCTGTGGTTAACCGTTTCCGCCCATGTTTCTCCGTATCATTTTTCTGCACTATGCTTATAGCGACTGTCGGCGCCGCGGTTTCTACGCAGGTCTTCTTCTTTAGGTGAACAAAGAGAAAGGGCACTCCTCCATGCACGTTGATGTTGTCGATCTCGCGCAACAGTGCGCGGCTAGGCGTGCCGGTGTTCAGCGAGTTCGAGCGGGTGCTGGATTATTTCCGGACGTATTCGGCGGGGGAGCGCGAGCGATGACGAACGTCCGCCCTATAGGGGCGATAACGAAACGCGGGGTAAAGATCGGCGTGCATCTTCTCCCGGAGCATCATCGCCGGGAGGATATGCAGATGCTGGCGCAATTGCCCGCGCCCGTGTGCAAGGTCGTGTATTCCAGCACGCCGAATTTGGAGCATGTGGGGCGCGTCGTCGAGAGCGCGCCGGGGCTTGTCGTGCTGCGCGATCATCCGCTGAGCGAACAGCATGACGACGTTTGGCGCGACCCGGTCGACACAGGGCGGCGGCACGCGCAGGAATGGCACGAACATCTGCCGGGGATTCCACGCGACCGGATCGTCGTTGAGGGCGTGAACGAGTTTCCGATCTGGGAGCCGGGCGGCATGGAAGCGCAGCTGGCATATGAGCTTGCCTTCGGCGAGGAGGGGCTGCGTCTGGGGTTGCCGACGATACACGGAGAGGCTGCGGTCGGCTGGCCGGGAAACAACGGAGATGATACGCCGCCGGATTGGACGCCGTGGCTGCCGCTGCTGCGGTGGATCGATGCGCATCCGGGCAGGTATCTCGGCCTGCACGAGTACTGGGGCTTTAACAAGGGCGTGCATTTTTACGCGGGCTGGTGGTTTCTGCGTTACCGCAAGATGCCGATCAAGGTTCCGACGATTTTGACTGAGCTTGGCGGGCTGAAGGCGCACCGGAACGAGGACGGTTCGTGGGGCTTGCGTGCGCGCGACGGGTGGAAGGGCGATATCGAGGCCGACGCGTATTTTGGGCAGTGGCGCGAGGCGGAGGCGGAATTGCAGCGGGACAGCTACCTCGTGGGCGCGACGCTCTTCACCACGGACGGGGCGCATCCGTGGATCGAGGAGTGCGACGCGGCGCCGGTGAACCCACTTTGGCTGGCGTATGCGCAATCCGCAGCCTCTGCCGCGCCGGAGATGCCGCATACGGTGTACATCCCCGTCGTCACGGTGGGCGAGCCGGAGCAGCCGCAGCCGGAGCAGCCGCAGCCGCCGGACGCACCGGCCCCAGGCCGGCCGGAGCCGGTCTTCAATCCGCTGGTCGCCGAGGCGATCATGACGGTGGAGTCGGGCGGGGAGGGGTTTGACGCCTACGGGCGGCTGAAGGTGCGCGTGGAGGCGCATCTGTTGCTGGATGCGCGCTACGGCAATCCGGCGGCGTTTGCGGGGCGGTTTCGGTTCAACCCGCAGAACTATTTG
>CAZPTF010000653.1:0-1728 GCA_964589015.1 uncultured Anaerolineae bacterium
GGCTGCCACCCACTACCACCAGCCCGACGAGCACCCACCGCGTAGGGGGTGTTGCCGATTCCGGAACGGGTTCAGCAGGTGATACCGTCGGCGGAACCTGCTGAGGAGTTTGCACGGGGACTTCAGCAGTGAGAGTCGCCGTTATCGTCCGTTTCGGGGGCGGTACCTTCTCGGGCACGGCCTTCGTGGGGGTGGTGGGTACAGACGTCTCCGGCGGGGTATACGGCTGGATCTCGGTTGGGTATACCTTGATCGGTGAGACCGGCGCGCTGGGCAAAACGGGCGAAAGCGGCGAAATGGGCGACTGGAAACGCGGCGCAGCGGTCGAAGACAGGACGGGTCCCACCAACGACGCGCAGATAACGGCCAGTACAAGGAACGGCAGAACGCGCACAATCCCCCGGCTTTCACGATCAATTAGCTTGCTGACACGGGATCCCGACATATCAAGTCCTTGTCATGCACGACGGCTACCGGGCGTTACCCCGTCACCCATCTCGAAATGTTCCAATCCTTCCCGCTTCAGGGGACAATTTTCCCTATGACCATGAGAAACAGGCAACCCAGGATGGCTACATTGACGAAAATCAAAAGGCTCAACAGCAACCACTGGCGGATATCGACTCCGCCGAAGTAGAGACCTCCCACAGCGCCCTCCATATCCTGCTGTGAACGCGCCCGCATGCCGGTGCCTTCAGGCGAGAAATCGGGACATGCCGCAAGCGTCCCGATACTGAATCCTCAACAGAACGTAGCATAACCTGAATGGAGGCAATTGTCAAATCTAAACGGATGTGCGCAACGTCACATCTCCTGCCAATATCCGTGTCACGCTGCCGTCGGGTAGGCGGAGGAGCAACGCGCCATCCGCATCGACGTCTTCCGCCTGGCCGGTGATGCGCTGCTGGTCACTGGATACGGTGACCACGCGGTGGAGTGTTTCGAGCCGCTGTTTCCACTCGTCGTTGGGGATCCACCCCGCTTTCAATCTGTCGTACCTGCGTTCGATTCGCGGCAGCAACGTGTGCAGCAGGTGCAGGCGCGCGAGTGGCTGCCCCAGCTCCTGGCTTAGGCTCGTACTGCGGGCCGGCAGGGAGCGCAGCGATGCCTGCGCGGTATCCGGAGCGTTGTCGGCGGGATATTGCTGTAACTCGTCCTGAAAGTCGAGATTGACGTTCACGCCCATGCCAACGACGACGAAATCCAGTTGGTTTGCCTGCAATCCGAGCTCGCACAGAATCCCGGCCAGTTTGCGCCCACCGATCACGACATCGTTGGGCCACTTGAGCTGTACGCGCAACGCGGTCAGCTCCTCGATCGCGTCGGCGATGGCGAGCGAGCACACCATCGTCACCCGCGCTGTCTGCAGTGGCGTCAGCCGCGGGCGAAATACCAGCGACATAAGCAGACTGCTGCCCGCAGGCGCCAGCCACTGGCGGTTGAGCCGGCCACGTCCTCCCGTTTGGCTGTCCGCGATCACCAGCGTACCTTCGGCAGCCCCATTCCTGGCCAGCTCCTTGGCGACGCGATTTGTGGAATCGGTGGATGCGAAACAGACCACGTTCTGCCCGACGTAGCACGTCGCTAGATTTCGTTTGATGTTTTCCGCGTTCAGGCTCTCGCCCGGATCTTGCATGGCTTCTGTCTCCTCGCCGCTATGGGTGTATCGCTGCACATTGTAGCACGCCGCGCCGCCGCGCGCAACGGACGGACGAACGGGGCCGTTGC
>CAZPTF010000654.1:0-1718 GCA_964589015.1 uncultured Anaerolineae bacterium
TGTACGGTACGCGGGGCGGTCTGTGCGTGGAGGAAACGAGGGTGCCGACAATCCAGTTCAAGGGCAAGTCCGTCATCGAGAACTACCACCACACGGTGCCGCATCACCGGCTGGAATTCGATGCAAAGCTCTCCGTGCTGCCCAAAGGGGAGCGCCCGTCTCTGGACGGAAACCTCATCATTGAAGGGGACAACCTGCTCGCCCTCAAGGCCCTGCTGCCCACGCACGCCGGCCGGGTGAAGTGCATCTACATCGACCCGCCCTACAACACCGGCAACGAGGGTTGGGTGTACAACGACAACCTGACGCAGCCGCAGTTCAAGGAGTGGATCGGCCGGACCGTCGGCAAGGAGGGCGAGGACGCATGCCGTCACGACAAATGGTGCTGCATGATGTATCCCCGGCTGACGCTGCTGCGGGAACTGTTGCACGAGAATGGGTCGATCTGGATCAGCATTGGCGAAGATGAGATTCAGCACCTGCGTTGCCTCATGGATGAGGTATTCGGGGCTCAGAACTTCATCGCAACGGTGATATGGCGCAATAGCACTGGTCCGAAGCAAAGCAAGTACCTGTCCACCAGCCACGACTATGTTCTGGCCTACGCCCGCAATCTGCCGAATTGGCCGCGGAATTTGCTGCCGCGAACAGAAGAACAAGAGGCCGACTACACCAATCCGGATAACGATCGTCGTGGACCCTGGCGATCAGGTGGGCTGGATGCGCGCAACTACTACTCGAAGGGACGATACGCCATCAACTGCCCAGGTGGGCGTGTGATAGACGGCCCCCCTGGTGGCAGCTACTGGCGTGTGCCGGAGGAGACGCTCTGGGAGCTCGATGCTGACGGTCGCATATGGTGGGGCGAAGACGGGAACAATGTTCCACGAATCAAGCGGTTTTTAAGCGAGGTTCAGGAAGGCCTGATTCCTCAGACGGTCTGGGACTACGACGAAGTGGGGCACACACAAGAGGCGAAGCAGGAATACCTGCGAGTGCTGTCGGATCGCGACGTGTTCACCACGCCCAAGCCGGTTGAACTCATCGAGCGAATCCTGAACATTGCCGCAGATAGGGATGCGGTTGTCCTTGATTCCTTTGCGGGCAGCGGAACAACAGGACACGCAGTCGTCAACTTGAATCGCAAGGACGGTGGTAACCGACATTTCGTTCTTGTGCAGATGCCATACGACACCAAAGAACACGAGAACGAGAGGATCAACATCGCATGCACGATCACGGCCGAACGCTTGAAACGCGTCATAGAGGGCTACTCATACAAGCGCCGGATGGCAAAGGGGCGGACCAAGGTTGAGGTGGTTCCCGGTCTCGGCGGTTCGTTCACGTACGCTCGCGTGGCGGAGCCGTTGTTCGGGGAATACAAGGACTTCGGGGAGACGCTGCCGGCGTATGAGGACATTGCCAAGTACGTTTTTTATACGGAGACCAGCCGCGAGTTCCCGGGGGCGACGAAGCGGCAGAACCCGGCCTGGGACGCGAAGACCGGGCGGATCGGCGAGCACGGCGGGCGCTCGTACTATCTGCTGTACGAGCCGAACGAGCGAGTGGACCGGGGGCTGGACCGGGCGTTCCTGAAGGACGTGGCCGCGAAAGACCCCAACCGCGAGCTGGTCGTCTATTGCGAGATGCTGGCCGTACATGCAGACGAGCTGCGGAAGTTCCAGCGCGAGCACGGGAAGAGGGTCCGGCCCATGCTG
>CAZPTF010000655.1:0-1677 GCA_964589015.1 uncultured Anaerolineae bacterium
TCACTGCCCAACTGCCGCAGCGTAATTCCGACAGAAATCGGAGCGCAGGGCGATCGGGTTCGAACTCATGTGTATCTCCCAATGATCCTCCAGCGCATGCCTCAGTGTATCACGACACCCAATCCGCTGACGCGCGGCAACTCGTCTACGCGAGCCATTGTTCGCCGGCCGCACCACACTTATGGACGTACCCGACGCTCCCCATATTATGCACCTACCGATTTCGTTTATTGACAGTGTTGTGTTACAATAATACTATACAGTCTATGTTGGATAACAGTTCGATAAGATTGCGCCGGTAGTACGATAACCGGGCTGACGATCGAAAGGGAGGTGTTGCAGGTTGAAAGTGGCGTTGAAACGACGCACCGTGCTCAAATCTTTGTTCTGGAACGCCGTGGGATTGCTAGCGGGTGGACGGTTCGCGGCAAGCCGGGCCACTGCCCAATCACCCGGCCCACTGTATTTCCCGCTGATATACGGCGGACCTCGTGCGGTGCTTTTCGGTGTGCGCGATGTACCCATACCGGACTTTTCCGGCAACAACCACCATCCGGGCGTTGAGAGTCTGCTCACCGTGATGGGGGAGAATGGCCTCAAGTTCTACCAGCACGCTGTGGAAGATACACTGTCCGGAGCGGATGGGATCATCGCTACTGATGACGTCGTGCTCATCAAGGTCAACGCGCAGTGGAAACACCGTGGAGCCACGAACACCGATGTGCTGCGTGGTATTATCCAGCGCGTGTTGGAGCATCCCGGCGGGTTCAGCGGTGAAGTGGTCGTATTCGAGAACGGGCAGGGGCGCGGCAGCTTCAACAGCGATCACAACTACGATGGGGATACCACTCCTGCAGCTAACGCGGAGAACCAGACGCACACGTTCAACTATCTGGTCGACACGGTTTTCGCCGGACAGCCCGTCAGCGCGTTCCTGCTCGACTCGGTCGCCGAAGTCGCCGTCGGCGCCGACGATCACCACACGAACGGCTATCGCGCCTTCAATCCGCATCCCGGCAAGCAGACCTGGAAGATCTCCTATCCGTGCTTCACGACGACAGGCGGCAATCGCGTCGAGCTGGCCAGTGGCATCTGGACGGGATCGGCATACGCGTCGAACGTGAAGCTGATCAACCTGCCGGTGCTCAAGACTCATTCCGGCTGTGGGGTCACCGGTGCGTTGAAGCTGTTCTACGGCGTGCTGTCGATGGATCACGCTGACAGCGGCTACCATTACTCGCACATCGGCGAGACCCTGGGCGAGATGTTCGCGCACGTGCGCGCGCCTGACCTGAACATCATGGACGCGATCTGGATTTCGCACAGCGCGCTGCGCGGCTGGCCTCCTGCGACCACCTCGCGCCAGAATATGCTGCTCGCCGGGCGGGACCCGGTCGCGCTGGACTACTGGGCGGCGAAACACGTGCTCCACCCGGTCAGCAACAATCCGAACCACGATCCCGACCACCCTGAACTGTACTCCGACTCCAACCTGTCGCAGTATCTCACCGCGGCGGCCAACGAGATCAACGCGTGTGGACCGATCTGCGGCAAAGCGGTGGTCCGTGATGACGACGCGATCTCGGTCTTGTGGGCGTGAGGCCGGCCCGGCGGAGTCCGCAGCCAGCTGCGCCACAGCGCCCGCCGGACCCAGTTTGGTGGCCGGGTGGGCTGCTG
>CAZPTF010000656.1:0-1676 GCA_964589015.1 uncultured Anaerolineae bacterium
GCCGGAATCTGACGCGAGATATGCAGGCATCGGGGCAGGACCTGCGCGATTGGTATGGGGTAACTGTGGCGGCCTTTCGCAGTTGGCCTGTCGCGGCGGGCGATCCCCGCCAGGTGCGACGGACAGCGTACCAGGTCATCCGTGAGCATCTTGTGGCCAAGGTGCAGGCGGAGTACGCACGCGGGGACAATCGCGCGGTGCGCCGCGACCTGCGCACCGGTTTCGCGCATGACCGGTGCGTGCTGCTCGGCGGCATGGGGCTGTATGTGAAATCGTGGCTGGGTGGCCGGACGACAAAACGCCGTCTGCAGAGATGGTTGGGACGCCGCTCCGACCGGGGGGATGAGCCGGATGACGGCACAGGCACAGGGGCGTAAGCAACGCGTCTCTATCCTGCTGAGAACGCTCAACGAGTCTCAACATCTGCCCGAGATGCTGCGCGCGGTGCAAGCGCAGCAAGTCGCCGCGGACATCGAGTGGATTCTCGTTGATTCGGGATCAACAGATACCACGCTGGATATCGCCTGGCAGTTCGGGATGGCGCACATCCTCACACTGCCTCCGGCGGAGTTCTCTTTCGGTCGCGCTTTGAACGCCGCCGCCGGGAAAGCCAGCGGAGAAATTCTCGTCGCGCTGAGCGCTCACGCCTGTCCGGCTCACGAACGCTGGCTGGCATTTCTGCTGGGTCACTTCGACTCGGTTCAGGTCGGCGGCGTCTATGGGAGGCAGTTGCCCAGACGGGATGCCTGGCCTCCGGTCAGGGTCGATTACGAGCGGTGTTACGGTCCCGAATCCGTCGTTCATGAGTCCGTGGCGAACGTGTTCTTCTCCAATGCGAACGCTGCTTGCAGGAGGAGTCTCTGGGAAAGATTCCCATTCGATGAGACCCTTCCGGCGTGTGAGGATCAGGCCTGGGCGCGCTGCGTTGTCGATGCGGGGTATCGGATCATATATGACTCACGGGCTACGGTGTACCACTCGCACAACGAGAGCGCGCGTCAGACCTACCGGCGGCAGGCACGGGAGACCCTGGGTTGGCGGCAGATCAATGACACCGCGCCGGGCAGCTTGACAACATTTCTATTGGAGTGGTTTGTTTCGAGCAAGGCGGACATCTTACACACCCTGAAACACCGCCGGGCGTGGTGCTGGTTGCTTCTTTCGCCCGGCTATCGCTTCTTCTGGGCACTTGGACGGTGGTCCCCCAAACTCTGAGCGGAGACCGAGGACGCAGTCAATGAGAGTTCTGGCAGTTTCCAGCCGCTACCCTCCCAACTATTTGGGTGGTTATGAGCTGGCGTGCAAAGAAGTCATGGACCGGCTCAGAGAGAGAGGTCACGAGGTACACGTGCTGACCTCGAAGGGCAAAGACGCTGGCACGCTCCTGCTGGCGGACGGCACATGGGTGCACCGCGATCTGGATTTCGCTCCTCTGGCGCAGACTCAGGTCGAGGGCATCTTGGCTCGCGGCCTGCGCGAACGACGAAACAACGCGGTGTGTCGCGAGTGCGTGAACGAGATCCGCCCGGATGTACTCAGTGTGTGGGATATGTGGGGGCTGCTGCCCAGCCTGCTAACGACGTTGGAACGGAGCGGGGTGCCACTGACTTATGCAATCTCCTCGCCCTGGATGTTGGACTACGCCGCCACGCCGCATCGGTGGCAGGCGTTTTGGG
>CAZPTF010000657.1:0-1675 GCA_964589015.1 uncultured Anaerolineae bacterium
GAATACCTCATATCCGAAGACCATATAGTGTATAGTATGTCCTGGACACCGCACAGAAAGCAATTGCCAATTGCCATGCGCGCTGCTATAATTGCAGAGTAACCGGGCTGTGTTCCGGCATGAACACAACGGCCTGACGTGGGGCATGCCGGTGGAAGGCTACGCGAGGACCTGAGAGTGCCTGACCGATGAAAACAATGATTATTTTCAACCCAACTGCGGGTCAGTTGCGTCTGAGCCGTCAGATGGATGAAGTCGTCCAGTTTCTGCAACAGCATGGTTGGGACGTGGACCTGCGTAAGACGGCACGGGGGGGAGACGCGACTATTTTCGCCCAAGAGGCAGTCGATCACCATTACGAGATGGTCGTCGCGGCGGGCGGGGATGGCACCAATAACGAAGTCATCAACGGCGGCCTCGTTGGAAGCGATGTGATATTCGGAATGTTGCCGATTGGAACGACCAACGTGTTGGCCCTGGAAGTTGGAGTTCCGGTCAGTAATCCCTTGCACTTGCGCCCCGTTCTGGACTCGGCGCGCGTACTGGTCGAAGGGCGGGTCAGGCGGATCGATGTCGGGCGGGCCGCGCGTCGCTACTTCCTGATGATGGGCGGAATCGGCTGGGATGCCGAAATTGGCACGTACGTGCAACGCGATACCAAGCGTTGGTTGGGCCCGCTGGCCTATATGCCTGCCGCGGTCTTGGCCGCCAAGAATTTCGCTGGAAGTCGCATCTGGGTCGATATCGATGGGGAACAGTTTCGCGACCGGGCAGTGCTTATCACCGTGAACAACACGCGCCTCTACGGTGGTGTCGTTCAGATGGCTCCCCGCGCCAGCCTGGATGATGGGCTGCTCGATGTCTGTATTTTCAGGGGACAAAACGTGACGCAGGCCTTTTTCCGGTATTTCCTTGGCGTTCTCTCTCGCCGTCACATTCACGACCCACGCGTCCGCTACCATCAGGCCAAGTATGTGGCGGTGAGGTCCGCTCGTCCGCTGCCCGTTCACGTGGATGATGAGCCATTGGGCAGCACTCCGGTGGAATTCACTGTGGCGAACCGCGCATTGCGTGTCATGTTGCCCGACAACCTGCCAGCGCAATTGTTGCTTCATGCCAATGAGCCGTGATTTCATGTCACGCAAACGCCCCTGACTGATTTCGCTGGCGCGATTCGCGGGCATTTCGCAAGCAGGTAATGGGCGAGAGGTCGTTCCCTGCAGAATTCCGGTTCACCTGGGCCAGCAGTCGGCGGCGTGGTGCAGCACGGTCATTGAGGCAAGTAGGGAGAATCGTTTATCCATGAACTACATGTTCTTTCTTCTGGTCTTTGTCCCTGCGGCAATCGTTGTCAGGTATACGAACGGATCGCCACAGATCGTATTCATCCTCTCATGCTTGGGAGTCGTTCCGCTGGCCAGCCTTTTGGGAGAGGCGACCGAGGAAATCGCCGCGCGGACGGGGCCCCGGTTGGGCGGGTTGCTCAATGCGACACTGGGGAACGCCGCCGAGCTGATTATCTCAGCGTTTGCGATCCAGGCCGGCTTGTTGGACCTGGTGCTTGCCTCGATCACCGGGTCTATCCTCGGGAACGTTCTGCTTATCGTTGGGTTGAGCCTGTTGCTGGGCGGTTTCAAGAACGGGATACAACGGTTCGATCGGTCTCAGGCCGGGG
>CAZPTF010000658.1:0-1652 GCA_964589015.1 uncultured Anaerolineae bacterium
ATTCTCGGCAGCGTACACGTTGACGTCGACGAACTCGATTTTGTCTTCGAAGTCAAGACGAACCTCGTTTACCCGTTCTTCCATCTGCTTACACGGTATGCACGTCAGCGAGTGGAACAAAACAAGGGTTGGGCGGTGATCCTGCAGCGCCGTCTCGAACTGCATCTGCGGAAGCAGTCCACTCTGCGTGCGAATTGCTTGCGGTTTCTCCGCACCAGCCAACATGCCCTTGGCGACGAAGACCGCAACAATCACTAAAATCATTCCGAGCAAGGCCGGCAGTTGCCAGGTTCTTTTCACAGATTCTATCCTTTCTGAAATGCCTGCTGTCTCCAGTAGTTGACACGGTCGGCGATTTCCGCATCGTCCGCAATCTCGGGGTCCATGCTCTTGATCTGCCAGGCATAGTCGATGCGTTTCTTATCCGCACCCAGCGTGACTTTGAACACACCGAAGTACCGGCCGGCATGTCCCTTTAAGGCACGGTCTGCCTGGACAGTGACCGTGCCCGTCTCTGTGTTCTCGATGGTCTCGTAGGTCTGATCGTATGGCCCGCCGCCGATGATGAAATCGATGCCTGGCACCTCCGCTGCGATGCGCTGGTCGACAGCGCGTCCGGCACGAGACAGCACGACGACGAGGTCAACCTTGCCACGCAGCTCGGGCACGAAGCTCGCCGTCGCCGAGAATGGGTCGGTGACACGGACTCCCTGCGCGCTGACTTCCCACACGTCCGTGATTCCCAGGATGCCGACCCTGACGTCCCCCACTTCCTTGACGAGATAAGGCTCGAACCACAGCTCCCCGGTAGTGGAGAGCACCACATTGGCGGACAGAAATGGAAATTGCGCCTCGGACCGCCGTTCCTGCAACACGGTTTTCCCGAGCAGCAGATCTGAAGAACCGACTGCCATCGCATCGTACCCCATCCGATTCATGAAATCGATGCTCGAAGCGCCCCGCGTGGCGTTTGCCGGGTCTTCGTCCCCAACCAGACTGTCCCCTGCGTCGAGCAGCAGTATCTCACCGTTGGCCCTTGCTTGCTTAACGTAGGTGGCTCGACGAGCCACGCCGCCAACCTTGATTCTTCAGCCGCACGGGTCGACGTAACCCCAGGTGTCGTTTGTATGGAGCAAGTTCAGCGTGTAGGTCATGGGTGCACTGCTGGCAACAACCGCTGACTCGCCGTCTCGGATCGTTTGGGTGGCCTTGGAAACCGGCTCACCCGCTGCGGACGGTTCACAACCCATCAGTACCAGCAAAACACCGGTGACCGCGAGCATGAGCATGACGAACCAACTCCTGCGAAGGTATATCATCGTAACGCTTGGCCCTCCCTTTCCAGAGTGAAATGCTACAGCAGGCTTCCAGTACGACTATCCGACCAGGGTAAACACCAACCAAATACCCATCACGACGAACAGGAGGCTGGTGGCGAGCTTCACGACGGAGGTATGGCGGTTGACGAACATCCCCATCCGTTCCGAGCTCGTTCCCCAGTACGCTGCCAAAAACACGATCACCAATGGAATGATAAACATCAGGTTGTACAGAAACAGATAGGACACAGCCTGGGCCTGCATTTCCGGAACACTCAACACAAACATGATGACCGGCAGATAGATCTGCCCGGTGCAGGCCAGCTCGATGAG
>CAZPTF010000659.1:0-1632 GCA_964589015.1 uncultured Anaerolineae bacterium
ATCCTGCTTGCATATCGCTATCTGTTCGAGATCGGCACTGATCTAATGCAAATGCGTACTGCCATGCGGTTGCGTGGGTTCCGGCCACGACGCCCCGACACCGAAACACTCAACACGATTGGGGCGCTCGTCGGCAGCCTGTTGGTACGCACCTACGAACGGGCCGAGCGCGTCTACAAGGCGATGCGCCTGCGCGGGTACGGGCATGGACACACCATCCGGAACGAGTTGCGCACCCGACCCGGCGATGTGCTCGCGGCAATCGCGGCAGGGCTACTCGCAGCGGCCTTCATCGGCGCGCAATTCTACCTGAACAGGTGAATGTGAAGCCATACCAGCGCGGAGGACACTCGATTGAACGATAACCAGACAGCCCTGACCCTGGCGGATCTCAGCTTTGCATATCCCAGCCAACACGCCATACTGCGCCAACTCGACCTGACCATCGCGCCCGGCGAGCGGGTCGGGCTGATCGGACCCAACGGAACGGGGAAGACCACGTTGTTTCTTCTGATCTGCGGCGTGCTGAAGCCAACTGCCGGCGAGATCTTCCTGTTCGGACAGCCGATGCGGTACGGTGCATTCCGACCCGAGATCGGGTTGGTGTTCCAGAATCCGGACGATCAGCTCTTCAGTCCTTCGGTGAGAGACGACGTTGCATTCGGCCCGCAGAACCTTGGGCTATCCAAGGCTGAAGTGGACACGCGGGTAATGGAATCGTTGCGTACCACCGGCACGCTCGACCTGGCGGAACGTCCTCCCCATCATCTGTCGGGTGGAGAGAAACGTATGGTAGCAATCGCCGGCGTGCTGGCGATGCGCCCACGGTTCGTGATCTACGACGAACCCTCGTCGAATCTCGACATCCGCGCGCGCCGGCGACTGATCCGCTTTTTACAGGCAGCCACTGAAACGCTGCTCATCGCTTCGCACGACCTGGAATTCATTCTGGAGGTGTGCGACAGGGTCTTGTTGCTCGACGGAGGACGCATCGTCGCCGACGGTGCGCCCAGAGACATACTGGGTGATCCAGCGCTCATGCAAGCACACGGACTGGAACGCCCACATTCTCTCGTTCCCCACGAGATCCCGCATCACAGGTAATCACGATTTGGCTCTGGAAGGTTGTATTTTGCCCACGCCGGTGATATAATCGGCTGGATAGTGGTGGGAGAGGGAGTCAGGCAGACGACAATGATCGTAGCGGTTGTAGACGGAATGGGTGGTGGCATCGGGGAGCAGATCGTGACGCAACTTCGGCAGGAGTTGCCACTTGACGTTGAGATCATTGCTCTGGGTATCAATGCCACCGCTACGCAACGCATGATGCAGGCACGCGCAAACCGTGGAGCCAGTGGGGAAAACGCGATCCGCGTCTCAATCGCTGGCGCCAATTTCATCCTGGCCCCTATCGGCGTAGTCATCCCCAACGCGATGATGGGCGAAGTCACCCCCATCATCGCTGAGGCGGTCGCCGGAGCGCCAGGGCACAAACTCCTGTTGCCCATCACGCATCCCCATTTCGAGATAGTGGGAATCGAACGGAAGCCGCTTACTAAACAGATCAGCGCGGCGATCGACGTGATCCGCAAGCAGCTCATGGGAGCAGAAGACCACTCGCAGCAAGACACG
>CAZPTF010000660.1:0-1627 GCA_964589015.1 uncultured Anaerolineae bacterium
CCTGCGGCCATTCCAGCACGCCCTCGTCGCGCGTCCAGTGCCCAAGCACACGTGCGAACGTCCCGTACGAGCGCGGATGCATCGCCCGCTTGTTGACGTACCCATCTCTCTTCACACTGTAACCGTCGCTACCGACCATTACCCGGCTGTGGCGCATGATCCGGCGCAGGATGCTCTCGTCCTGATCGAACAACACGCAGCTCACCACGCAATTCGCATCCACGAGCAGATCCAGCAGCGTATCCAGCCCATCGCGGTTCAGAAGCCGCGCCACTTCGCCCACCGACTTGCCCTGATAGGAACGGTTAGGCGCATAGTCGGTGATCAGCACACCGTCCCAGTCTTTCGTGCCCGCATTATCCCAGAACGCCGCCGGATCCTCCTCCATGTAGCGGCGCAAACGTGTGCGCACCTCCGGATCCGCAAGCCGCTTCGTCGACGCGTCCACGCCGCCGACGTACGTCCATTCCGGCAACACAACCAGCAGCGTCGTGCTGCTCGCGATGTACGGGTACTGATCGTAATTCACCGGCACATCCGCGTTTTCGGACTCGTCGATGATGCGCATCAGCTCGTCGATCCGATCGAACGTCCGATACCCGCAGATCTTCACGTGCGACACCTGCACCGGCACCTGCGCGCGCACGCCGATATCGATCGCCTCGTTCACCGCACTGAGCACGGTGCGGCCTTCTCCGCGCACGTGGCTCGCGTAAAGGCCGCCATAGCGCCCGACGACCTTCGCCAGGTCGACCAGCTCGTCAGTCTTGGCGTACACTCCCGGCGGATAGATCAGCCCGCTCGACATTCCCCAGGCCCCTTCCTCCATCGCCGCCTGGGTCAGGTCCTTCATCCGCTGCAGCTCGCCCGCATCGGGCGCACGGTCGTCGATCCCGAGCACCGATCCGCGGATCGCCCCGTGGCCCACCAGCGGCACGACGTTGACGATCGGTTGCAACTCCTTCAGCCGCGCGACGTAATCGCCAAAGCTCCGCCACGTTACGTCCACACCCGTGTTCGCGAAACGGTCGTTCTGCAGCTCAGTGATCCACTGCCCATAGGCCGGCGCCGGCGTGTCCCCACAATTTCCCACGACCTCAGTGGTCACGCCCTGGCGCAGTTTGCTGTCCCCGTCCGGCTCGACCAGCAGCGACATGTCGGAATGGGTGTGCGGATCGATGAACCCCGGACTGACGTACCGGCCGCTCGCATCGATCGTCTGTGCGGCCTCGCCGCCGAGCGCCGTTCCCAGCGCAACGACCCGGCCGTCCTTGACCGCCACATCGAACTGCTCGGGCGCTGACCCGCTACCGTCGAAAACCATACCGTTACGAATTAAAACGTCATACATCGATTATTTCCTCCATCTCGGACAGCCCTTGTCTACTCACGATCTCAGGCGCGGATCGAGCGCATCGCGCAGGCCGTCGCCCAAGAGATTGAATCCCAGTACCGTCATCATGATTGCCATGCCGGCGAACATGCTGACCCACGGCGCCAAGCGCAGATAAGTCCGCCCGCCCGCCAGGATTGAACCCCAACTCGGCGTTGGGGGTTGCGCGCCCATCCCCAGAAAGCTCAGCGTCGCCTCGATCAGGATGGCGTCGCCCATCATCAGCGTCGCCAT
>CAZPTF010000661.1:0-1623 GCA_964589015.1 uncultured Anaerolineae bacterium
CAGGCGGTCTGGAATGGCGTGTGGGTGCTGTTCCGCCCAGGTGTGTTCGGGCGGGTGCTGGCCTGGTCGGCGGCCCTGTCGATGCTGTATCTGGTTAACAACCTGGCGGTTTTCTACGCGCTGGGCATTTGTGGGAGTGTGAGGGATGCCTTGGTTGTGCTGGTCATCCTGCAGGCTGGCATCGTACCTCCTTCAACGCCGGCAAAGGTAGGGGTGTTCGAGTATCTGTGTGTGCTCTCAATCGGTCTGTTGGGTTTCGGGCAGATGACCGGTATGGCCTATGGGGTATTGCTGCACATGGTCGTCCTGTTGCCACCGCTCGTACTGGTCCTGTTGCCGATCAGGCGAGTAGCCCCGTGATACCCACCGGATACGGGGTGAATGTCTCGGTCATCGTCCCCGCGTACAATGCGGAGCGCTGCTTGCCCGATTGCCTCGTCGCGCTCGTCGCCCAGGATTATCCGCGGGACCGCTACGAGGTCATCGTCGTCGACGATGGGTCGACCGACGGGACCACACAGGTTGCCGCACGTGATGGTGTGATCCGGCTTCGCCAGCCACACCTCGGTCCGGCAGCGGCGCGCAACACTGGTATCCGCTTGGCGAGAGGGGATCTGCTCCTGTTCACCGATGCGGATTGCGCGCCCGCGCCAGACTGGATCTCGGCGATGGTAGAGACATTCGCCAATCCATCCGTCGCGGGGTGCAAAGGGGTCTACCGGACGAGCCAACGCTCCCTGGTAGCGCGCTTTGTCCAGGTCGAGTACGAAGAGAAGTACGCGAAGATGCAATTCGGACGGCCCATTGACTTCGTCGATACGTATTCGGCGGCGTACCGCAAGACGGTTCTGATGCGCGAGGGCGTGTTCGATGAGCGGATTACCGCGCCATCGGTCGAGGACATCGAGTTGTCATTTCGGCTCGCTGAGCGTGGCCACAAGTTGTGGTTCAACCCGTGGGCGGTGGTTTACCACTACCACCCGGAAACCATCGGGGGCTATCTGCGCCGCAAGCTCCGCTACGGTTCATGGCGCTTTCGGGTGTACCAGCGGTATCCGGACAAGGTCAGGGGTGATTCTCACACGCCCAGGATTCTGTGGGTTCAGCTTGTTCTCGCGGCACTCATCCTGGCGTGCTTACCGGCGGCATTGGTGATTGCAGCGGGCCGTTTGATTCTGGCCGCCACATGTGTGGCTTTTCTGGTGACGACATTGCCTTTCGTGCGGCGCTGCTTGCGCACCGACGCGCCGGTGGCGTTGCTCGCTCCGCTGTTGCTGTGGCTGCGTGCGACGGCCCTCGGATTGGGCCTGGCGCACGGCATCGTGCACTATCTCACGGGCCAGTTGTCGCGACGTGAATCGGTAGGGGACCATGTCGGGTAAGGGCTGGGGCTGTCTGCTGTTGGCCCTTGGCTCGGTGTTCTTGTTGCTCTGCGCAGGAATGACCGCCTATCGTCTGAACCGTGCATTGACCTACGGTCGGGCCATTGCGGTGCAGATGGATCAGGTCCAGCAGTACGTGACGCTCAACGGCACGCTGGTCCTCTCATCCGCGGAAGGGACCGCGAATCTGCAGCAGGCGTTGCAGGCGATCCGTGCTGAAGTGGCGGTGATTCGGCGTGAC
>CAZPTF010000662.1:0-1605 GCA_964589015.1 uncultured Anaerolineae bacterium
ACAGAATCGCTTCCTCATCGAGTGGTTTGAGCGTGCGCACGTTCACCACACGCGCCGCGATACCCTGCGCCGCCAGCATATCATGCGCAGCGAGGGCCAACGGGACCATGATCCCGCTGGCGACGATCGTCGCGGCGCTGCCCGGGCGGAGCGTCACCGCCTTGCCGATCTCGACGTCCGGTTCGGACTCCTCGTTGATCGCGGGCAGGTCTCCGCGGACACTGCGAATATACACAGGCCCGTCGTACGCAACGGCAGCATACACCATCTCGCGCATCTCTTTGCAGTCCGCCGGCTCCAGGATGACGATGTTCGGGAACGCGCGCATGATGGCGATATCTTCCAGAGACTGGTGTGTCGGGCCATTCGTTCCGGTGGTGAAGCCGGAATACAGCCCGTAGAGCTTGACATTCTGCTCGCTGAACGCCACCGCCATCCAAACCTGGTCGGCACAACGCCGGCTCAGTAACACGGCGAACGTATCGACGAACGGGATCAGGCCCATGTCCGCCAGGCCGGATGCCATCCCGACCGCGTTCTGTTCGGCGACGCCGACATCGATGACCCGCTCCGGATATCTGGCCTGGACGGGCGCCGTGCCCGACGACTTGATCAGATCCGCCTCGACGACGACTACGGGCACGCCCTCGTCCATCAAATCGATGAGCGCCTGCGCATAGGTCGCGCGGGCGGTGTCCGTGAACAACGAGGCGTGGTCACGCTGCATTTCCTGGTGGAGGGAGTCCGCCTTCACCTCTGCGGCATGTGAATTCAGTACGTCTTTCATGCGATCTCCCCCAGTTCTGCCAGCGCCTGGCGCGCCTCTTCCGGCGAGAGCGCCTTGTTGTGCCACTGTACCTTGCCGGCACTGAACGACAACCCGTGTCCCTTCTCGGTATGGGCAATGATGGCCGTGGGCTGGTCCTTCCACGCGACGGCCAGATCGTAGGCGTGCAGCAACTGTCCGACGTCGTGCCCGTTGACTTCGAGCACGTGCCACCCGAAATCGCGCCATTTTGCCGCCAGCGGTTCGACGGGCATCACCTCTTCGCTCGGTCCGTCGACCTGCAGCTTGTTGCGGTCGATGATCGCCGTCAGGTTGTCCAGTTTGTATTTGGCGGCGGCCATCGCCGCCTCCCACGTTTGCCCGGCCTGCTGCTCGCCATCGCTCAGGATGGCATAGACACGGCTGGGCTTGTTGGTCAACCGCGCGCCCAAGGCCATGCCTGCGCCCATCGACAGGCCCTGGCCCAGCATTCCGGCGCTGATATCGCATGCGGGCAACTTCGCGCGGTCCACGTGCTTGGACAGCCGCGTTCCCGGCTTGTCCAGCGTATACAGCTCCGCGGTGTCGATGTACCCGCGCAGCGCGAGCACCGCATACAGCGCTGGGCCGGCGTGTCCCTTCGACAGCAGTATGCGGTCGCGCTCAGGCCAGCGCGGGTTGGCCGGATTCACGCGCGCCTGACGGAAATAGAGCGTTACCAGAATCTCGACGCAGGACAATGATCCACCCAGGTGCCCGGTCCCCGATTCCGAAATCATGCGCACGATCCACTTCCGCGTCTCCACCGCCAGCCGTTCGAGTTCTTCGATCGGTTTGTT
>CAZPTF010000663.1:0-1604 GCA_964589015.1 uncultured Anaerolineae bacterium
CAGTGGGCGTGCTCTCCAGCGCAGGAGCACGTACAGTCAAACGAGGAGTTCTATCGCCTCTTCCGGGACCATCACTGTGAGGAAGGGGCGCAGCCTCTTTATCTGCTGGCGATCCCGAGTGACCAATGCTGCCTTGTGCCGCATGGCAACTGCGGCATAGATGGCGTCCGCTCCGCGCAGCCTGGAGTTGGCAGCGAGGCGCAGGCTTGCTTCCGCAAAGCCTGCGTCGAGGACAATCCAGACATGCCCCGGCAGGTCACGAATGGATTGAGTCAAGTCTATGGCCTGCTGGGCGTCACCCAGCGCGCGCGATATCGCTGCAGCCACTTCGACCAGCAGAAGCGTAGGCGAATAGATCACGTGTCTTCCGGCGTGGAGTTTTTCAAGAAACGCGTAGCTTTGCTGGGAGGCGGCCTCACCTGAGTTCATGGCGCTGACGTAGACGCTAGCGTCCACTGTGAACATGTCCACTACCGCCGGACGTCGTCCATGATTTCCTGAGTTGACTGGTCAGACGGCCAGGATTCCCTGATTTCCTTCACCAGCCGGTCATAGGCTTGCCAGCGGCCCAAGGCATTCCGTTTGCTCGCGTCCACGATCTCTTCCTCCAGCGCCTTCTCGTCCACGGGGAGAAGGACGGCAATAGGCTCGCCCTGGTATGTGATCACGTATTCGGTTCTGTCATTGCGAACACTTCGAAGCACTTCCGCGGTGCGTTCTCGCAACTCCCGGACACCGATGAGTGGCATGTGTGACTCCTTTTGTAGTATCAATTGTGTATCATTCACGGCGTCATTATACACCCCATTGAAGGAACCCGCAAATTCGCATCGTGGGAGCATCAGGGCGGACACGATGATCCGGACTCGTGCTCGGCGTACATCAGTTGTGTCGAGCACGGGTATCGTCTGCTTTGCGAGAGCATGTGCTGCGAGCTGAGTGGGTAACGAATGCGCGCGCGTTCGCCGGAAATATCCCTGGCGTTTTGATAGCTCTGCAGCGTCGCGAGCAGCTTGGACGCATCCTGCGGTCATTCGATCATCAAGAGCGCGTAACGGTTCATTTCATCGGAGTAGTCTGTGAGCACGCTGATCGGGAACCCGACCTGAGCCACAGTCGCGAAGACGTCGACTGCCATGCCTTCGAGTGTGGGACGTGCGAGCTTCGGATGCCGGCAGGTCCGCCGGTCCCCGGTACAGGTGTCGCAGGTCATGCACTGATCGACGGTGAACGCTAATGCCTTTCTGTAGCCGGCGAGAAAGACCGCGCGTTCCAGTTTGAGCAGGTTCTTGTCCAGTCCTTTGGTCCAGATGTGGCGATCCTCAGGCTTTTCGACCGTGCGAGCGAAGTGGAAAAGCGCTGCACGGGAATATTCGTCGAAGAAGGTACGGCAGTCGGTTACGGAGGGCAGGTTTGGCGGGCACACGGCATGTTGTCCGTAGGTCGAACAACCGAATTGGCACTTCAGGCGCACCCATTGCGCGACCACGATGTTGCGTGGGTCGATCCATCTGAAGTCCGCACAGTCGTGTGCGTTGAACAACGATTCCAGCAGTTGCAGTTTGTCCGTCATGGCGTTTGTTTCCTCCTCGCTGGGTGATGGT
>CAZPTF010000664.1:0-1593 GCA_964589015.1 uncultured Anaerolineae bacterium
TTCGTGGACTCAATTGTCGCCAGCCATCCTGGCCGCATTCGCACGCACATGAAGACTTGTGATGAACCCCTTTTGATAGTATAATGCCACTCTTGATACGTGCTGCGCATGGCAAGGAGAATGACGTTTGTTGATCATAGATGTGGTCTATTTAGTCGCAGTGATGTTGCTGGCTTTCTACGGGATGAATGCCCTCCTTTCGGTGGTGCTCTATGCTGTGCACAGCAAGGAAGCCCAGCCATGCCCTGACGTTCGTGAAACTCCCGCTGTAACCGTTCAATTGCCGATCTACAACGAGATGTATGTGCTGGAGCGTCTGCTCGAAGCGGTCACCAACCTGCGGTACCCGCGCGAGCATCTCCACATTCAGCTCCTCGACGATTCCACGGACGCGACCACCGACTTGGCGGATAGACTGGTGAGTCTCTACCGCGAGCAGGGGCTGCGTATCGATCTTATCCATCGCGACAATCGAGTTGGGTTTAAGGGAGGTGCGCTCCGAGAGGGATTCGAAGCAGCGAGCGGTGAGTTCATCGCGATTTTCGATGCCGATTTCGTGCCCGAACCGGATTTCCTGGAACGCACGATTCCGCACTTTCTGGAACGAGAGAATCTGGGTCTGGTTCAGACGCGGTGGGGGCACATCAACGGCGATTATTCCGGACTCACTCGTGCCGAAGCCATCGCGCTGGACGGTCACTTCGTCGTGGAACAGACGGCGCGCAACCGCTCCGGGCTGTTCATGAATTTCAATGGCACGGCTGGTGTGTGGCGCAAAGCATGTATTGTAGCAGCCGGCGGCTGGCAAGACGATACGCTCTGCGAAGACCTCGACCTGAGCTATCGTGCTCAATTGCAGGGCTGGGAGTTTCTCTACCTGCCGGCTGTGGTCGCCCCGGCAGAACTCCCGCCACAGATCAATGCGTTCAAGCGCCAGCAATTCAGATGGGCAAAAGGCTCTACGCAGACGGCGCTGAAGTTGGGTGGAGCACTCCTGCGAACCAGCGACGTGCCCTGGTACAAGCGGCTGCAGGGTCTGATCCACCTGACCGGTTATCTGGTCCACCCTCTGATGGTCATCCTGTTATTGCTCACGTTGCCCTTTCTTTTGACACACAGCTCGGTCGGTGGCTACGTGGGATTTCTGAGTCTGGTCAGTTTCTGCCCGCCCCTGTTGTATGCGGTCTCCCAGTGGGCCCTCTACCGCGCGGAGTTCCCGAAGCGGTTCAGCGCGTTTCCATTGTTGGTTCTGTTGGGGACGGGGGTCGCCTGGAACAACAGCCGTGCGGTCTGGGAGGCGTTCACGGGCCGGAAGAGCCAGTTTATGCGCACCCCCAAGTTCCACATCGAGAGAAGGCAAGACACATGGGACGACAACCCCTACGCGCTGTCGCTGGACTGGAACACAGTGGCCGAATTGGGACTGGCAGCCTACGCAGCTCTGGCGATCGGGTTGGCGCTGCATGCTCGCAATTACTTCATCATCCCCTTCTTGTTCCTTTACATGCTCAGTTTTGGGTATGTGGCTGCGTTGGGTGTAGTACATTCCGCAAGCGCGATCAGGTTCGGGCGGCAGCGGGACGCGAATGGGAA
>CAZPTF010000665.1:0-1583 GCA_964589015.1 uncultured Anaerolineae bacterium
CGCTTGGCGAACGCGCTGCCGCCAGGGCCAGAGAGATTCTCGAGACACACCAGCCCGCACTACTGTCTGAAGACGTCAAAGCTGAGCTGCAGAGCATCATTGAACGCGCCGAAGCGCGCACGCGCGCATAGCGCAGGTCAATTCACAGCGGGAGGCATTATGATCAGGAGCAACTATACAGCATTGCTAACGCCTCAATTCAGGGTGTTGTCCGACGATCAGGTCGAAGAGATCCATCTCGCTACACTGGAGGTGCTGAGGCGTACTGGAATCGTCGTTAAGGAGCCGGCGGGCATCGCACTGCTCAAGAAAGGCGGTTGCTGGGTCGATGGAGAACGCGTACGCATCCCTGCCCATTTGGTGGAATGGGCTGTGAACATGGCACCGCCCCGTGCCGTCCTGTGTGACCGCCACGGTGACCCGGCGATGTTCCTCGAACGCAACAAAATCTACTATGGCACAGGCTCAGATACGCCGAATGTCGTCGATCCTTACAGTGGAGAGCGTCGTCCCGCCACACTCGCCGATGTCGAAAATACCAGCCGCGTCGTCGACTTCCTGCCCAACATCAGCTTCATGATGTGCATGGGCATCGCTGCAGACGTCAACGGGGCGCTTTCGGACCTCTACCATTTCAACGCGATGGTGACCAACACGAAGAAGCCCATCGTCTACACGGCGTGGAACCTGGCCAATCTGCAAGACATCGTCGCCATGGCCGAAGCGGTCGCGGGTGGCGCGCAGGCATTGCAGCGCAGCCCATTCCTGGCGCTGTACACCGAACCAATCTCGCCGCTTCAACACGCGGTGGAGTCCGTCCAGAAACTGCTGTGGATGGCCGAGAAGCGCCTGCCGGTGGCATACACGCCCGGGATGACGACTGGCGCCGCCGCTCCGGTGACGATGGCCGGCGGACTCGTCCAGGCGAACGCTGAGATCCTCAGCGGGTTGGTGATGGCGCAATTGGCCGGTGAAGGCACTCCGTTCATCTACGGCGGCGGAATAGACCCCATGGACATGCGGACCATGACGATGACGTATGCATCGCCGGAATTCATGCTGAATATGTCCGCGCTCACGGAAATGGGGCGCTATTACCGGTTGCCTGTGTTCAGCTTTGCCGGATGTACGGACTCGAAAACGTTCGACCAGCAAGCGACGCTCGAGGGCGGGATGTGGATGCTGATCGCGGCCCTGAGCGGCGGCAACCTGGTTCACGACGTCGGCTACATCGACAATGGCCTCACCGCGTCGCTGCAAATGCTCGTCTCCATGGATGAGGTCGCCGGGCTCGTCAAACGCATCATGGGCGGCATCGAAGTCAGCGACGAAACGATGGCAATTGACGTCATCGACGCGGTCGGCCCCGCCGGTCACTTCCTGAGCACCGATCACACCTACCGGCACTTCAAGGAGAACTGGTTCCCCAAGCTGTTCGATCGCACGACCTATGAGACGTGGCGAGCCAACGGCAGTCTTACGCTTGGCGAACGCGCTGCCGCCAGGGCCAGGGAGATTCTCGAGACATACCAGCCGGAGCCATTGCCGCAGGACGTGCGCGTTGCGCTGGACGGCATCATCGC
>CAZPTF010000666.1:0-1563 GCA_964589015.1 uncultured Anaerolineae bacterium
AGGGATTATCCGGACAGACGACATCGCGTTTTTGATTATGCCCGAATGCACCTCGACCGATATCTGGAACGCCTCCAAGGGCGCTCTCGTGGTGGACGTCATCGTCAAAGGAAAGCCAGCCCATTCGACTTTGCCGCATCTCGGGAGGAACGCCTTCGAGGATATGCTGCCGGTCGCCCAGGCACTGGTCGAGCTGCGCAAACAGGTCGAGACGCGCCGGAGTGCCTTCACCGTCGAAGATCCACGGGCGGCGTTCTCGACGATGGCGATCGGTGGAGAAGGCAGTGGCGGCGAAAAGTTCAACATCATTCCCGGCCGCTACCACTTCACTATCGACCGCCGCCCGATTCCGGAAGAGGCAATGGCTGACGTGCGAGCCGAGCTGTTCGTCGTGCAGGAGGAGATGCGCCGCCGTGGCATCGACGTGACGTTCGAGACGCTGCTCGAAGCGGTCCCCGCGTTGACTCCGGCGGACGCGCACGGCTGCCAGGTCCTGACACAGGCGATCAGCGAAGTCACGGGCAGGCCCCCACGCGCACTGCTCTGCCCCGGGTTCCTCGACATCCGCCACTTCAACGCGCGTGGGGTTCCGGCTGTCGCCTGCGGACCGGGCCGGCTGGAGGTCGCACACGGGCCGGAGGAATGGGTTGCGGAACAGGACCTCCTGGACTACGTGCAGATTCTCGCCCTGAGCTTGCTGCGCATTTAGGCATCCGAGGTGCCCGACGTGGATAATCCAGCACCAGCACGGGACGAGAAGTTCAGCGGGGAAATGGGCGAGTACGCACAGCAACTGCTCGTCACCTATCCGCTGCGCGAGCCAGTGCTGCGCTCGGCCATCACGTCGTTGGGCTTGCCCCTGGCCAGCCGCGGGCTGGATGTCGGGTGCGGGATCGGGCTGCAGACGATGTTGCTCGCTGCGGCCATTGGCCCCGCCGGGCACGTCTCTGGCATCGACGTTTTGCCTGAATTCGCCGGCTACGCCCGGCGGGCTGCGGAATGTTCCGACCTGCACGACCGGACCTCATTCCAGACGGCAGATATGAATGACTTACCGTTCGAGGACGGGGCCTTTGACTGGGCGTGGAGCGTGGATTGTGTGGGCTATCACCCCAGCGCCCCGCTCCCGCCGCTGCGTGAGCTGCAACGTGTCGTCAAGCGCGGGGGAACCGTCGCCATCCTCGGCTGGTCTCAGCAGATGCTCTTGCCCGGTTATCCGCTCTTGGAAGCACGCCTGAACGCCACTTAATCCGGGTATGCGCCCTTCAGACGAGGGATGAAAGCGGAGCGGCACTTTCTGCGCGCACTGCATTGGTTCTCCGCGCTGGGATTCTGCGATCCACGAGCGGCGACACTGGCCGGCACAGCCCACGCACCACTCAATGAAGAAATGCGCGTAGCCTTGCTCACCATGCTGCGGATGCGTTGGAACAATGATAGCGGGGAGATCACACAGACAGACTGGGATGAGTTCCTGGCGTTGTGTAACCCGGCGTCGCCACGCTTTATCCTCGACCTGCCTGATTACTACGCCACCTTCGTCTATTCCATGTTCTTCGCGCG
>CAZPTF010000667.1:0-1539 GCA_964589015.1 uncultured Anaerolineae bacterium
GGGTAGACTGCCCGCCGTTACGATAAACCTTGCTGACCGTGTGCGTTTCCAGAACCGGTAGCATGTTCTCCCCCCTAGCTCGCCAGACCCAGCGCAGTGAGCGGCTCGACGCGCAGCGCATAGCGGATTGACACCAGTCCACCGAGCGGGCCGATGATCAACAGATAGACGATCGTCGAGAACACCACAGCGGGCTCGAAGACGATCGGCACGGTAGGTGGGAGAACCAGCGATAGCCCCAACGACGCCATCCCGCCGATGAGCGCACCGATTACGGTCACTGCGACGATCTGAACCAGCGCGGCGACCGCCACCGCCAGATTCGAGGCGCCGATAGCTTTCAGCATGCCGATCTGCGGGACTTTCTGCAGCGTCTGGATCTGGAAGAATCCACCGATGACGAGCACCCCGATCAGCAGCAGGAAGTTGCGCTGCGTGCTCAACGTGCTTTGCTGTGCCTGGAAGCCCGGCGTCGCCTCGTAGGCAGTCACCAGATCGGCGACATCAACCTTGTCCACGCTCGATTTGATGTTTTGCATCGTCTGTTGCCATGTGGCGGGGTCATGCAGCTTGACGGCGATCACGTTCGAGACCAGTTCCGCCTCGTCCGCCCCGCTGGTAGCCTGTGGTTTCACCTTTTCCCAGGTCAGGAGCGGCACGAAGATGGACGGGTTGAACGTGATGCGCCGGCTGTCGGTGACGCCGACGACCTTCAGTGAGTAGAACTCCTCGGTAGCAGCCTGCACGGAGCGGACCGTGAATTCGTCGCCCACATCGAGACCGCTCTGCCGGGCGACATTGCTGTCGATGATCGCCTCATCGGCGCGCTTGCGCAGCAGGCTGCTCCCACGTAGTACCGGAGGTTCGCCAGGCCGGCCGTGTTCGACCCCAACGAGCGCAACGTCGACAGCCTTCGCACTTCCACCGGATGCGCCGGGCACAGCGGGCACAGCGGGCACAATGGAGACACGGCTCAGTCCAATGAGACCAGCATCTGCGACGCCTTCCACGCGCTTGACCGCGCGGAGATCGGCCTTATCCACGCTGCTGGCCTGGATATTCAAATCGGAATTCTCACGGAACACCAGGAGTTCAGCGTTGAGCTTCTCGATATATTCCTTGTTGCTGTTAGCCAGTCCTTCGCCCAAGGCGCTGACGAACAGGATGAGCAGCGTGATCAACCCGATCACCAGACTGAACAGCAGGAACTTGCCCTTACCGCGCCACAACTCGCGCAACGCCAGATAGATGCCCAGCAGCAACGTCGTGTACCCCTTTCGTGCGGGTCGCCGGCACGTCGCGCAACTGGGTTGTCACGGAACGATTGTTGCGCGGCTGTGACCCGGCGTACTCAATATAGCATAGTCTCGCCGGAATCCAAATCCGCTGCGGGGCTGAAGCCCCGCGCTATGCGTACCAGCGGTCCGTGCGCCCGAAGCTCACCCCCTCCAACCTCCCCCGTGGACGGGGGAGACATGCGGCGCCGGATGAATCCGGCTGTGCCGTGCGTCCCTGGATGCAATGCAGCACGGCGGAGAC
>CAZPTF010000668.1:0-1530 GCA_964589015.1 uncultured Anaerolineae bacterium
GGATGACGGCAGCGGCTGGGCGGTCCCGACAGGCGGACGGCCCGTGTCGATCTCACCCGGCGGCGAGCGGATCGTGTGGGAAGTCCCGAATGGTGAAGACGGCGCCGTCGAACGCCGCGTCACCGACATCCGGTCCGCCGCGCTGGACGGCTCCAACGCCCACTCCGTCGTCACCCTACCCCGCGGCAGTTTCGGTGGGTGGATTTCCGACGACGCCATCCTCGTCAGCTCGCGCGATTCGCTCCAATCGCGAGAGGACGTCCTGCACGCCATATCCCTGCCGGCCGGCGAAAAAACCGAACTGGCCCGTACCGAAAACCTCCGTGGAGCTACGCTTTCGGGTAACGGGAGCTGGTTGGCATACTACATCGCGCTGAACGAGGACAGGACGCTCAACGGCCTGTGGGTGGTCAGAACCGACGGAACGGCACGACAACAGCTGCGCCGTGACCTGTTCGGTTCCTACCGCTGGCGCGACGGCCACCGGCTGCTGATCGTACCATTCCGTCCGGGTGAGACAGCGCACCAGATAATCGAGTTCGACGCCGAGACGGGCATGACGCGTCCGCTCACCGACCCGGCAATCCTGCCATTCAAGATCACCAACAATGACTGGACCGTTTCTCCGGACGGGCGTAAGGTCGCCTTCGTCAGTGCCACAGACTACAACTTATGGTTGCTGACCCTGCAAGACTGAGTCAAGTGCGAGCTGCGGCGCCTGCACTTGACTCTTTTCGACATTTGCAGTATCACTATGCGGGCAATCCGCTACCGGCCACGACTCGCCATGAGTCAATCCGACGGCTGTGCAGCACGTATCGGTGTCGTTGCAGACCCCGAAAACAACGAAGGGAGAACACTGGTCCGTAATGAGGAAGAACAGACTGCGTGAATTGATCGAACAGGGGGCACCGAGCCTGAGCACACGGATGTCGACGACGTGGCCCAACATCATCGAGCTGATCGGCCACACGAAGATGTTCGATTACGTCGAGTTTTTGGCGGAATATGCGCCATACGATCTGTACGATCTCGAAAACATGGGGCGCGCGCTGGAGCTTCACAACATGGGCGGAATGATCAAGATCCAGCAGGAGAGCCGCATCCACCTCGCCGCCCGGGCGGCGATGTCCGGGTTCCAGAACTTCCTGTTCACCGATGCGCGTACTCCGGCCGATGTCGCGGAGTGTGTCCGTGCAGTGCGCGCCGAAGCCCCGGAGACCGGGGGGCTGCGCGGGGTAGCGCTCGGCAGGGATGTGGGGATCGTGCTCGAAGTGGGTACGCCCGCTTACGTGCAATCGACTGCCGATGCTGTCGTGGGGCTGATGATCGAGAAGAAACAGGCCGTCGAGAACCTGGAGGCCCTGCTCGCGGTGCCCGGCGTGGATATGGTGCAGTTTGGTCCCGTCGATTACGCGATGAGCATGGGCCTGGCGGGCCAGAAGCAGCACCCGGCGATCTGGGAAGCGCAGGAATACACGATCAAGACCGCACAGAAGATGGGTATCACACCGCGTGCCGAGCTCATGG
>CAZPTF010000669.1:0-1525 GCA_964589015.1 uncultured Anaerolineae bacterium
CGGTCCGCCCAGGCACAGCAGTCCCTGACCAACGCCGGTGGCGTCGGAGATTGGCACAGTCTTGACCGGCACGAAGATATTGGTGTGAGCCTGGCAGATCACGCTGAAAACACGACCGGCCCACTGTTCGTCGGCCTCTCAAAAATCCTGGGCGCACCCGCTCCGTTGTGCCATGCGGACCGCGTACGGTGTCCGCGTTCCTGCACGATTCAACTTCCCGTTCGGCAATCATCCCCGGGAGAGAACGCTGCAGGCACAAGACGGCGGCTCAATGGTCACCGGTGAGCGGCACGAACGCTACGCCTCCCAGATTGACTGCTTCGAGGTCGTCTCCTCTGCGCGTGAATTGCCACAACGTCTGGTAGTTGCCCTGCGGCCCTACCGGAATCACCAATCGCCCGCCATCTTTGAGCTGCAGGACCAGTGGCTGCGGAACGTGATCGGGCGCCGCCGCCACGATGATGGCGTCGAACGGAGCGTATTCCTCCCAACCGTAGTAGCCATCGCCCTGCGTCACAACGACATCGTACGTGAGCTGTTTCAACCTGGCGGTTGCACTCTCGGCCAACTCCGGCACGATCTCGATCGAGTAGACCTCGGCGCCGAGCTGGGCCAACACGGCGGCTTGGTAACCGGAACCGGTGCCGACATCCAGTACACGGTCACCCCGGTTGACAGCGCTCCGTTCCGTCATCAGTGCGACAATATAGGGCTGGCTGATGGTCTGCCCGTACCCGATAGGCAACGGGTGATCGGCATAGGCCTGATCGAGATATTGTTCCGGGACGAATGCGTGACGTGGCACGGAACGCATAACCTCCAGCACATTTGGGTCGGTGACACCTCGCGCGGCGATTTGAGCGTCCACCATCTGCTTGCGCTGCGTCACGAACGGATCAGGAGTCTCTGTGTCAGGTGGTGTTTGGCGGACTCCCGGTGAAACGGCTGTCGCTGACGACGTGACGCGCTTCGCGGTAGATGCATCTGTGACCGTGGCGGGAACCGGAGAAAAGTCGGCGGTAGCGTCACCGGTGATCGTCACAGACGCACGGCTTGCTTCGCTCGTTGCGGACGCGGCTACTGGCATTTCGCTGGATGCGGGTGATACGGTCGGAGGTGCTATCGAAACCGGGGTGGATGCAGGCTGCGCCGGCTCGCAAGCGGCGAGACAAATACCCACCACAAAGAGGAAACTCAGCAGAATGCGCATCGTGCCCTCTCCCTGGCGACTCGTCAAAGTCGCTCGTCCATAGACTGGTCACTACACATTTCAACACACGCCATCATTATAGACGATGTTTCAGAACGAGGTCAAGCAGCACACCGTTTGGCCGGCCCACCCGGGCTGATATGCCATTAGCGCAGAGGGCACGTCCAGGATCTTTGAGAGGCCAGCGAACAGTGGACAGGTCACGTTTTCAGCGTGACCTGCCAGGCACACACGAAAATCTTCTTGTTGGTCGAGACTGGGCCAATCTCCGACGCCACCGGCGTTGGTCAGGGACTGCTGTGCCTGGGCGGACCG
>CAZPTF010000670.1:0-1522 GCA_964589015.1 uncultured Anaerolineae bacterium
GGCTTCGTCCGGGTCACAGAGATGTGCCGGATCAGACAGGGAGGAGGGTATACTGTATGGATGCTGTCTTGCTGGCCAGGATCCAGTTTGCACTGACGGTCGGGTTTCATTTCCTCTATCCACCCCTCAGCATTGGTTTGGCGTGGTTCATCGTGTGGGTCGAATACCGCTACCTGACCACCAACCAGGCGGTCTACCAGGCAATGTCCAGGTTCTGGATCCACATTCTGGGGCTGCTGTTTGCGGTCGGTGTGGCGACGGGGATCACGATGGAGTTCCAGTTCGGAACGAACTGGGCGGCCTATTCGCGGTTCGTCGGGGACATCTTCGGGGCACCGCTGGCCGCCGAGGGGCTGTTTGCCTTCTTCCTGGAATCGAGCTTCCTGGGCGTGCTGCTGTTCGCACGCGGACGGGTCTCGAAGGGCGTGTACTGGCTCTCGACGCTGCTCGTCGCGATCGGTTCGACGCTCTCGGCGCTGTGGATCATCATCGCCAACTCGTGGCAGCAGACGCCGGCGGGCTATCACATCGTCAATGGCCGTGCCGAGCTGACCGATTTCTGGGCCGCGGCGTTCAACCCGTCGACGCTGCCGCGTTATACGCATACCATCGTCGCGTCGCTCGTTGCCGGCTCGTTCTTCGTCGCCGGCATCTGCGCGTGGTATCTGCTGAAGAAGCAGCACGTCGAGTTCGCGCGCCGCTCGCTGTCCATCGCGCTGGTGATCGGCGTCATCTTCTCGCTGCTCGGGCTGTTCACCGGCCACTACCACGCCGTCCAGGTCGCGGAGACGCAGCCGGTCAAGCTGGCGGCGTTCGAAGGGCTGTTCGAGACCACGCCGGGCGCGCCGATGTCGGTGTTCGGCATCCCCGATGCGGCGCAGGAGGTGACACACTTCGAGATCGGCATCCCGAAGCTGCTCAGCCTGATGGTCCACTTCGATCCGAACGCGGAAATCGTCGGGCTGAAAGCTTTCCCGAAAGACGAATGGCCGCCGCTGACGCTGACGTTCTATTCCTACCACCTGATGATCGCGCTGGGTATGTATTTCATCGTGCTGACGCTGCTGGCGCTCTACCTGCACGCCAGCAAGCGGCTCGCTGACAGCCGTCTCGTGCTCAATCTGCTGCTCTATTCGTCGTTTCTGCCGTTGCTCGCCACGCAAGTCGGTTGGATCGCGGCGGAGGTCGGGCGGCAGCCGTGGATCGTGTACAACGAGCTGCGTACCGTCGACGCCATCTCCGCGGTGGTGCCGGCGGAGCAGATTCTGGCTACGATTCTCCTGTTCACCGTGGTGTACGCCCTGCTGTTTGCACTGACGCTCTTCTTGCTCGGTCGCACGATTCGCCGTGGCCCTGAAGGGGGCCTCGTCGCTCAGGAGGTGGCAGCATGACACTGCAAGTGATCTGGTTCATTCTCGTCGGCGTTTTGCTCACGGTGTATGCCGTGCTCGATGGTTTCGACCTGGGCGTGGGAGTGCTTCACCCGTTCATCGCGAAGAATGAGACCGAACGGCGCACGTTG
>CAZPTF010000671.1:0-1199 GCA_964589015.1 uncultured Anaerolineae bacterium
ATTACTTCTCGGGCACCTCTTACTCGTCAAGTCTGACAGATTACCCCTCGATCAACGAAACGGCACGTTCACTGGTAAACGGCTTCTCAGACGACATTAGCGAGTTTGGGATTTCTGGAATTAGATCAGACGATCTCTTCGACATGTTCACTCACTGGATGGTGGCGATCAAGAGATACGACCTCGATGGAAATTCAGAAATCTTTGCTAAAATATGTGAGAAGATATTCGGAGACCAAAGTGAGGCAGAATGGGCTCTTGATTTGCTTAAGACGACCCTTGACCGTCTGGGGATCGAGAGTCTCGATGATGAACGGTTTTCGATCACAATACCTATAAGATCCGGTGGAAGAACTCTCCATCTGATTTTTGGCCCGTGGTTGGTTCTGGGATTCAATGGCTCAAAAGATCACGCTTCGGATAGCGTTACGATAACACTTTCATCAAATCAAAAGATTTTGGACGAAAGTTTTGTATCATTCGTTTTTGCTCAAGATGAGGATGACCCCGACATAAGAAACTACAAAATACCAATTGATATGGCCATGTCCTCTGGAGACGAGATCTTCAATGCTTATGAAGAGGCTCTAAATCATATTGCGAACAAATTCAAAGACTGGAAAAGATCTCCATGGCGAAATAAGCATCAATCGAATATTGCTGAAGAAATTTTCGATCGGAGGGAAACATCTTACTGGATCTTCCAGTCCAATCCTGACTATTACGACCTCGCAGGAGCGATAAGCGAGTTAGCTGAGATAACGTGGGCAGTTAATCAGTACAAAAAAAAGATACATGCTAAAGATAGGGTCTATCTCTGGGAATCGGGAAAGTACGCTGGCATTCTTGCGGTTGCTACGGTTCTTTCAGATCCGAATCATATTTACGATGACTATAGCGAGAGGAAATTCATCCGAAATGCTGAGAAATTCTCCGAAGAAAAGCTTAAGGTCTCTCTCCGTATCGATCATGTACTGCCTGAGAGGATAAGGCGAACAGATCTCCTGGACCATCCCGTCCTCAAATCGTTGGAGGTCATAACATTTCCCAACGCTACAAACTTCGCCGTAAATGAAGAACAAGCCCAACTTCTCAACGATTTGGTATTCACCCCTAAGAATCCTTTATACCTCTTCAACCAATGTGCCGAAGACACAGGCTTCGATCTCGAAACCTTAGAGCGCTGGGTCCGCGCCATC
>CAZPTF010000672.1:0-1130 GCA_964589015.1 uncultured Anaerolineae bacterium
GGACATAGGTGGGGATTATGCTGGTGTATAATATTTAAAGGATTGGGCGGCAGAGGAAAAGAGCATATGACCATCACAGAGAAACAATTCGAAGAGGAACTCGAAGCTTTTCGAGTGGACACTGAAACGGCCGCTCAGCTCTTTTATACATTCCAGTTAATCAGTTACAGCTCAACACGAGAAAAAGCTATTTACTCTCTGTTGACTCAAAATTTGATGTTTTGGAATACTATTATGGTAGCGCTCAGAGATTCCATGTTTATCGCTCTAGGTCGAGTATTTGATAGAGATGAACAAACACACAACATATTTAGGTTACTGAAAATTATAGAAAACAACTCCCACCTTTTTAAAAGTTCGTCACCTCGATGGGCAAATAGATCAAGAGAAAAGATCAGTATATACAAACCTCAACCTCAAGATTGGCAACGTCTCTGCGGATATGTGTACAAATGGAATAGTGTGTATTTGCAAAATTATAAACCTGTACGAGATAAGGTTCTTGCACACCATGAACGAATCAACATCGATAAGAAAACCAACCTTTACGGCAATACCTCATTTGCTGAGCTAGAGAAGCTTTTTGCTTTTCTTGATGCATTTCATAAAGCACTCTACAACCTATATTTTTCTGGTGTGAAACCAATCATAAGTTACCGGCGTTATTCATTATTACAGATGTTCGCCAAAAGAAATCTCGATCTAACAGATCCAACAGCTGGAGAGATGGTGGCTTTGGATGCTTGGAAGTTCCTCGAAAGATATGTCAAAAAGGGCATTGAAAGAAAAAAGAGGTAGGGTGGGTTGGCGGAGCCAACCCACCCAATTCGAAACTCATCCATTAGGACACAACCGCCCCACGAATCACACCATCGCATTGGCCGTAGCCACGCCTGCACCTCATCCAACCTGCAGAACGCCAGGGCTGTGACCGTGTCCGCACCGCCGTAATAGATCGCGATCCGGCCGGTGGTGGGCTCGTCATGGAGCACGGCGCAGGTGGCATTACCTGCTTCCTCAGAAGGCGTATCCATTTGCATTCCCCTTCCACCTGTTCATGCTGGTCTTGCTCACCATCCTCCCCGTCCTGGTCCAGGTCGGCTTGCTGGACAACTATTTCCTGGTGATCA